>QHSC01000096.1 GCA_003220345.1 Candidatus Rokuibacteriota bacterium | reverse complement strand
CAGCTTCGGGCTGTGGAGGAGCATGCTGAAGGGCCCCCGCACGTTCCCAAAGACCTTGAGGACGTCGTCGACGACGGCGTGATGCTCCGCAGGCACTTCGGACTTGCCGGTGACAGGAGCGACGCGAGGCATGATGGACTCCTTTCTAGAAAGCGGGAGAAAGACCGAAGCTCAACGGCCCCGGAATGTTGGCTTGCGCTTCTCGCGCCACGCCGCGTGCCCCTCGGCCTTGTCCTCCGTCAGCTCGAGGGTCGCGAACCGATAGAGATCGACCAGCGAGGCGTCGGCGAGGTTGGGAACGTCGAGGCCGCGGAGCAGCGACTCCTTGCCCAGGCGCGCGGCCAGCGGTGGCAATGACGCGAGGTGCCCGGCCACCTCGAGCGTCTTGTCCATGAGACGGGCGTGCGGCACCAGCCACTGCGCGAGGCCGATCCGCTGTGCCTCCTCGGCGTCGAGGGGAAACCCGAGCGTGAGGCGCATGGCGTGGCCGCGACCCACCCAGCGGGCGAGGCGGGCCGCGCCGCCATAGGCGGGCAGGATGCCCAGCGCCACCTGAGGCAGACGCCATTGCGCCCGCTCGGAGGCAACGAGCAGATCGCAGCAGAAGGTCACGATGCAGCCGATGCCTACGGCGAACCCGTTGACGGCGCCCACGAGCGGCTTGGGGAAGTTCCCGAGGATCTCGAAGGCGCGGTCCCGCCGCTTCGGGATGCCCTTGATGAACTCCGCGGGCGAGGCCATGGTGTGCGTCTTCGGGTCCTTCAGGTTTGCGCCGGCGGAGAAGGCGCCCCCGGCCTCATCACCGGTGAGGACGGCGCAGCGGATCTCGTCGTCGTCCTCCATGGCTGCGAAGTGGCGGGCGATGCCTTCGTTGAAGTCGGCGCCCCACGCGTTGCGCGCTCCAGGGCGGCTGAGGGTGACGATGCCGATCGGACCGCGCTTCTCGTACTGGACGGGCATGGGGACGTCCTCGCTTCAGACCGTGGCGCGGCCGGAGAGATAGACCCGGGGCACGCGCGGCCCGACCGTGGTGGCCACGTGGTGGAGGCCGAGGCCGTGACGGGACGCGACCTCGGCGGGCGAGATCTCCAGGCCGCCCTGGCGGCCGATGATCACGACCTCGTCCCCCACGGCGGCCGCGGGCACGGAGGTCAGATCGATCCGCGTGTGCTCGAGCGACGGCGAGCCGATCACGGGGGCGGACTGACCGCGCACGAGGACATGCCCGGCGTGAAGCCAGCGGAGGCCGTCCGCCGAGCCCATGGGTACCACCCCGAGTCGCATGGGCGCCGTCACCGGGAAGGGCGCCATCTCGGCAAACCGGTCGCGGGGCGAGAGCTCCTTGAGCGCGATCACGCGCGTGGTCAGGGCGAGGAAGGCGGGGCGGAGCGGGACGGGCGGCGTCTCCCCGGGGAAGGTGATGCCGTACAGCATCCGGCCGGGATCGACGGCGTTGAGATAGGTGTGCGGGAAGCGCAGCACGAAGGGCGTGGCGGCCAGGAGCCTCACGGGCACGGGAACGCCCCGCGCCTCCAGCTCGTCGATCACGCCCGTGAATCGCCCGAGCTGCCAGTCGGCGTAGGCGGGATCGCCGCCGACCTCGGCGTGAGGATGCGCGCAGATGCCGCCGAGGCGCAGGTGGGGCAGCTCCATCATGGCGAGGATCGTCTTGACCGCCTGCTCCGTGGGAACCCCGAGGCGCTCGAGCCCCACGTCGACCTTGACGAAGACCTCGCACGGGCCGGCCGCCGCCTCCGAGTACGCGCGGGCGGAGTCGAGGTCCACGAGGGTGGGGACGAGGCCGTGGGCGAGAGCGTCGGCGGCGGCCACGGGCAGCGAGTTCGGATACACGAGAATCGGCGCGGTGATCCCACGCTGGCGCATCCGGATGCCCTCGGTGAGGTCGGCAACGGCCAGGTAGTCGGCGCCGTTCCGGACGAACACGGCGCCCATCTCGGCGGCCCCGAACCCGTAGCCGTCGGCCTTGACGACGGCGAAGATCTTGCGCTCGGGACCGACGAGCCGTCGCACCGCGCGGACGTTGTCGGCGGCCGCGTCGAGGTCGACCTCGAGCATGGTCGGGCGGAGCGGGATGGTGGTCATGAGTGCCCTCCGCGGGCGAGCATACCGCAGCGCAGGAGGCCGATGAGATGGTTCACGAGACCGCCGACGTCTCCCTGCCCGCCCGGTAGTGGGCCGCGTAAGCCTGCCGGCATCGCTCGCGCAGCGCGGCCTCGTCAGCTTCGCGTCCGGCGAAGCGCGCTGTTGAGATCTCGGTGAGATCGAGCGAGGACGTCCCGTCGAGGATCCACTCGGCCATCGCCTCCCCGAGGGCGGGGGAGACGCTGAGGCCGCCCACGCAGCAGCCGCTCATCACCCACGCCCCGCCCACGCCGGGGAGCGGCCCCGCGAGATAGCGGTCGTCCATGGTGAGGGTGGGGAGCCCGCCACGGTGCTCGGCGACGCGGATGGTCGGATCCTGGAAGATCGGGAACTGCTCGCTGACGCTTCGCGCGAGCCGCCAGAGGACCTCGATGTCGAGCGGCAGCTCGGCGATGTCGAAGGCCGGCGGGAGGGCGGCCATGTCCACCTGCAGGGGATCGGGTTCGTAGCCGCCGAGCATGAGCCCGCCGCGCTCGTGGCGCACGTAGACGTTGGCGTCGATCACGCGGGCGATCGGGAATTCGGGCCCGACCCCGGCAATGGGCTCGGTGATCAAGAGCTGATGGCGGGTCGGGACGACGGGCAAAGCGCCGCCGAGGCCGGCGGCGACGAGACGCGCCCAGCCGCCCGCGGCGTCCACGACCGCGCGCGTGGCGATCGTCCCTTGCGGCGTCCGCACGCCTTCCACGCCGCCCGCGCCGATCTCGAAGCCCGTGGCGGGCGTGTGCGGGAGGAGCGCGGCCCCGAGCTTCTCGGCGGCCCGGCAGTAGCCGATGGGCAGATCGGAGGGCTCGACGTTGCAGTCGGTCGGGCTCCACGTGATGGCCGCGATGCCGCGCGCGCCGAGGATGGGCAGCCGGCGTTGCGCCTCGGCGATCGAGACGAAGTCGATCTCGACCCCGGCGGCGGCGCCCCGCGCCACCTCGCGTGAGAGCTGCTCGGCGTCGCGCTCGTTGCGCGCGATCTTCAGGGCGCCGCTCTGGGTGAAGCGGAGCGGCTGGCCCGTCTCGTCGGTGAACGACGCGAGCTTGCCCACCGCGCGCCGGGCGAGCCGGGTGAGGGACGGGGTCGCCCGCACCTGGCTGGAGAGGCCGGCCGCGCGCGGCGAGGTCTGCGAGGCGAGCCCGAGACGCTCGAGCACGGCCACGCGGGCGCCGCGCTTCGCCAGGTGGTAGGCCGCGCTGGCGCCGAAGGCGCCGGAGCCGATGACGACGACATCCGCCGAGGTGATCACGGGGATTCCCGGTCAGCTCCGGGCCAGGGCGGCCTTCACCCGGTCCGCCCGGAATGGCACCGTGCGAAGCCGCACACCCGTCGCGTCGAACACGGCATTCCCGAGCGCCGCGGGCACCGGCGTGGAGGCGGCCTCGCCGACGCCGAGAGGCGGCTGGTCCAGCCGCTGAATCAGCTCGAACTCGAGGGCCGGCACCTCGGGAAAGGTGAGGATGGGGTACGAGGCCCAGTCGACCGTGGTCACGCCGTTGCGGTCGTACACGATCTCCTCGTGGAGCGTGCGGGAGAGCGTCTGGATGATGTTGCCCTCGAGCTGGCTCTGCACGCAGTCCGGATTGATCATGAGCCCGCAGTCCTGGGCGCACACCACCCGCGTCACCCGGATCCGCCCGGTGGCGCGCTCGACGGCCACCTCCATGCCCATGGCCACCAGCGTCTCCTCGTGCTTGTAGTGGATGTAGGCGATGCCGCGGCCGGTGAGCACGGCCGCCTTCGGGTCGACGGGACGCGGCGACGGCCGCGGCTGCCAGCCCATGCGCGCCGTCAACCGTCGCAGAACCTCGAGGCCGCGCGGATTGGTGAGGCGGCGGAGACGGAATTCCACGGGGTCCACGCGGGCCAGCGCGGCGATCTCGTCCACGAAGGATTCCACCGCGAAGGTGTTGGCGACCTTTCCGGGCGCCCGGATCGCCGAGGTGCGGAGGGGGGCGTCGGGGATCCAGTGCACGACGGCATTGACGTTGGGCATCGTGTAGGGGGGATCCACGTTCTGGTAGATCAGCCCGGTGGAGCGTCCGGGGGTCTGCGGGATCCCCGCCGCGTCCAGCGACAGGAGCGGAATGTTGGGAAGGTTGGCGGTGGCGATGGGGAGCCACGCCTGCGTCTCCCACGCCGCGACCTCCCCGTCGGCATCGACGGCGGCGCGCAGCTCGAGCAGCTGGGCGGGCCCTTTCGGGTCCAGGCCGTGCTCCTCCTGTCGGGTCCACTGCACGCGGACGGGCTTGCCGAGCGTCTTCGAGAGCAGCGCCGCCTCCGCGGCGGCGTCATCGGCGCCGTTGGGGCCGTACGAGCCCGCGCCGTCGAGATAGATCACGCGCACGCGATCTCGCTCGAGTCCGAGGAGCCGGGCGCACGTCGTCTGGAATCCGTGGGTGTTCTGGGACGAGCTCCAGACGGTGGCGCGATCGGCGCGCACATCGGCCACGCCGCAGGAGGGCCCGATAGAGCCGTGGGTCTGGATGGGCCAGCGATACGAGGCCGCGAGCGCCCGCATTCCCGGAGCGGGGGCGCTCAACGCCGAGAGATCACCGCGCTTGGCGATCTCCTGGTCGCGGACGACGCGGCTCGCCCGCATCGAGTCGAACTCCTTGGTGGAGTCGGGCAGTCCGGTGCCTGCCGTCCACTTGCACTGGAGCGCGCGCGCCGCCCGCACCGCGTCCCATTCCCGCTCCGCGACCACGGCCAGGAAGTTCTGGATCCTCACGACACGGGCACTGCCGATGGCGGCGACGGAGGACTCGTCCACGGAGACAAGGGTGGCTCCGTGGGCGGGCGGACGGATCACCCGTGCGTGAAGCATGCTCGGCAGCGTCAGGTCATGGAGGTAGCGGTGTCGACCCGTCACCTTCGCCGGCAGGTCGGGGCGGGGCAGGGACTTGCCGATGAATCGGAAGCTCTGCGGGGCTTTCAGCGGCGCCCCGCCGTCGACCTTCAGGTTGAACGCGCGATCCCCGATCAGCTCGCCATAGGTGACCGCCCCGGTCCCGTCCTTCGCGCGCACGACGCCATCGACGATCTGGAGGTCTCCCGCCGGCCGGCCGAGGCGCTGGGCGGCCTGGGCGAGGAGCGCCTGGCGGGCCGTGGCCGCGGCCTGGCGGAGCTGGGTGCCGCCGCGGGCGATACCGTAGCTGCCCGCGGTGGCGCCCTGATTGGGCGTGAGCGCGGTATCGCCCTCGATCATGGCGATGCGCTCGAGAGGCACGTCGAGCTCCTCGCCCACGATCTGGCGCATGGCGATGCGTCCGCCCGTGCCGATGTCGACCTTGCCGACGAAGAGGGTCACGGAGCCATCGGCGTGCACCGCGAGAAACGAGTCGACGGCGTCCGGGGCGAGCGACTTGCCGAGGAAGCGATCCGCGCCCGCCACGGTCTGGGCAGAGGCGCGACCGACGCCGTCGAGCCCGAGCCCGACGACGAGGACTCCGCCGGCGGCCAGGAAGCTTCGTCGCGAGATGCTGAGCGCGGCCACCTCACCGCCCTCCCGGGGGCGCCGAAGCGGCGCGCAGCACGGCGCGAATCACGCGGGCGTGGCTGCCGCAGCGGCAGAGGTTGCCGGCGAGGGCCTGCCTCACCTGCTGCTCGCTCGGCCGGCGCGTCCTCGCGAGGAGGGCGCGCGCGGTCATGACCATGCCGGCCGTGCAATAGCCGCACTGCGCAGCCTGCTCGGCGATGAAGGCGGCCTGGAGGGGATCGGGGCGATCAGGGGAGCCGAGGCCCTCGATGGTGACCACGTCCTGGCCCGCCACCGAGCGCGCGGGGGTGACGCAGGAGCGGACCGCGCGCCCACCCACGAGGACGGTGCAGGCGCCGCACTGGGCGAGGCCGCAGCCGAAATGAGTGCCCGTCAGCCCCAGGTGATTGCGGAGCACGTAGAGCAAGGGCACGTCCGGATCAGCCGACTCGATCTCCCTGTTTCCGCCGTTGACTCGCAGCGCCAGCTTTGCCATGCACGTCCTCCCGGAGGCCGGCTCCGCGATCCCCGAGGGGGCGTCGCGCGGCTGCGTTGCCGAGACGCTACCACGCGCGGGCCACGGCCGCCAGACGGACGGGGGCGTGCCTCTTCCACGATCACGGGTCTCGGAGAAGGTACCGGAAGGTCAGGCTGATTCGCTCCCCGTGAATGCCCGACTGACGGGGAACGCCGTGGACGTAGTGGCGCTGACATGTCCCTCCCATCACGAGAAGGGCGCCGTGTCCCAGCGAGAGCTCGTGCCGGTCCCGATCCTGTTTCCGCCGCGGCTTGACGACCAGTCGCCGCGCCGTGCCGAGCGATGCGATGGCCACCAGCGGGTCCGGACCCAGCTCCGGCTCGTCATCGGAGTGCAGCCCCATGCTGTCCTCGCCGCTCCGGTAGCGGTTGACGAGGACGTGGTTGAAGGTCATGCCGGCGCGTGCGCTGACATTCGCGAGCATCCGGCCCACCGTCGGGGTGAACGGTCGTGGCTCGAGCGTTTGCCCCGAGTATCGGTAGGCACGATCACCTGCCCAGGCGATCAGGCGCGGCTGCAGGACGCGGCGCCCGAACAGCACGATCTCCCGCTGCTCCCACGAAAGCTCGCCGCGGAGGCCGGTCAACGCGTGGTCGGCTTCCTCCGACGGCAGCCACTCAGGGTCGTAATCGAGCCAGGCGCCGGCGCCGAGGGGAATGCGCATCTTGGTGGTCGCGCGAGTGATGCGGGAGCGCGGGCGCTCACACGCCGGCCGAGGCGGCCAGCTCGTACGCCCGGTCGATCAGCACGGCCACTCGCGCGCAGTCCTCCACGCCGATCGGCGGCGTGGCCCCGCGTCGCCAGTGATCGAGGGCGTCGCGGAGCGCGGTGAGCGCGATGGGCTCGGGGAGCGGGGCAGGGGCCGTCTCCTCGCTCGCGCTCGTCACCAGGCGGAGCACGTCGTCCCTCACGGAGAGGATCGCGTCGCGCCCGGCGATCTTCCACTCTCCGTCCGTTCCGTTCCGCGGATAGCCGTTGCCCAGCTCGATGGTGCCGAGGACCCCGCCCCTCGAGCGCACGAGCACGGAGGCGTAGTCCTCCACGCGCTCGCCGAGGGCGCGCCGACTCACCTGCGCCCCCGTGACCTGCGCCTCCTCGCCCGTGAGGTACAGGAAGAGGTCGAGACCATGCGGACCCAGATTGCGCAGGCATCCGCCGCCCGCGACGGCGGGATCGAGCATCCACGGCGCGCCCCACGCGGGGTAGCGCCCGGACGTCGGGCGGTTCAGACGGAAATAGATGTGCGAGAGGGGGCCGAATCGTCCCTCGGCGAGGAGCGCCCTGGCCCGGGTGGTGAAGGGGAGATAGCGCTGGGCCAGCGGCACCGCGACGAAGGCCTGCTTGGCGGCCGCCTTGTCCGCGATGCGCCGCACCTCGGTGGCGTTGATCCCCATGGGCTTTTCCATGAGGAAGGGATAGCCGTGGTCGAGCAGGTAGTGGGCGGTCTCGGCCATCACGCTGTGCCGTCCCAGGGCGATCACGAAGTCGGGATGGGTGTCCGCGAGCATGCGGCCATAGTCGGTGAACACGGGGGGATTGCCGAGGACGGCGGCGCGCTCGGCGGCCACCTTCGCGCTCGGGTCCTGCACGCCCACGAGCTGAGCGTCGGGCAGGGTCAGGAGATGACGGAGGTAGGCAGAGTCGTGGAGCGAATGCCAGTGGCTGACCTCGATGGCGGCGATGCGCATCATGCCGGGGTCGCCACGGCGGCTGCCACCTCTCTCATGAAGCGACGCATGAGGGCGCGGACGTCAGGCACGAAGGCCGTGATGATGAACTGCCGGGCACCCGCGGCCATGGCGCGGCGGACCTGCGCCACGCAGTCGTGGGGCGTGCCCGCGATGCCGAAGCGATCGCGCAAGAACTCCGTGAGGCCCCAGCGCTCGGTCAGGTCGGCGTTGGCGGCGCCGGCGATCTCGTGCTGATGCGCGTCGTACTCCTTCTGGAGCCCCCGGATCCGCTCGTGAAGGTCGGGCGGGACGGCCTTGCCCTCGAGCGTGAAGCGGAAGGCGTGGTTGGCGCTCGCGGCCAGGGCCATCTTGATGGGCGCCACCGCGCCCTCGCGCGTGTCGGCGACGTTGGTCTTGGCGAACCACCAGATGTCGAGATCCTCGAGTGTCCGCCCGGCCGCGCGCGCGCCTCGCTCGATGGCGGCGAGCGACACGCTGATGACCTCCGGGGTGAGCCCCAGCCCGATGATGACGCCGTCGGCCACGCGGCCGGCCAGCTCGAGCGTCCGTGGCCCTTCGGCGGCAAGATAGATGGGCACCCGGCGCGTGGACCGCCGCACCTGCCATTTCCGGTGGCCCCGCTCGACCAGCGCCCCGCTCGTGAGCTGCCCGAGAGTGACCACCGCGTCCTCCAGCCCCGCGACCGTCGACGGCGGCGCGCCCAGCGTGTAGATCGCGCTGTCTCCTGACCCGAGCCCGAGCATGGCGCGGCCGCCCGAGAGCTCGTCGATGCTCGAGATCGCGCTCGCGGTGACGACGAGGTGGCGCGTCTGGGGATTCGTGACGAGGGGGCCCAGCCGGATGCGTGAGGTGTCGCGGGCGGCGATGGCGAGGGCCACGTACAGCTCGCGGAAGACTGATTGCGAGTCAGCCACCCCCAGGAGGTCGAACCCCGCCTCTTCCGCCTCGCGGCACAGGCTTCCAAAGTCGCCGAGCGACTCCGGGAGAAACACGATGCCAAATCGCGCGCCGGCGCTCGTCATGGAGCCCTCTCGCTGTTGGCCAGGTCGCTACGTGGGTGCGGGTCGAGTGGACCTTATCATGTCCCGGCGCGGGCGCGGGCCGCCCGCCGTGGCGCCCGCTCGCTACCCCTGACGTACTCCCAGACCCAGGAACAGATCCCGGGTCACCATCTCGGCGACCTCAGCCGCGGGCCTGTCGAGCACTCCTTCGACCAGGAGGGCGGACAGGCCGTGGACGCTGGACCACGCGGTGAGGGCAAGGTCTTCCGCCGGCTCCTCCGAGCGCACGAGCCCGGCACGCTGGCAATCCACGATGGCGGCCACGACCATCGCGAGCGTGTCACTGGCGACCTGACGAAGCGTCGGAAAGGCTGACCGGTCAGCCATGCCGCGTCCGAACATGACGCGGAAGTGCGAGGGATGGCTCGTGGCGAACGTCACGTAGCCGATCCCCACCGCCCGGAGCCGGGCGAGGGGGATGTCACCGCAGGCCTGGACGGACTCACGCATGGCGGCCATCAGTGAGCGGAAGCCGTCCTCGGCGACCGCGGCCAGGATGGCTTCCTTGTTCGCGAAGTGCCTGTACGGGGCCGCTTGCGAGACGCCGGCCAGGCGGGCAACCGCCCGCAGTGTCAGCGCTTCCGTGCCCTGCGTCTTCACGATACGAAGCGCGGCATCCAGGAGGGCCTGAGGAAGGTCGCCGTGGTGGTATCGATTCGGGCGCCGGGGCGCGTGGGGCCGACGCCGGCCGGCTTGAGGTTCTCGCGGTTCGGCTTGTGGCACGGTTGACCCACCATAACTTTTGGTGTTGACACTGTCAACATGTGTATGTTACCAATGTTCACATCACCCGGGAACCAGCGCCGGAAGCGCCGAGAGGAGGAACGAGATGCGCGAACGTCGATGGGTTCGGAAGTGGCGGCTGGACGCGGAGACCGATGGGCTCTCTCCGCTCCCCACGCGGGTCGTCTCGAACGAGGAATACGTCCCGGTGTCGCAGACGCCTGAGCAAGCACGCGTCGCCGCGCTGCTCCAGGAGACGGCGCGAGCGAACGCCCGCCGGCTCGGGGTGGGCCGACGCGACTTCCTGTCTTCCAGCGCGGGGATGGCGGCCGCCTTCCTCGCCTTGAACACGGTCTTCGGACGATTCTTCGAGGTCGATCCCGTGGAGGCCGTCGAGTCGGCGGCGGCCGACGCGCGGAAGCCGTCGGGCCAGTTCATCTTCGACGTCCAGACCCATCACGTCGCCGCGCCTCGGCAGTTTCAGAATCTCCTTGGCCTGCGCCGTGTCGGTCGCGCCTGGAACTCCGAGCTCGAGAAGGATCGCGGCACCATGGACGATCTCTATCTCGGCAACTACATCAAGGAGATGTTTCTGGACAGCGACACCACGGTCGCCGTGATCAGCGGCATTCCATCGGCGACCGAGGCGAGCAACATCCTGCCGCCGGACAAGATGGCGGAGACACGGGACGTGATCAACCGGCTGGCCGCCTCTCAGCGCCTCATCGCGCACGGGCTGGTGTCCCCCAACAAGGGCACGGCGGATCTTGACGAGATGCGGCGTCAGGCCGCCGACCTCAGGATCAGCGCGTGGAAGTGTTACACGGGGCTGCCCTTCGGCAACCCGCCGAAGCCGTGGCGGATCGACGACGAGAAGGTCGCGTACCCCATGCTGGAGGCCTCGCGCCGCCTCGGCATCAGGAACATCTGTCTCCACAAGGGGCTGCCTCTCCAGGGCGGGGTCGAGGAGTACTGGCATCCGCGTGACCTCGAGCGCGCGGCCAAGGACTTTCCCGACCTGAACTTCATCGTCTATCACTCGGCCTTCCACTCCCTCCGCCCCGCCATGGAGGCCGCGCGCGACGAGTTCCGCACGTCGTCGCGCGTGGACTGGGTCACCGATCTCTGCGACATCCGCCTCCGCAACCCTGGCCTCACCAACATCTACGCGGAGCTGGGCGCCACCTTTGGACAGATGGTGATCACCTCGCCCCTGGTCTGCGGGCATGTCCTCGGCATGCTCGTCCAGGCCTTCGGCGCCGATCACGTGCTCTGGGGCACGGATTCCATCTGGTGGGGCTCGCCCCAGTGGCAGATCGAGGCCCTGCGCCGGTTCACGATGCCCGAGTCGCTCATGAAGCGGTTCGGGTACCGCCCGCTCACCCCTGACGTGAAGGCGCAGATCTTCGGCCTCAACGGCGCCCGCGTCTACGGGATCGATCCGGGCCTCCAGCGCAACCCGGTGCCTCCCGACTACGTGTCGAAGCTGAAAGCGGCCTACCTGGAAGAGGGGGCGCGGCCGAGCCTGACCCAGTACGGATGGGTGCTCCAGGGCTGAGCGGCGCCGACGCGCGGCCCGCGAGAGACGACGTATGAGCGTGAAAGGAGACCTCGTCATGACGACCCAGCACGGTGGCCACCGCGTGATCGTCGCGGCAGTTGCCCTTGCCCTTGTCTGCTCCTGGATCACCCCGGCGCTCGCGCAGGCTCCCCCGGGGGACTTCGCCAGCGTGGTCAGCGCGGCCAGGGCGTGGCCCGGCTGTCTCGGCGTGGAGACGGGGCAGACGTCGAGCGGCAAGCGCGTGATCTTCGCCTGGTTCGAGGGCAAGAAGGCCCTGGTCGCCTGGTATCACTCGGAAGTGCACCAGAAGGCGATGAAGACCGCGTTCCCGAACCAGGCTTTCGACCGCGAGCCTCTTCCTGATACTCCGGAGGACAGCGGACCGATCCTCGCCATCGTTTCCCTGAAGCTTCTCGATGCTCCGAGGCCCGGCGCGACCTCCCTGCCCATTGCCACGATCGGGATCGAGCTCTACACGCCCTTGCCCGGCGGCGTCGCGGTAGGGGGGCGGTTCGCCCCCGATGCCCTCAAGGTGCGTGGACTGCGGGAGATCGAGCTGGGGTCAGCGCAAGGTCGGCCTCGCTGACGCGAACCCTCGAGACGACGTGCTCCGGCGGGGAGCGTCACCAGCTCCCCGCCGGAAGCTTCAGCGGCAAATCAGGAGGCGGCCTTGGTGGCCTTCAGGACCTCTTCCGCGTCGAGCAGGTCGAGGGGGTTGTCCATGACCTTCACGAACTTCACCGTCCCGGTCTTGTCGATGATGAAATAAGCCCGCTTCGCATAGCGGTACACCGGGCTCTTCTCGTCGGTCTGCATCGCGCCGTACGCGGGGAGCATCTGACGCCGGAAATCGGAGAGGAAGAGCTGCTTGCTGCCCTGATCCTTCTGCCACGCGGCGAGGGCGAGGTGATGGTCAGTGCTGATGCCCACGACCTGGGCACCCAGGGCCTCGAACTGCGGCAAGGCCGCCTCGAAGCCCTTCATCTCCTTCGTTCAGGTCGGGGTGAAGGCGGCGATGAAGGTGTAGAGGACGACGGGACCCTTGGCCGTCAAGTCGGACAGCTTGACGGGCTTGCCGTCGGTGCCGTTGAGGGCGAAGTCGGGAGCCTTCTGCCCGACCTCGAGCGCGCTCGCGCTCCCCGCGAGGGCGACGCTCATCAGGACCGCGACTACGACGCTCCGGAGCAGCAGCGATGTTCGCATGGGGCCTCCCCGTGTGTGGATGTCATGAACCACAAACCCGGCTGAGGGCCTCTCCGTTCCGTCGAATCGGCGCCGAGCCTTCCGACCCTAGCCCTTGAACCAGTCGCGCAGCGGCTTGACGGTGGCTCCCGCCTTGACGAGGCCGTCCCGGACGGCGGCCACGATCTTCTCCGCCCCCGGGCTGTCGCCGTGGATGCAAATGGTGTCCACCTTGGCCGCAATGGTCTTGCCGCTGATCGTCGTCACCTTCTGCTCCATGGCCATCCGCACGGCCTGGTCCGCCGCCTTCGACGGATCGCTGACCAGGGCGTCCTTGCCGAGCCTGCGCGAGACGAGCTGGCCGTCATCGGCGTAGACGCGGTCGGCGAATCCCTCGGCGGCCACCCGGGCCTTGGTCTTGCGGGCCTCCGCGTCGTACTTGGTCATGGCCATGACCATGAGGATCAGGCTCGGGTCGAGCTCGGCCACCTGCTCGGCCGAGGCGCGGCCGAGCTCGAGATTGTCCTCGAACATGTGGTACTGGATGCCGTGGGCCTTGACGTGCTGGAGCGTGGAGCCGGAGGCCTTGACGAAGGCCCAGAGCGCGCCCACCTGGTAGCGGTGGATGTCCTTGATCTCCTGCGGGCTCACGTCCATGCGCCGCCGGCCGAAGCCCATGAGGTCGGGCAGGCCGGGGTGCGCCCCGATGGCCACGCCGTGCGTGAGGGCGAGCTCGACGGACTTGCGCATCACGTGCGGGTCGCCGCCGTGGAAGCCGCAGGCGATGTTGGCCGACGTGATGTGGGGCATGACGTCCTCGTCGCGCCCCAGGGTCCAGCGGCCGTAGCTCTCGCCCATGTCGCAGTTGATGTCGATGTAGACGCTCATAGCTTTGCCATGACCTCCTTGGCGATCCGCTCCACCTGGGCGGGCTGGTAGCGGTACGGGATCAGGATAATCCTATTCACGCCCGTTTTCACGTGGGCCCGGAGCTGCTCGATGCACTGCTCGGCCGAGCCGTGGATGGCGTGCTCGATGGTGGACTCGCTCCAGGCCGCCGTATCCCACTCGGTGGACAGCCACTGGCGCATGTCCTTCTCGGTCTCCTCACGGTTCCTGCCCACGTAAATGGCCAGCTGGTTGGTGGCGGTGAGGCGAGAGGGGTCGCGGCCGGCCTCTTTCGCGAAGGCGTGGATCTTCTGCCAGGACTTGGTGAAGCTCTCGGGCGTGTAGAAGTAGGTCAGCCACCCGTCGCCCACCGTGGCCACGCGCTTGAGGACAGCGTCGACATAGCCTCCGATGAGCACGGGCGGACGGGGGCGCTGGACCGTGCGCGGCACCATGACCGCCTCGCGCAGGTTGAACTCGTCGACCTTGAGGGTGACGCGCTCTTCGGTCCACAGGCGCAGGAGGATGTCCAGGTTGCGCTCGAAGACGCGGCCGCGCTGCTTGAAAGGCACGCCCACGGCGTCGAACTCGCGCGCGTACCAGCCCGCCGCCACGCCCAGGACGAGGCGCCCGCCCGAGATCACGTCCAGGCTGCCCAGGGCCTTGGCGGTGACCACGGGATTGCGGAGGGGCAGCACGAGCACGCCCGTGCCGAGCTTGATCTTGCTGGTCCGCGCCGCCACGGCGCCGAGGGTGGTGATCGAGTCGATGATGGGGAAGGAGGGCTCGACGCCCAGGAGGATGTGGTCCCAGGCCCACAGCGACTCGAAGCCGAGGGCCTCGGCGCGCTCGGCGTAGGCGTAGAGGCCCGGGACATCAGGGACCTCGCCGGGGCCGACGAAATTGCGGATGGCCAGACCGAAGTGGGTCACGGGAATCTCCTCAGCCTATGAACTGCCGCGCGGGATCGAGCATACGCAGTATCCCCAGCTCTTCCTCGGTGGGAGGCGCGGTGGTGGGGAGGGTGCTCGCCACGGCGAGCTCGAAGCCCGTGCTGGCACGGACCGTGTCGACGGAGACGCCGGGATGCAGGGCCTCGAGGCGCATCCGCCGGCTCTCGGGCTCGAAGCCGAAGACGCCGAGGGTGGTGACCACGCGCGCGACGCCTCCGAAGAGCAGCCCGCTCTTGCGGCGGCTCTCGCCGCCGTCGAGCCAGCCCGGGCTCGTGATGAAATCCACCGTCTCCGAGAAGCGCCGCTTCTCGTGCACGGTGAGGATGATGACCTCGCGGCAAAGCGAGATGATGTCGTTGGCGCCGCCGCTGCCGGGCAGCCGGACCTTGGGCCGCTCGTAGCTGCCCCCGATGGCACTCGTGTTGAGGTTGCCGTAACGGTCGATCTGGGCTCCCCCGATGAAGCCGATGTCGAAAAACCCCCGCTGCGCGAGCAGGAAGGCGTCCGTGATCCCCGGCAGCATCTGGGCATGATAGGCCGCGCGCATCTCGTTGGTCGAGATGGGGAGCGCGCCGGGCTTCCACTTCGGCCCGATGACGCCGCCCTCGACCATCATGGTCAGGCCCGGGGCATGCGTGCGCTGGGCGAGCGCCGAAGCCATCAGGGGAGCGCCCACGCCGGCAAAGACCGTCATGTTGTCCTTCAGCTCGCGCGCGCCCATGACGGCGAGCAGCTCGTTGGCGGTGACGCCGCTTCCGCCGCCCGCGCTCACGACACCAGCTCCTTCCCGCGCCGCTCCGCCTCCGCGAGGGCCGACGTGCCGAAGAGGGCCAGATACTCCGCGTGGGTCGCGGGGCCGTAGACATAGCGGTCCAGGTATTCCTGCACGGCGGCCGAGCCGCGCGCGTTGATGCTCTCGACATACGCGCCGAAGTGGCCCGGCTCGGCGTCGTACAGCCCGTAGCACTCGTGCGGGTAGGCGCCGTGGGGCACGTGAACGAGGGCGTCCACGATGAAGCCCGGGATGATCGTGCGGTCGGGAGTCCGGCGGATCTCCTCCTCACTCACGATCTCTTCCGCGGTGACGAGCACGGTGGCGGCCGCGCGGGAGATGTCGGCATCCATGTGGGCATAGCCGTCGATCTGGCAATTGCCGAAGCGGTCCGCGCGGTGCACGTGCAGGAGGGCAACGTCGGGGAAGAGCGCGGGCACGGCGAGGAGCTTCTCGCCCGTATACGGGCAGTCGATGATCTTGGAGCCGCCCACGTCCACGAGGCTCGAGCCCAGCATGGTGAGGGCGGGCAGAAAGGGCACGCCCATGGCCGCCGCGCGGTAGCGCAGCCCGATTCCGAGGTGGCTCCACTCCTCCACGGGCACGCGGCCCGACTCGACGTACTCGCGCACGATCTTGGAAAGGCCCCAGGGCAGGCCGATGCCCATCCAGGACGTGACGACCTTGTCCACGGCGCCCGCGACCATGCACCACTCGCCCTCGTAGCACATGAGGTTGCGCGAGATGCCGAGCCCCCGGGGGCGGCGACGGAGCAGGGCGCGGATGAGGGCGAGGGGCGTGCGCGAGAAGAGGCAGCCGCCGAAGGCGAGGTGATCGCCGTCCTTGATTCGAGCGACGGCGTCCTCGAGCGTGGTCAGCTTCTCGCCCGATGTCTTGGTCTTTCGCTCGAGCCGGGCCCGCGCCGCCTGGAAGTCGTACTCGCGGGGGGAGATGGTCACGCGATGATCTCCCAATCTTTCTGGTAGCGATCCAGCTGCTCCACCGTGTGGGGATCGAGCGGATGGTCGCGCTCCGGGATGTCCACGTGCTTGGCCTCGCCGCACAGCGGCGTGGTGAAGTAGCGCTGGCCCGTGTCGTTGATGATGGTGACGATGGAGGGAAGCTCGGGGTGCCGGCGGGCCAGCTTGAGGGCGGCGGCGACATTGCAGCCGCTCGAGATGCCGCAGAAGATCCCCTCGTCCCTGGCGAGCCGGCGGGCGGTCTCGACGCTCTCCTCGGTGGTGGTGGTGATGATCCCGGTCAGCTGGGCGACGTCGAGATTGCGCGGCACAAAGCCGTCGCCGATGCCCTCGATGCCGTGATGCCCCCACGCGCGGGCGGAGAGGAGCGCGCACTCCGCGGGCTCGACCGCGTAGAGGCGCACGGCGGGATCGCGCTCACGCAGGTAGCGCCCCACTCCCGTGAGGAGGCCGCCCGAGCCCTGGGAGTCGACGAAGGCGCCGACCTTGCCCTCCATCTGCTCCCACACCTCGGGGCCGGTGGTCAGCATGTGCGCCTCGATGTTGTCGGGATTGTCGAACTGCCCCGGCACCCAGTAGCGCGACGGATTCGCGGCGCGGATCTCCCCGAGCTTGCGGAGGGAAAGATCCACGTCGCTCTCGCCGCCCTTGGTGAAGACGAGCTCGGCGCCGTAGGCGCGCATGATCTTCTTGCGCTCCTCGCTCATGCCCTCGGGCATGACGATGGTGCACGCATAGCCCTTGACCGCCGACACCCAGGCGCAGGCGATGCCGGCGTTGCCCGTGGAGCATTCGAGGACGCTCATGCCCGGCGTGAGATCGCCCCGCGCCTCGGCGCGCTCGAACATGTGGAGATAGATGCGGTCCTTGAGGCTGCCCGTGGCGCCGTACCACTCGACCTTGACGTAGAGCGCGGGCGTGACGTCGGCGGTGATGCGGTTCAGCCGGACGAGGGGAGTGCGTCCGACGGCGGAGGCGATGGAGGGCAGAGCGTGCGTGTAGCGAGCCCACTCGGGAGGCGCCATAGAGTTGGCAGTCTAGCATTTCTCGCTCGGAGGGGCGACCCCGGACCGCCCCGCGAGCGGTCGCGCTCCGTGTATACTTCGCGTGTGACGAGGGCACGGAGCGTGGCCGCTTCCGGGAGCGCCGGGAGACAACCTGCAGGGGGGACACCATGAAGGTCGGCACCGCGCTGAACATGCTGAGCAAGGAGGGACACTCGGACGCGGCTGTCCTCGCCGAGCACATGGCCCTCGGGGATCTCGCCGAGCCGCTCGGCTTCGATTCGCTCTTCGCCCTCGAGCATCACTTCACCGGGTACGCCATGTCGCCGTCGCCCACCCAGCTCCTCAGCTACTACGCGGGTCGCACGCGCCGGATCACGCTGGGCACGGCCGTCATCGTCTTGCCCTGGCACGATCCCGTACGCGTGGCCGAGGAGATCGCCCTGCTCGACGTCCTGTCGGGCGGCCGGTGCCTGTTCGGGTTCGGCCGCGGAGCGGCCAGCGCCGAGTACGCGGGCTTCCGCGTTCCCATGGAGGAGGCCCGCGCCCGGTTCGTCGAGGCGGCCCGGATCGTGGTCAAGGCGCTCACCGAGCCGTCGTTCGACTGGGACGGCGAGTTCTTCCATATTCCGCGGACGTCCATCCGGCCGCGCCCGATCTCTCATCCCGAGCGACGCTTCTACGCCTCCTCGGTGAGCCCGGAATCCGCGGAGATCATGGCCAAGCTCGGGTTCGGGGTGCTCGTGGTCATGCAGAACGAGTGGCCGAAGGCCGCCCAGGACATCGAGCGGTATCGCGACATCGCGACGAGCGTGGGCCACACGCCGCGGCCCCCCATCATCCTCATGAATGTCTCCGTGGCGGAAACCCGCACGGAGGCGCAGGAGCGGGCGCAGACGTATCTCAGCCGCAAGTGGGACTCGATCGACAACCACTACCACTTCTCCGACGGACACCTCGCGTCCGTGAAGGGGTACGAGTTCTACGGCAACATGGCCAAGACGTACAGCAAGCTGAAGGACGAGAGCTACCGCAAGAAGGCCACGGAGTTCTACGTCAAGATCCAGGTGGTGGGCACGCCCGACGACTGTCTCCAGCAGCTTGCCGAGCTGCACCGGCTCACCGGCCTCGACCATCTCGTCACGGAGTTCGGCTACGGGTGCATGCCGCACGAAGAGGCGGAGCTGAACATGCGGCTGTTCGCCGAGCGCGTGATGCCCGTGCTCCAGCGCGATCGCGCGTTCGGAGGCCCGCCGGCCGGGATGGGAGAGCGAGCGGCGGGATCGCTCGTGACCGGCGCCGACGACGTGTTCGCGCCGGCGTGACGGACCAGCCGCGCATGCTCAAACAGCCGTCGCCGGAATACCGCGGCTTCCGCACGCCGGGCATTCGCCTCCGCGAGGAGATGCTCCCACAGCTAGGCCGTCTGGCCGCGGGGCGCTCGCGCGCCATGCTTCACGCGTTCCACGCGTTCGACAAGGCGCAGGCGGTCATGCTGGTCGAAGAGCGGCTGCTCCGGCGCGAGCACGGGCAGGCCATCCTGGCCGCCCTCCGCCAGATGGAGAAGGACGGCGTGGAGGAGGTGCGCAGCAAGACGGGCGGAGGCGTGCACTCCGGCGAGCAGTATCTGATCCGCGCCCTCGGTGAGGAGATTGGCGGCCGCCTGCACCTGGGACGGAGCACGGGCGACCTGACCTCCGTGGGCATCAACACGCTCCAGCGCGAGCGGACGCTGAGGCTCCTCGAAGGGGTCAACAAGGTCCGGCGGGTGCTGATCGGTCTCGCCCGCCAGCACACCGACACGATTCTCCCCGGCTATAGCTTCGGCCAGCACGCGCAGCCCATGACGCTGGCGCATCTCTGGCTCTCCTGGGCGGCGAACCTGGCGCGCGATTTCGATCGCCTCCACGGCGTGTACCGACGCGTGAACGTCTCGCCCGCGGGCGCCGCCATCATGGTCGGCTCGGACTTCCCCTTGAACCGCAGGCGGACGGCCGAGCTGCTGGGCTTCGACGCCATCCACGAGAACATGGCGGACGCCATCCTCGAGCTGAACGCCGACGACAGCCTGGACGTGCCCATGGCCGTGGCGCTCCTCTATCACACGCTGGCCAAGTGGGCCGACGACCTGATCCTCTGGAGCACGAGCGAGTTCGCCTTCGTGGACATCCCGGACCGCTTCTGCAACACCTCGAGCATCATGATGCAGAAGAAGAACGTGATCGGGCCCGCGGAGGTCAAGGGCGCCTCCGCGGAGGCGCTCGGCTGCGTGGTCACCTCCTATCACGCCCTCAAGGGACCCACGGGGCTGCCCATCACCGAGCGCTACTACGCGCTCGAGGCGCTCTGGCGCGTCTGCGACAACTGCGCCCGCGATCTCGACTGGTTCTGCGAGCTCCTCCCCGCGCTCGTCATCCGCAAGGAGCAGATGCGCGAGCGGGCCTGGCGTCACTGGGCGACGGCCACGGATCTGGCGGGGGCGCTCGTGCGCGAGCGCGACCTGCCGTGGCGGACCTCGCACCAGATCGTGGGCATTCTGATCCGGCTCTGCGAGGATCGGGGGCTCGGGCCCGACGGAGTCACCCCCGCGCTCCTCGACGAGGCGGCGCAGGCCTATCACGGCAAGCCCGCCGGCCTCGACGCCGCGCAGATCAAGGCCGCCCTCGATCCGGGCCGCTTCATCGCCTCGCGGACCATGCAGGGGGGGCCGGCGCCCGCGGAGTCTCTGCGCCAGGCCGATCTCTTCGACCAGGGTCTCGCCGCCGACGAGGCGACGGTCGCTGCCATTCACGCGCGCCTCGGCGAAGCGGCTCGCAAGCTCGAAGGCGCCATCGATGAGTTACTTGGGAAGTAGCTTCGAGAGAGTCAGAGTCACCGCATCGCATCCGCCTCGCGCATTGAAGCTCATCTCGGTCGCAGTGTTCATCCTCGTGCTGGCCGCGCGGCCCGCGGTCGCACCCGCCCAGACTCCGGTGCGCGGCGGCACCGTGGTCCAGGCGATCGGCGCCGATCCCCCGACCATGAATCCCGGCACCACGACCGACACCACGGCGTGGTCGCTCATGGGCAAGGTGTTCAACGGGCTGACCTATCTCGACGGCGAGTATCACAATCACCCGGATCTCGCGGAGTCGTGGAGCGTCAGCGCGGACGGGCTCACCTACACTTTCAAGCTCCGCCGGAACGTCAAGTGGCACGACGGCAAGCCCTTCACGTCGGAGGACGTGAAGTTCTCCTACCTCGAGATCCTCTCGAACTTCCATCCCGTGGGCAGGATCGGGTATGCCCTCGTGGCGGCGATCGAGACCCCGGATCCCCACACGGCGGTCATCAAGCTCAAGGCGCCCTTCGGCCCCTTCGTCTTCATGACGGCCCTGCCCACGGGGGCCATCATGCCCAAGCACCTCCTCGCGGGCCAGGACATCACGACGGCCGAGTTCAATCGCAAGCCGGTGGGGACGGGTCCCTTCAAACTCGGGGAGACAGTGAAGGGCAGCCACTACGTGCTCGAGCGCAACCCCGACTACTTCAAGAAGGGCCAGCCGTATCTCGACCGCGTGGTGCTCCGCGTGATGCCCAACCCGGCCTCGCGGGTGCTCGCCTTCGAGAAGGGGGAAGTGGACGTCCTCTACACGTTCTTCCTTCCCGTGGAGCAGGCAGGAAGGCTCAAGGCCATGCCCGGCCTCGTGGTCAAGGAGTACATGGTCTTTCCCGAGGTGGTGACGCTCTTCTTCAACCTCAAGGACAGCAAGCCGCTCGGCGACCTGCGCGTGCGCCAGGCCATCGCGCATGCCATCGACAAGAAGTTTCTCGTCGAGAAGGGCTACTTCGGCCAGGGGCGTCCCGCCATCAGCCCCATTCCCTCCAACCTCGGCTGGGCGCACAACCCGAGAGTGCCCGTGTACGCCTATGACCCGGCCCAGGCGGCCGCGCTGTTCGACGAGGCGGGATACCCGAAGGGCGCCGGGGGCGAGCGCCTGACCCTGCGCATGGTCTACGATCCCGCCAACTCGGCGGCCAACAAGGCCTCCGAGGTGGTCGCGCAGCAGCTCCGGGCCGTGGGCATCAATGCGAAGCAGATGCCCATGGAGCGCTCGCTCATGCTCGACAAGGTCTACAAGCAGTACGACTTCGACATCCACATCCACAACTACACGACCTACGGTGACCCCGCGGTGGGCGTGACGCGCGTCTACATGTGCGACAACATCAGGCCGGTGCCCTTCGCCAACGTGTCCCGCTACTGCAACCCGAAGGTGGACGAGCTCTTCCGCCAGGCCGCCTCCGCCCCCTCCCAGGCCGAGCGCGCCCGCTACTATGCCCCCGCCATGGAGCAGCTGGCCCGCGACCTTCCCAGCATCCCGCTCTTCGAGTACGGCGATACCAACGTGGCGCGCGGCCGCGTTCAGGGCATCTTCAAGAGCCTCTCGGCGCACGCGCGCTGGGACGAGGTGTGGGTGAGTGACGGCAAGTAGCGGCTCGCCCGGACCCACGCTGTCCGAGTCCTTCGCTCGCTGGATCGCCGCCCTCAGCTTCGACCGGCTGCCCGACGAGGTGGTGCGGATGGCGCGGCGGTGTCTCCTCGACACCCTCGGCTGCGCGCTCCAGGGCTCGACCACGCCCGAAGCCCAGCTCCTGAGAAAAGTCCGGGATGACCTCGGCGGCGCGGGCCCGTGCACGGTCTGGGGCACGCCGGGCGGGGTGGCGCCTCAAGCCGCCGCACTTCTCAACGGCACCCACGCGCATCTGCGCGAGCTCGACGACATCGGCGGCGGCGGACACGCGGGCGCCTGCCAGGTGCCGGCCGCCGTGGGGGCCGGGGAGCTTTCGGGCGCGGACGGGCGTGCCGTGCTGCTGGGGCTCGTGGCCGGGCACGAGGTGAGCGCGCGTCTCACCGACGCCGCCTCCTATGACACGATGACGCTGCGAGGCTGGCACACCACGGGCGTCTACGGCGCCCTCGGCGCCGCCGCGGCGGCGGCCCGCGTGATGGGGCTCGACGCCGCGACCACGGCGCACGCCCTGGGCCTGGCCGGCTCCTATGTCGGGGGCACCTGGGCCTTCATGGCCGACGGCGCCATGAGCAAGCGCGTGCATCCGGGCAAGTCGGCGGAGACGGGCCTGACGGCGGCGGTGCTCGCCCGGCGCGGAGTGACGGGCCCCGCCCAGGTGCTCGACGCGGCCTGGGGCGGCCTCTTCGCGACCTACGTGCCCGGAGAAGCGGATGGCCTGGCGCCCCTCAAAGACCTGGGCGAAGGCTTTCGCATCATGAACAAGGGGATCAAGCCCTATCCCGTCTGCTGGGGCATCAACAGCGCCGCCGATTCCATGCTCACGCTCCGCGCCGAGCACGGACTGGCCCCTGCCGATATTCGCCGCGTGCGCGTGATCCTCTCGGAGATGAGCCGGCGCATGATCGGCGCCACGGGCGTGGAGACGGTGCTGGATGCCCAGATGAGCGTGGCCTACGCGCTGGCCTGGATCATCGTGCGGGCCAAGCTCACGCTCGACGAGTTCACGCCGGAAGCGCTCCGCGATCCGACGGCGCGTGCCCTGATGGCGAGGATCGAGCTCGTGGTGGATCCCGCGGCCCACGGCGAGCGCCAGACCGTGGAGGTCGAGACGACGGACGGCCGCCTCCTCTCCTCGCGGGTCGAGATCCCGCGCGGCCACTGGGAGGCTCCGCTCTCCGACGCCGAGGTGCGGGACAAGTTCCTCGCGCTGGCGCGACCCGCCCTCGGTCCTTCGACGGAGGCGGCGGCCGATCTCGTGGCCCGGATCGAGACGCCCGGCGCGCTCCCGGAGCTCATCGCCCTCCTGCGCGGCTGATCCGCCGTGCTTCCCTATCTCGGCCGGCGGCTCCTGAGCCTCGGGCCGCTTCTTCTCGGCATGGTGGCGCTGGGCTTCGCCATCATCCAGCTCGCTCCCGGCGATCCCGTCCAGGTCCTGGTGGGCGACTACCCGGCGCCCGCGGAATACGTGAGACAGGTGCGCGAGCGATTCGGCCTGGATCGTCCGGTGTGGCTGCAGTTCTTCCGGTACCTCGGCCAGGTCCTCACCGGCAATCTCGGCTATTCCTTCTTCTACAACGAGCCCGTCCTCGATCTCCTCCTGGACCGGATGGGGGCCACGCTGCTCCTCATGGTCTCCGCGCTCGTCATCTCGAGCGTGGCCGGCATCGGGCTCGGTGTCGCCTGTGGCCGCCGGCCGGGCAGCGCGACCGACAATGCATTGCTGGTGCTGGGGCTCGTTGGCTACTCGCTGCCCGTCTTCTGGCTGGGGCAGCTCCTCCTCATGGGGCTCTCGCTCAAGCTCGATCTCTTCCCGACGCAGGGCATGCGCGGCACGCTGTTCGGCTTGAGCACCCTCGGGCGCGTCGGCGACGTGCTGCATCATCTCGCCCTGCCCGCCCTCACCCTGGCCACGCGCTACCTCGCGCTCAATGTGCGGCTGACCCGCGCGAGCTTCCTCGACGTGGCCGCGCAGGACTATCTCCGCACGGCGCGGGCCAAGGGGCTGGCGGAGCGCGTGGTGGTCTACAAGCACGCCCTGCGGAACGCGCTCCTGCCCGTGGTGACCATGATCGGCCTCAACATCGGCCATCTGGCCGCAGGCGCCGTGCTGACGGAGACGGTCTTCGCCTGGCCGGGCCTCGGCCGTCTCATCTTCGACGCCATCCTGCATCGCGACACGCCGGTGATCCTGGGGGGCCTTCTCGTGGTGTCGGCATGCGTCGTCGTGGGTAATCTGCTCGCGGATCTCGCCTATGCCGCGATCGACCCGCGTATCAGGCTCGGGAGACGCTAGGATGCCGACACCGCAGTTCGAGCCGAGACGCTCGCCGCGAGCGACGAGGCGAGTGCTGAGTAAATGGAGGGGGTCGGGACCAAGCCCGCGCGCGATGATGCGCCGGCTCCGTCGCCGGCCTCTGGGCCTGGCCGGATTGCTCGGGGCCGGGCTCTTTCTCGGCGCGGCCGCGCTCGGTCCGTGGGTGGCGCCCGCCGATCCCTTCGCCCTCGGCTCCTCCGCGCTCATGCCCCCCGGTCGCGGACACTGGCTCGGCACCGATGACCTCGGACGCGACGTGCTCTCCGGCGTCCTCTATGGCGCGCGGGTCTCGCTCGTGGTCGGGCTCTGCGCCGCCGCCGGCTCGGCGCTGATCGGCGTGACGGTGGGCGCGGCGGCGGGCTACTGGCGGGGACGGCTCGACGAGATCCTGATGCGCCTGACGGAGTGGGTGCTCGTGGTGCCGCAGTTCCTCATCGTGCTCGTGGTGGCAGCCATCTTCGGCGCCGATCTCCGGTTCGTCGTGCTCGTGCTGGCCCTCGTGGGCTGGCCCACCACGGCCCGACTCACGCGCGCGCAGTTCCTGGCTCTGGGCGATCGCGAGTTCGTGGTGGCGGCGCAGGGGCTCGGCGCCTCGGATGCGCGCGTGATCACGCGCCAGATCCTGCCCAACGCGCTGCCGCCCATCGTGGTGGCGGGCTCGCTGCAGATCCCCGCGGCCATCCTCGCCGAGGCCTCGCTCCGCTTCCTGGGGCTCGTGGACCCGCGGAGCCTCTCGTGGGGCGGGATGCTGAACCAGGCCCAGAACTTTCTTCAGCAGGCGTGGTGGATGCCGTTCTTCCCCGGCGCGGCCATCTTCCTCACCGTGCTGTCCTTCAATCTGGCCGGCGAAGCCCTGAACGACATGCTCGATCCGCGCGCCCGCACCTCGGGTCTATGACCACTTCTTGCCGAGGGCGTCGAGCCCGCCGCGCTTCAGGTCGTCGGGCGTCATCACGGCGCGGATCTCCACGTCCGCGTTGAAGGTGAGGAACCAGGGCTCGGCAAACGCCGGCACCTTCGACGGATCGTCGAGGTTCACGATCATGATGGCGCCGCGCTGGCCGTCCACCTCCGTGAAGTAGGCGGCCTCGGGCTTCGTCTCCTCGAGGATGCGGTTGAGCTTCGATCCTGCCGTCCCGTTTCGCACCGCTTCGTTGAATTCCTTGTGAGGGATCCTGACCCGGAGCAGCATGCGCATCGCGGCCTCCTTCCATGACGCAAACTGTAGCCTCCTGCGGGATGACGCACATCTTCTCAGAGGTACAGATGTTGTCAACTGACCCACCGCGCCTCGGGAGACGGAAGCTCCGTTGACAGCGAGCCGTGCGCTACCCTATAAATCGGACTGTCACCGGACCCTGATCTTCGATTTGCCCGGATTCGGAGGTCGACTTCACTCAGCGCGGCTCTGCGCGAAAGGGAACGACATGCCCAAGAAAGAAACCGTCAAGGTGGCTCTGGCCACGTCCAATCCCAATCTGTCCGCGGCCACGCGATTCGGCAATCTCGTCTTCGTGGCGGGCCAGACGGGGAGGCACCCCACCTCCGGGGAGGTCGGCAAGGATATCCGTGAGCAGACCCGCAATGTCCTCGAGCGTATCAAGCTGATCCTGCAGGCTGCCGGCACGTCTCTGGATAACGTGCTGACGGTGACCGCGTATCTGACGAAGCGGGAGGACCTCGCCGCCTACAACGAGGAGTACGGTAAGTACTTCCCCAACGACAAGCCGGCGAGAACGACCGTCGAGGTGATGCTGAACTCTCCCGAACTCCTCGTGGAGATCACGGTCACCGCCTGTATCCCTGACTGATGCCCGGGCGGTCGGGAGCCGGGTCCCTAGATTGCCAGGAGACGGTCGAAGAACGCCCGATACCGCCGGAGAGTCTGACGAAGATCTTCCGTCGACCTCCCGTCGCCGCCGTTTCCCGCGTTTTCCAGCCGGGACCGCTCGTCCGCAAATGTCTGCTCGAGGGAGGTCATCACCTCGACCACGAGTTTTGCCGCGTGCTCCACGGCCTCCCGGGGCTCGTCCACGAAGCCTGCCTGGATGGCGTCCCAGCGCTGCCGGAAGCGGCCACCTTCCTCGCCAGCGAAGAGAGGCTCGACGTCTGTGAGATCGGTCCTGGGTAGGGGCTCTTGACGATTCTCGCCACGGTGGTCGAGGGCCGACTGTGATGGCTCCGTCGCCGCGAGCTTGCGACCTCCTTCACTCCGTTCTTCTTCATGCCGCCCGGTCATCGCGCACCTCCCGTCCGCCATTGTGGGTTCCCGTCAGCTCAGCGAAAAGCGCCCGGTAGCAGATCATGGCCTCTCGCAGATCCTCGGTGCTCGCCTGCCCTCGATCGGCCCGCGACGTTATCTCGCGGGCTCGCCGGTAGTCATCCACCACATGGGCGTGGTGTACGGAGATATCGGCCACGCACTGCTCGGAGGTGCCCACCGGATATCCTCGCGCTTGCATCGCTTCGCCCACCAGATGATCCGCCGCCGCTGCCGCACCCTGCGGGTCGTCCGCAAATTGCGTCTGGACGGACTTCCACGCCTCGGCTAGCCTCGCCCGATCTTTGGGGTCGAGTTCGCGAACGTGTAGAGTTTCCACGCGCTCGACCCGTGCCTCGAGTTCCGCTTCAGCTCCGGCGCGGCCTGCTCTGTCCCGCACGGTTCGCTCGTATTCGCGTCCGAAGCGCGAGCGCAGGCGGTCCGTGCGGCGCCGCCGATACGCCCAAAGGGAAATTCCGATGAGGACGATGAATCCGAGGAGGATCATGGCCGTAACGACTCTCATGTCCATCTCGATGGTCTCCTATGCCAGTTTTTTGATCCGGAAGGGCTGTTTTGCTCTTCCATGACGTTGGGGATCGACGCCCTGGCGCCCGGTCGTCTGCCTCGGAAGATCTGCAATCGAAGTGCCACGGTGTCCAGCGGGAAGAACTCGGCGGGGCTCGCGATGCAAGAAGCCCTAAGAAGGGCGATCGAGTTGCCGATGAAAAGCTTACCGGGTAGAAGCTGTCCGGTCTTGCATTTCGACGCGGACCAGAGAGGGAAGTTCGGCCCGTCCCGAGGGCGCTGCCGACCGATCACGAAGAACTCGGAAAACTTGAGTGGGCGGCGCGCCGGATGAGGCGTGCCGCCCACGTGGTGGCCGTCGAATACTAACGAATGTTACCGCGCGTCGTAAACCCTGATCCCGTTCGTGCCGGGAGCCAGTGCGGCCGGGGTCACCAGTCCACGTCCCACGGCGACGGGAACAGTCTGGGGCTCCGTGAAGCCGTGATTTCCGAAGATCGTGCCGCACTCGTTGTTCGTCTTGTACGCGCCGTAGCCGGCGCCGGCCACGGCACCCACCAGGCCGCCGATCAAGGCGCCCTTGCCCGCGCCCGACCCGCCGTTGGCGATGGCGCCGCCGGCCGCCCCGAGGCCCGCACCGAGGAGCCCGCCGAGCGCGCCAGGCTTCGCGATGCGCAAGGCCCGATCACCGCCCGTGGCGCAATCCGAGGCCGTCGTGGCCACCGGAGTCGCCCGCGGCGCCTCCACCGTCGCGCGGCTCACCGCGGGCACGACGCGGGGCGCCACCACCGCGGGGGCGCGGCGTACGGGAGTTGGAGCGTAGGTCGCGGTCATGGTATCTGCGGACGCCGCCGGGCGAAGCATGTAGGCGGTGGTGACGCCCGTGAGGAATGCGGTTCCTGTGACGAGAGCGATGCCGATCGTGACGATTTTACCGAATGGGCTCATGGTCGTTTCCTCCTCTTGCCGTCTATGACGGGCAGGGCGGGAGGCGTATTCGGCGCTGCATCGACATGGGCTGCGCGCGCTGGACAGGTGAGCGGCCTGTTGATATGGTCGGACGGTTCCATGGGCGCGAAACTCTTCGGAGCCTCCGTTCGCAGGAAAGAAGACCCTCGTTTCCTCCGCGGTGAAGGCCGCTACGTGGACGACATCAAGCTGCCCGGGATGCTCCACGCGGCCTTTGTCCGGAGCCCGCACGGCCACGCCCGAATCCTCTCCGTGAAGACGGACGCGGCGCATCGGATGCCCGGCGTGGCCCACGTCTTTGCCTTCGCCGACCTCGAGCGATGGATGAAGCCGCTGCCGCTCTTCGGCAGCGTTCCTCCGGGTCTCGCCGCGCGCGTCGACGTGACCATGAAGCAGGTGCCCCAGCTCGCCATGGCGCGTGATCGTGTCCTCTTCGTGGGCGAGATCGTCGCCATGGTCCTGGCCACGAGTCGCGCGCTCGCCGAAGACGCCGGCGAGGCCGTCGAGGTCACGTACGAGCCGCTCGCCGCCGTGGTCGACATGGTGGCGGCGGCGGAGCCGGGCTCACCGGTGCTCCACGGCGAATGGGGCGACAACGTTGCGATTCATTTCGCCACGGGCTTCGGCGACACGGAGGCGGTGTTTCGAGGGGCCGATGTCACCGTGCGAGAGCGCTTCCACATCCAGCGCTATGTCGGCATGCCCATCGAGACGCGCGGCGTGGTCGCGCAGTGGGACACCCGCGACGGCACGCTGACGACGTGGAACGGCACGCAGGTCGTCCACTTCGTCCAGCAGGGGCTGGTGGCGGCGCTCGGGCTGCCGCCCCACAAGGTCCGCGTCATCGCCCCCGACGTGGGCGGAGGCTTCGGCACCAAGGCCACCGGATATCCGGAGGACTTGCTGATCCCCGTGGCGGCCATCGCCGCTCGCCGCCCTGTGAAGTGGGTCGAGGACCGCCGCGAGCACATGATGGCGGCCGCCCACGCCCGCCACCAGATCCACGACATCGAGATCGCCGCGCGGCGCGACGGGAGCATGCTGGCCGTGCGCGACCGGATCTGGGTCGATCTCGGCGCCTACAATTCGTGGGGCATCGTCCTCCCCTACAACACGGTCGCCCACCTCCTGGGCCCTCACCGCGTGCCGAGCCTGAGCGTGGAATGCCGTGGCGTGGTCACCAACAAGACCCCGAATGCGCCGTATCGCGGCGCGGGCCGCCCCGAGACTGTCTTCGCCATGGATCGCATCGTGGACTGCCTCGCCAGAGAGCTGCGCATGGATCCCGCGGAGCTGAGGCGGAAGAACTACCTGAGCGCGGCCGACATGCCCTATGAGCTCGGCATCCCGTATCGAGACGGCAACCCGCTCGTCTACGACAGCGGCGATTTCAAGGCGGCGCTCGACTCTGCGCTCGCGGCCATCGGCTACGACGCGCTCAGGAGAGAGCAGGCGGAGCTGAGGGCGCGGGGCATTCACCGCGGCGTCGGCATCTCCGGCTATGTCGAGGGGACGGCCATCGGCCCCTACGAGGGCGCCGTGGTCCGGCTCGATGCCTGGGGGCGCGCCGTGGTGGCCACGGGGGCCTGCTGTCAGGGGCAGGGGCACGAAACGTCATTTGCGCAGATCGCGGCGGACGCCCTCGGAATCCCCCTCGACTGGGTCACGGTGATCGGTGGCGACACCGCGGCCATCCCCTTCGGTGTGGGCACGTTCGCTTCGCGGAGCGCGGTGAATGCGGGCAGCTCGATCCACGTGGCGGCCGGCAAGGTGAGAGACAAGATCGCCGAGGCGGCCGCCGCGCTCCTAGAGGCAGCGCCCGCCGACATCGAGGTCAGCGACGGCGCCGTGTCGGTGCGCGGGGCGCCGGCCTCCTCCGTGCCGCTCGCGCGAGTCATCCAGTCCGCCATCCCGACCTTCGCCAGGCCGAGCCTCGTGTCGCCCGACTTCGAGGCCACCGTCTATCACCATCAGCCGACGGTGACCTATACGAGCGCGGTGCACGTCGCCCTCGTCGAGGTGGATCCCGGCACGGGGTCGGTCCGGCTCCTGCGCTATCTCGTGTCCCACGACTGCGGCAAGGTCATCAATCCCGTCATCGTGGAAGGGCAGATTCACGGCGGCGTGGCGCAAGGCATCGGAGGCGCCCTGCTCGAGGAGATGGTCTACGACGAGCATGGCCAGCTTCTCACCGGCACCTTCATGGACTACCTCGTGCCCACGGCCATGGAGCTGCCGCCCATCGAGACCGTGCACCTCGAGTACCCGTCGCCCCGCAACCCCCTGGGCGTCAAGGGCATCGGTGAGGGCGGGGCCATCTCGCCTCCCGCCGCCATCGCCAATGCCGTCGAGGACGCGCTCGCCCCCTGGAACGCGCGCGTCACGCGCACGCCCCTCGGCCCCTCCGTGGTGCTCGACCTCATCCGCCGGGCCACGAGGTCGTGAAGCCCGCGCCGTTCGAGTACGTGGCGGCCTCGAGCGCCGCCGACGCGGTGGAGGCGCTGCGCCGCCATGGGGACGAGGCCAAGGTGCTCGCGGGAGGACAGAGCCTCATTCCCATGCTCGCCCTGAGGCTGGCGCGACCGGCGGCCCTCGTCGACATCAACGGCTGCGGCGATCTCGAGGGCATGGCGGAATCGCGCGGCGTCCTCACCGTCAATGCGCTCGCGCGGCAGCGCGACCTCGAGATCTTCGCACGTGAGCGCGCGCCCCTCCTGGCCGAGGCTCTGCGGTGGGTCGCCCACCCCCCGATACGAAATCGCGGGACGGTCGTGGGCAGCATCGTGCACGCGGATCCCGCCTCCGAGCTGCCCGCGCTCCTGCTTTGCCTCGACGGCGAGGTGGTGGCCCGGCGAAGGGGCGGGGAGCGCGTCATTGCCGCCGACCAGCTCTACGTGGCGCCGCTGACCACCTCGCTCGAGTCGGACGAGCTCGCCACCGCGGTCCGCTTCACGCTGCCCCCGGAGGGGGCGGGCTGGGGGTTTGCCGAGGTGACGAGACGCCACGGAGACTTCGCCCTCGTTGGCTGCGCCGCGGTGCTCGCGCTGGATGGCGCGGGCGCGGTCACCCATGCGCGCCTGGGCTTCTTCGGCGTCGGCGGCACGCCGGTGCGAAGTGGGCCGGGCGAGTCCGCCCTCCTGGGACGGCAGCCGACGCCTGCGCGCATCGGCGAGGCGGCGAAGGCGGCGGCGGCCGCGCTCCGTCCTGATGGCGATCTGCACGCCACCGCGGAGTATCGCTCGACCGTGGCCGCCACCCTCGCTTCGCGCGTGCTCGCCGCTGCGCTCGAGCGATGCGGGAAGGCCGCATGAAGCGGGCCGTTCGCGTCACCGTCAACGGCGCGCCCCACGCGCGGGATGTGGACGTGCGCTCGACCCTGGCTGATTTCCTTCGCGAAGATCTCGATCTCACGGGGACGCATGTCGGGTGCGAGCACGGCGTGTGCGGCGCCTGCACCGTGCTCCTCGACGGCGCGCCGGTTCGCGCCTGTCTCGTGCTGGCGGTTCAGGTCGACGGCCGGGAGATCACGACCATCGAGGGCATCGCGCCCGGAGAGGGGCTGCATCCGGTCCAGGAGGCCTTCTGGGCCAAGCACGGGCTCCAGTGCGGCTACTGCACGCCCGGCATCATCGTGAGCGCCTGCGCGTTTCTCGCGGAGCATCCGGCGCCGACCCACGAGGAGATCCGCGAGATGCTGGCCGGCCATCTGTGCCGCTGCACCGGCTACCACTTCATCGTGGAGGCCATCGCCGAGGCCGCGCGGACCATGGCGGGCGGCAGTACGCCTTGACGCATGTGACGGTGTCGGGCAGAGTGCTTACACCGCGGGCAGAGCCGCCTACCTTCGCCGCCGACGTCGCCATGCTGCTCACGTGAGTCATCGAGAAGAACGGAGGACCGGACCATGCGGAGCTGGCTCAACCGACTGATGCTCGGCGCGGCCGCGGTGGCGGCGCTCCTCGGCGTGGCCATGAGTGGGCCGACGGCGCAGCCCAAGGACGTCGTGATCGGCGTGCTCTATCCCACCACGGGCCCCACGGCTCAGGCAGGTATCGACTCCAAGGTCGCCGCCGAGCTGGCCGTGGAGATCGTCAACGGCAAGCACGACCTCGACCTGCCCCTGGCGCGGACGGAGGGATTGCCGAACCTCGGCGGCGCCAAGGCGCGGCTCGTCGTGGTGGACCACCAGGGCAAGCCCGAGCTCGGCCAGTCCGAGGCCGAGCGCCTCATCACGCAGGAGAAGGTCGTCGCGCTCTACGGCGCCTACCACAGCTCCGTCTCCGCCACGGCCAGCCAGGTCGCCGAGCGCTCCGGCATCCCCTACCTGTCGGGCGAGTCGTCCTCGCCCACCCTCCACCGGCGAGGCTTCAAATGGTTCTTCCGCACGAGCCCGCACGACGAGCACTTCTCGATCGCCATGTTCGAGTTCCTGAAAGAGTTCCAGGCCAAGAAGGGCGTCAAGTTCCCCACCGTGGCCACCTTCTACGAGGACACGCTCTTCGGCTCGGACTCCTCCCGCGTGCAGGAGAAGCTCGCGGGCGAGCACGGCTACAAGGTGGTGGAGAAGATCGCCTATCGATCGCGGAGCACGTCGTTGACCTCGGAGGTGCAGCGGCTCAAGGCGGCGGGCCCGTCGGTGCTGCTCCCGACCGGCTATACCAATGACGCCATTCTCTTCGTGCGCACGGCTCGCGAGCTCGACTACAACGCCCCCATGATCCTGACCCAGGATTCCGGCTACATCGAGTCGGACTTCATCACCGCCGTGGGCAAGGACGCGGACGGGATCATGTCGCGCTCGGTGTTCTCGCTCGACCTCGCCGCGAAGAAGCCGATGGTGGCCAAGGTCAATGCCATGTACAAGGCCAAGCAGGGCAAGGACCTGAACGACAACACCTCGCGCTCCTTCACGGGCATGATCGTGCTCCTCGACGCCATCAACCGCGCGGGCTCAACGGACCCGGAGGCGATTCGCAAGGCTCTGTTCACCACGGATCTCAAGCCGAGCCAGCTCATCATGCCGTGGAAGGGCGTGAAGTTCGATCCCGCCACGGGGCAGAACGAGTCGGGCACGCCCCTGATCACCCAGTGGCGGGGCGGTCAGCTCAAGATCGTCTGGCCCTTCGAGCTCGCGTCGACCGACGTGCTCTACCCGCTCCCGAAGTGGTCCGAGCGGAAGTAGGCAGGTCGAGGCACGAGAGGCGAGGGGATGGCTGAGGGCATTCGCATCGGCGTGGACGTGGGCGGCACCTTCACGGACCTGGTGGCCTGGGATCCCGCGGGGCGGATGGAGTCGTGCAAGGTGCCGACCACGCCCGCCAATCCCGCCGAGGGCGTGCTTCACGGCATCGCCACCCTCGCCCCCCGGACCGGGGCCTGGGCCTCCCTCGCCCACGGGACGACCATGGTCACCAATGCCATCGTGGAGCGCCGGGGCGCGCCGGTGGGCTACATCACCACGCGCGGCTTCCGCGACGTCCTGGAGATCGGCCGCATGAGCCGGCTCCACCTCTACCGGCTCGACCTGCCCGCCAAGCCCGAGCCGCTCGTGCCGCGCCGCCTGCGCCGCGAGATCACCGAGCGTGTGGGCCCGGACGGCACCGTGCTCACGCGGCTTCACCTTGAAGAGCTCCCCGCCATCGTGGAGGACTTCAAGCGCGAGGGCATCGAGAGCGTGGCGGTGTGCCTTCTCCATTCCTACGCCTCGCCCGCCCACGAGCAGGCGCTGCGCATGGCCCTCGAGGCGCATTTCCCTTACGTCTCGATCTCGAGCGAGATCAACGCGGAGTTCCGGGAGTACGAGCGCGGATGCACGACCGCGCTCAATGCCTCGGTCATGCCCCTGGCCGCCCGGTATCTCGACGACCTCGTCCAGCGCGCGTCGGGCAAGCCGCTCCATCTCCTCCACTCGGCCGGCGGCATGATGTCGGTGGAAGCGGCCAAGGAGCGGCCGCTCAGCATGGCCATGTCGGGCCCGGCGGGGGGCGTGGCCGCCGCCGCGCATACGTCGCGGGCCCTCGGTCTCACGCGCGCCCTCGCCTTCGACATGGGCGGCACCACCACGGATGTCTGTCTCATCGCGGACGGCGTGCCCGAGACAGCGGGGCAGCGCAAGCTCGGCGACTATCCGGCGCGGCTGCCCATGATCGCCGTCGAGTCCATCGGCGCGGGCGGCGGCTCCATCGCGCGGGTCGAGCCGACGGGCGCGCTCAAGGTCGGGCCCCGCAGCGCCGGCGCCGTGCCCGGACCCGCGTGCTACGGGCAGGGGGGCGCCGAGCCGACCGTGAGCGATGCGAACCTGCTCCTTGGCTACCTCAACTCGGAGCGGATCTACGGCGGCTCCATCCGCCTCGATCCCGCCCGGGCCGAATCCGCCATCGGCCCGCTCGCCGCGCGCTTCGGGTTCTCGCTCATCGAAGCCGCGCACGGCGTGGTCGAGGTCGCCAATGCCAACATGCTCCGCGCGCTCCGGCTCGTCTCGGTCCAGCGCGGCTACGATCTCCGCGACTTCGCCCTCATCGCCTACGGCGGGGCGGGCCCGCTCCACGCGGGCGCCCTCGCGCGTCAGGCCGGCATCTCGAGCGTCATCGTGCCCGCCCACTCCGGCGCCTTCTCGGCCCTGGGCTGTCTCGTCTCGCCGCTCCGCTACGACACCGTGCAGACGCATCGGTCGCGGCTCGAGACGTGGGACGCCAAGGTGGTGGAGGAGCGCTTCAGCGCGCTCGAGGCCCAGTGCCTGCGCCCGCTCCTGGACGAGGGGCATGCCGTGGAGCGGATCGTGCTGCTGCGGAGCCTCGACCTCCGCTATGTCGGACAGAACTACGAGCTCGAAATCGGCTTCGTCCCCGGGGGACCGGGGGCGCTCAGGGCGGCTTTCGAGAAGCGCCACCGTCAGCTCTATGGTTACGCCACCGGGGAGAACGTGGAGTGCGTCAACCTGCGCGTGACGGCGCGGGCCGCCGAGGAGCCGCCCCCGATGCCCGCGCCGCCTTCGGGCACATCGGCCGCGGCCACCGGCTCGCACCGCGCCTACTTCCCGGAGACGGGCGCCGTGGAGATGCTGCGCTATGACCGGGCCAGCTTGCCGCCCGGCCACCTCGTGGAGGGGCCGGCCATGGTCGAGGACGACTGGTCGACCACGATCGTGTACCCGGGCATGCGCTGCGTCGCCGACCGCCTGGGCAATCTCGTGATCGAGGCGGGAGCCCCGGCATGAGCGCGCCCGCGTTGAGCCCGATCACCCTGGAAGTCGTGCGCAACGGTCTCTATGCCATCGCCGAGGAGATGAGCGTCATCGTCATGCGCTCGGCCCGCTCGCCCCTATTAAAAGAGGCGGGCGATCTCTCCTCGGCGCTGACCGACGCGCAGGGTCGGTTGATCGCCCAGGGGCGCGACATCCCCATCCACATGGGCGTCATGGGCTTCACGGTGAAGGAATTCCTCAAGCGGATTCCCGCGGACACGCTACGTGAAGGCGACGTCTGGTTCCTCAACCTTCCGGAAGTCGGGGGCAACCACCTGCCCGACGTCAAGGCGGTGCGACCCGTCTTCTTCGGGGGGCGACTCGTCGCCTTCGCCATCAACCTCGCCCACTGGGCGGATATCGGCGGCGCCGTCCCCGGCAGCTATGTCCCCTGGGCCACCGAGTGCTACCAGGAAGGGCTCCGGATCGCCCCCATCCGGCTCTTCTCGGCCGCGGGGCCCGAGCGGCCCGCTCTCGATTTCGTGCTCGCCAACCTGCGCGGGCGCGACGAGCGGGAAGGGGACATCTTTGCCCAGTTCGCCGCGAACGACGTGGCCGCCCGGCGTCTCCACGAGATCTTCGCGCGCTACGGCGCGGAGACTGTCCTCGCCTGCTTCGACCGGCTGCACGACGAGTCCGAAGAGCAGATGCGCGCGGCGCTGCGCGCGCTGCCTGATGGTTCGTGGGAAGGCGAGGACTTCCTCGACGATGACGGCGTCGAGGACCGGCGTATCCGGATCAAGGTGCGCGTGACCAAGCGAGGCGACGAGGCGAGCTTCGACTTCTCGGGGAGCGATGGCCAGGCCATGGGACCCGTCAACACCACCTACTACATCGCCTGCTCGGGCGTCTACTACGCCATGAAGGCGCTGGTGGCGCCGGACGCGCCGCCCAACGAGGGTTGCTACCGGCCCCTTCGCGTCATCGTCCCGAAGGGGAGCGTGCTCAACGCCGACCCTGACCGGCCCGTGGTCGGGGGCAACCACGAGACGTCTCAGCGCGTGGTGGATGCCATCATGCGGGCCATGGCCCAGGTCATCCCGGACCGCGTCCAGGCGGGAGGGCCGACGACGGCGGGGCTGCTCATCCTGGGCGCGCGCCTGCCCGACGGCCGCTGGGCGGTCTACTACGAGGTCCACGGCGGCGGCGAGGGGGCCACGGCGGGCAAGGACGGCGTCTCCGCCACCCGCGTGCACATGTCGAACGTGATGAACACGCCACTGGAGGTCGTGGAGAGCGAGTACCCGCTGATGATCGAAGAGCTGGCCCTGCGCCCGGGCTCGGGCGGCGACGGTTGCCACCGCGGCGGCCTGGGCTTCCGGCGTGCCTATCGCGTGCTGGGATCCGACGTGACGCTGACGACCATGATCGAGCGCCGGATCGTGCCGCCGTACGGTCTCTTCGGCGGCAAGGAGGCGGCGCCGTTCAGGATCACCCTCAATCCGGGCACCCCGCGCGAGCGAGACGTCAAGGGCAAGGAGACGCTCAAGCTCGCCCAGGGGGATCTGGTTCTGCTCGAGACGTGCGGCGGCGGCGGCTACGGGAATCCCACCGATCGCCCGATCGCTGCGCGCGAGGCCGACCGCCGGGAGGGCTACGTCGCATGAGGCTCGAGAATCGCGTCGCCCTCATCACCGGCGCCGCCAAGGGCATGGGCCGGGACATCTGCCTGACCCTGGCGCGCGAAGGAGCGGACCTGGCGCTGGCCGCGCGCGATGTCCCGCCCCTCGAGAAGCTCAAGGGTGAGATCGAGGCGCAGGGGCGCCGAGCCCTCGTGGTTCCCACGGACGTGACGGACGAGGCGGCCGTCGAGCGTATGGTGGCGAAGACGCTGGAGGCCTACGGGCGCATCGACATCCTCGTCAACGCCGCCGGCGTCACCGGCCCCATCGAGACGCCCGTGCAGGAGATCAAGGCCGAGGACTTCCGCTTCGTCCTCGAGGCCAATGTCCTCGGCACGTTCCTGCCCACCAAGCACGTCCTCCCGGGAATGATCGCGCGGAAGTACGGCAAGGTGGTCAACATCAGCGGCACCTCGGGGCTGCGAGGCTACAAGTACCGCGCGGCGTACTCCTCCTCCAAGTGGGCTCTGCGAGGGTTCACGCGCACGGTCGCCCTGGAAGTGGGGCCGCACAACATCAACGTCAACGCCCTCCATCCGGGCATCGTGGCGGGCGATCGCATGGACAAGCTCTGCCGGGAGAAAGGGAAGAAGCGCGGCTGGACACCCGAGCAGGTGCACCAGGAGTACGTCAACGAGATGGCGCTCCGCCGCGTCACCACCTCGCAGGACATCGCCAACGCGGTGCTCTATCTCGCCTCGGACGACTCGAAGAACATGACCGGCCAGTCGGTGACGGTGGACGGCGGCTGGGACGTCTGATCCTCCATCTGATCCAAGCGGAGCGCATGGCCTATCGCGTGATCGGGGGGTCCCAGCCCAGGGCGGACGCCTGGGAGAAAGTGCGGGGCCGTCCCATCTATGCCGGCGACCTCGCGGTGGCCGGCATGCTCCACGCCAGGATCGTCCGCAGCCCGTATGCCTCGGCGCGCATCGTCAGGATCGACACGAGCGAGGCCCGCGCGATGCCCGGAGTGGTCGCCGTGCTCACCCACGCCGACGTGCCGCAGAACGCGCTCCGGATGGAATTGCCCGGGCGCATGGCCGAGGCGACGGCGGGCGCCGTGCTCGCGACCCAGCCCGTGCTCGCCGAGGATCGGGTGCGCTTCCAGGGCGAGCCCGTGGCGGCCATCGCCGCGGAGACTCCGGAGATCGCCGCGGAGGCTGCGGAGCGCGTGCGCGTGGAGTACGAGCCGCTGCCGGGCGTCTACGATCCGGCGGAGGCGCTCAGGCCCGGCGCGCCCCATGTCCACGAGGGCGGCAACCTTCTCCGCGCCTGGCATATCCGCAAGGGCGATGCCGCGGAGGCCTTCGCGCGCGCGGACGTCGTGGTGGAGAAGACCTACCGGACCCCGTTCGTGGATCACGTGTACCTCGAGACGGAGACGGGCATCGGCTGGATCGACGCCGAGGGCACCCTGGTCCTTCGCGTCAGCACCCAGGTGCTCGAGCATTTCCGCGACGTGGCCGAGGTGCTGCGGCTGCCCCATGGGCGCGTGCGGCTCGAGGGCGCCTATCTGGGCGGGGGCTTCGGCGGCAAGGAGGACGTGACCGTCGAGTGCCTCCTCGGCCTGCTCGTGTGGAAGACGCGCCGGCCCGTGCAGCTGGTGTTCTCCAGGGAAGAGAGCTTCATCGGCCACGGCAAGCGTCATCCGTATGTCCTGCGCTACCGGTCCGGCGCCACCCGGACGGGTGAGCTGGTGGCCATGGAGGTGGAGCTCGTGTCGGACTCGGGAGCGTATGCCGCCCTCTCGCCCTGGGTGCTCCTGTACAGTCTCGTGACGGCGACGGGGCCGTACCGCGTCCCGCACGTCACCGTGGACGCGTTCACCGTCTACACGAACAATCCCGTGGCGAGCGCCTACCGCACCTTCGGCTCCATCCAGACGTGCATCGGCTACGAGGGACAGATGGACGCTCTGGCCGCCGCGCTGTCCATGGATCCGCTCGACCTCCGCGAGAGGAACTTCCTGAGGAAGGGCGACAGCATCGCCACGGGGCAGGTGCTCGAGAGCGAGCCCATGCTGGGGGAGACCATGCGCCGTGCCTGGCATGCGCTGGGCCCGGTCCGCCCCGGCGGCGGGCCGGTGCGCGTGGCGCGGGGACTCGCGGCATCCTTCACACCGTATGGCCGCATGTGCTGGACGCGGGACTCCGCCTCCGCCTGGGTGGGCATGGAGCTCGATGGCACCGCGGTCGTCCGCTGCGCCGCTCCCGACGTGGGCGGGGGACAGACCTCCTCTCTCTGCTCGATCACCGCGGAGGTTCTCGGCGTGCCCGTGGAGCAGGTGACCGCGGTGGGGCGCGACAGCCACTTCACGCCGCGCGCCGGCACCACGACGGCCACGCGCCAGCTCTTCATGTCGGGCAACGCGGTCCTCAAGGCCGCGCGCGAGGTGCGCCGGCATCTGGTGGATCAGGCCGCGGAGATGCTGGAGGCCGCCCCCGAGGATATCGAGCTCGTGGAGGGGCGGGCCCTCGTCCGGGGCGCGCCGGATCGCGCCATCGATTTCTCCGCCCTCGTGAAGGCGGCGACGGCGGCCGGGCGACCTGTCCAGGCCCTCGACAAGTACGATGCGCCCTCGGCGCCGACCATCGATCCCGTCACCGGGCAGGGCAAGCCCTTCAACGATTACACCTTCGGCACCCAGGCCGTCGAGGTCGAGGTGGACGAGGAGACGGGGCAGACCCGCGTGACGAAGCTCGCGGCCTGCTATGACGTGGGCCAGGCCATCAACCGCCAGAGCGCCGAGGGCCAGATCGAGGGCGGGGCCGTGCAGGGCCTGGGCCACGCGCTCCTCGAGGAAGTGGTGCTCGAGGACGGCGTGTCCAAGAACCCGCACCTGCTCGACTACAAGATCCCGACCACGCTCGACGCGCCCGAGATCATCACGATCCTGCTCGAATCGGGCCAGGGCCTGGGACCCTTCGGGGCCAAGGGGATCGGCGAGCCCGCCATGACCCCGACGCCGGCCGCCGTGATGAACGCGGTGTCCCGCGCCGCCCGCTCCCCGCTCACCCAGTTCCCGATGACCGCCGAGCGCGTCCTCGCCGCCCTCAAGAGCTCCTCCTCGAGGGCAGGGTGAAGGGCGCATAGGCCACCCATGCGCCTGGACTTCACGCTGAACAATCGGCCGTACCGCCTGGAGGCGCCCGACCACTGGACGGTGCTCGACCTCCTCCGCGACGGCCTCGCGCTCACCGCGACGAAATATGGCTGCGGCGAGGGCGTGTGCGGCACGTGCACCGTGCTCCTCGACGATGAGCCGGTCCGCGCTTGCCTCGTGCTCGCGGCCCGGCTCCGCGGGCGGACTCTTCTCACCGCGGAAGGCCTGGAGTCGAACGGCGCGCCCGATCATCTCCAGAGCGCCTTCGCCCGCGCGGGCGCGGCCCAGTGCGGCTTCTGCACGCCGGGCATGCTGCTCTCGGCTCGCGCGCTCCTGGCCGCGAATCCGGCGCCCACCGAGCACGACGTGCGCGAGGCGCTGGCGGGCAATCTCTGCCGCTGCACGGGCTACACGAAGATCGTCGAAGCGGTGCTCGCCGCGGCAGGCCCCCGCTGATGCGCCTGCGCCCCTTCGCGCTCGTCGAGCCCGAGACCGTTCCCGAGGCCGTCGAGATCCTGGCCCGCCTGGATGGGGAGGCCCGGGTCATCGCGGGGGGCACCGCCCTCGTTCCCACCATGCGCCTGGGCCTCGTCACGCCCGATCGACTCGTCTCCCTGCATCGGATCGCCGGGCTCTCGGAGGTCCGCGTCGACAAGGGCATGCTCGAGATCGGCGCCATGACGAGCCTGTCGGCCCTCGTGCGTCACGGTATCGTCCGCGACGGCTGGCCCCTTCTCGCTCACGCGGCGTCCCGCGTGGCCACGCCCTCCATCCGCAGCAGCGCCACCCTCGGCGGCAATCTCTGCTATGCGGAGGCGGCCTCCGATCCCGCGCCGGCGCTTCTCTGTCTCGAGGCCCAGGTGCGCGTGGCGGATTCGGTCGGGGAGCGCGTGGTGCCGATCGGCGAGTTCTTCACCGGCTTCTACGAGACGGCGGTCGCCGCGGGAGAGATCCTGACGGCGGTGCGCGTGCCGCCCATGCCGGAAGGAGCCCGCGCGGGCTACGTCAAGTTCTGCCCGCGCTCGGCCGAGGACAAGCCGCTCATCGGCGTGGCCGCCCTCGTGACGCTCGACGGCGCCGGGCGAGTGAGCGACATCCGGCTCGCCCTCGCCGGCGCCGCGCCGACGCCGATCCGCGCGCGGCGCGCCGAAGCGGCCCTTCGGGGCGAGACGCTGACCGACGCCGCGGTTCGCGCCACCGCGGACGCCGCCGCCATCGAGGCTGATCCGCTCTCCGACCTCATGGGCTCGGCCGACTACCGCCGCGAGATGATCCGCGTGTGGGTCCGCCGCCTGCTTCTCTCGCTCCGCTAGTTGGTTCCGCGTTCTCGACTTCGGTATACTCCGGCGCGTGCTTCCCGCCCCTCCGCTTCCCGCGCCATTCGAGGCCCTCTTCGCAGAGCTGGAGGAGATAGATTCCTCAGGGGCCAGCCGCACCTTCCATCAGTGCTTCGGGTGCGGCCCTCACCATGACATCGGGCTCCGCGTTCGCACCTTCAAGTCTGACGGCGGTGTGCTCTCGCCCATCGTGATCCCGAAGCGCTTCGAAGGGCCGCCGAATGGCGCGCACGGCGGAATTGTCGCCGCGTATCTCGATGAGGTCCTCGCGGGAGCCGCCGTGAGTCACACGGGGCGGATCCATGTGACGGGAGAGCTCAGCATTCGGTACGTCAAGCTCACGCCCATCGAGCGTCCGCTCCTGGGCCGGGGCCATGTCGTGAAGCAAGCGAAGAAGTATGTGGACCTCGAAGGCACGCTCGAGGATCTGGAGACCGGCGAGGTCGTGGCGAGGGCCGCCGGGCGCTTCTTCGCGCTTCC
>QHSC01000202.1 GCA_003220345.1 Candidatus Rokuibacteriota bacterium | reverse complement strand
CCGCCGCGCGCGAGGCGGAAGCGCTCGGCTATGGCTCCTTCTGGGTCAATCATCCCGGGTCCACCGACGGGCTCGCCTCTCTCGCCCAGGCCGCCGGCGAGACGCGGCGGATCGAGCTGGGCATCGGCGTCATCCCGCTTCACACGCGCGGGCCGGCCAGCATCGTCCAGGGCGTCAAGGCCACGGCGCTGCCCCTGGACCGACTGCTCCTCGGAGTGGGGAGCCCCAACCCGAAGTCGCTCTCTCGAGTGCGCGAAGGCATCGCCGAGCTGCGCGGGAAGCTGTCCACGCGGCTCATCGTGGCCGCCCTCGGCCCCAAGATGTGCCAGCTCGCCGGCGAGGTCGCCGACGGCGTGCTGTTCAACTGGCTCACGCCCGAGCACGCGCGCCTCTCGGCCGGATGGGTGCGCGAGGGCGCCAAGGCCGCGGGGCGGAAGCCGCCCACGCTCTACGCCTACGTCCGCTTCGCGCTCGGGCCGGCGGCCATCGAGCGGCTCGGCGAGGAAGGTGCCCGCTACGCGGCGATTCCCGCCTACGCGAGCCACTTCGAGCGGATGGGCGTCAAGCCCGTGGAGACAGCGATCGCGGCGCAGACGGCCAAGGACGTTCCGGCCGCTCTCGCGAAGTGGCGCGGGGCCGTGGACGAGATCGTGCTCCGCGCCATCACCGCCAAGGACACCGTCGAGGAGAATGTGGCCTTGCTCCAGGCGGCCCGCCCCGCCTAGTGGCCCGCGCCGCGAGCGGCATGCTAATCTTCGAGCGAGTGCCGAGCCGATGAGCGGAGGGCAAACACCATGCTGAGCCATGAAGACAACCTTCTCCTGACACAGGTCGGGCAGGGGACGCCGATGGGCGCGCTCCTGCGCGAGTACTGGATGCCCATCGTGCAGTCAGGCGAGGTCGAGCCCGGCGACAAGGTCAAGCGCGTCCAGCTCCTGGGCGAGCGTCTCGTGGTCTATCGGGGCAAGCTGGGCCAGCCCGGGCTCATCGGCGAGTTCTGCCCGCACCGGCTTGCTTCGCTGTACTTCGGCCGTGTGGAGGACGCGGGCATGCGCTGCGTCTATCACGGCTGGCAGTACGGCCTGGACGGGCAGTGTCTGGAGATGCCCTGTGAGCCCGCGGAGTCGAGCTTCGCGTCGAAGGTGCGTCACGTCGCCTACCCCTGCGTCGACCAGGGAGGAGTGATCTGGGCCTACATGGGGCCGGCGAGCCCGCCCCCGCCCTTGCCCGCGCTGGAGTGGACGCTCCTGCCGGAGAGCAACACGTTCATCTCGAAGCGCGTCCAGGAGTGCAACTGGTTCCAGGCGCTCGAGGGCGGCATCGACTCCAGCCACATCTCCTTCCTCCACGCGCCCCTTCACCACACGGACAGCGAGGTCACGCGCGAGCTGGACCGCGCGAGCTTCGGAGTGGGCGAGGCGGTGCAGACGGCCGATCGCGCGCCACGCTTCGAGGTCGTGGACACCGACTACGGCGTCCTGATCGGCGCGCGCCGGAGCTGGCCGGACGGCCGGCGGACCGGGACGAGAGGATCGTCCAGTCGCACATCTGGGTGCCCATGGACGACACGAAGGTCGTCAACTGGATGGTGACCTGGCATCCGGACCGCGCCCTGACGCCGGAGGAGCGCCAGGTTCATCTCGAGGGCAAGGGCGCTCACGTCTGCGATTTCGCGCCGGCGACCTCCGAGCCCTACGGGGACATTCGCACCGCTCTCAACCGCGACAACGACTACGGCATGGACTGGGACGTCCACCGCGGCAAGATGTTCTGCGGCATTCCGGGCTTCGGCGTCCAGGATCAGGCGATCCAGGAGAGCCAGGGGATCGTTGTCGATCGCACGCGGGAGCGTCTGGGCACGAGCGATGCCGCCATCCTCCAGGTCCGCAAGCGCCTCCTCGGCGCGGCGCGGGCTCTCTTCGAGCGAGGCGCCCCGGCGCCCGGTCGCAATCCCGAGTCCTTCCTGGTGCGCTCGGCCTCCGTCCTTCTGCCGCCCGGGGCGAGCTGGGTAGACGGCGCCCTCGCGCGCATCGTGGTCAAGCCAGGCGGGCAGCTCACCCTCGCCTGAGCGCCTCTCCGAGCTCACCCATGGCGGGGCGCATGGCCGGCCGGGTCGTCCTGGGCGTCATCTAGTCGATTCGCTCCGCACGGATGACCTCGAGAGGGTGGTCGATCAGCGGCCGCACGCGCTCGACGAAGCGTACCGTGTGCGGCAAGCCGGCGTGATACTCGAACGCCGGCTCATCTTTCCAGCGCGAATGGATGTAGAAGAGTTGCGGGTCGCGAATCGACCGAAAAGCATGAATGCTCAGGCAGCCCGGCTCCCCCCGCGTAGGAGCGAGGATGTCACGCAGCGCTTCGGCCGCGGCGCCCTCGTTGCCGGGCCGCGCGTGAAATCGCGCAAAGATGAACAACTCCATGCGCGTCAGCGCGCGGCGGGCACCTTGTCCGCGAGCCAGTCGAGGCCGAGAGCGGTGAGCTTGGCGCGTGTCGGGTAGCCCGTGGCGGGGTCGCACCCGGCAAGCTGGTAGTAGCTGTCGCGCGCGCGCTCGAACTCCTCGGTGGTCAGGGCCACGCCCGCCGTCGGCCCCGTGCCTCCGAGCGGCTGGAAGAGCTTCTTCGGCAGCGTGTCGGCGTCCTTGCCCATGCCCTCGCGCGCGTTGAAGGCGCGCATCAGCGCGATGCGTCGCTCGCCCACCGTCAGCAACTCCTCCATCGTCGCGTCCCATCCCGTGCCCGCGCGGACGAGCTCCACGGTATCGGACGGACCATAGAGCTGCCACGAGGGGCCCCAGACGAACTGGCAGAGCCCGAGCGTGTCCAGGGCGGAGTAGAAGCACTGCGACCGGTAGGCGAAGCGAACCTTGGCGTCGGAGAGGTCGGTCGTGGGCAGGGCCGCCGCGATGTCGAGCTGCTGAAGCCGCCCGTGATGGAGACTGCCGGGCTTCGCGCGCAGCGCCGAGTCGTGCTCGGACGACTGGTGATCGGCGCCGAAAGGATTGACGGCGTAGACGAGCCCGAGGGAGCGCTTGACCTGGGGCATGTGGGCCGGCAACTCCTGGCCCTTGACGGTCACGGTGAGATCCACCGCGGCCTGTCCGATGCTCTTCGCGGCCCGCAGGCTGCCCTCGGCGAGAAGGTCGCCGATGCCGCGTCGGAGGGCGATCGCCTCGATGGCCCGTAGCACTGAGTGGCCGTCGCCATAGGTCAGGCCGAGGCCCTTGTCGTCCAGGAGGCCCTTGCTCTTGGCTTCCATGGCCCAGGCGATGGTCGCGCCGGCCGAGATCGTGTCCATCCCGTACATGTTCGCGTCGGCCGAGGCCTTGGAGAGCAGCTTGAGGTCGCCCACGCCGCACATGGTGCCGAAGAAGGTCAGGGTCTCGTACTCGGGCCCGCCGTAGATCGGATCGATGTCGAGGCCGGGCTCGTGGACCTCGACCGTCCGCTTGCACTTGACCACGCAGGCATAGCAGGTGTCGCGCTCCTTCAGGATCGTCTTGGCGAGCGTGGAGCCGTCGATGTCCTTGGCCTGCGCGAAGGTGCCCTCGGTGTAGTTCCGCGTGGGCTGGCCGCCCGTCTTGTCCTGGATGGCGAGCACGCCCGCCGTGCCGTATTCCCCGAACCACACGATGCCGGGGTTGGCTTCCTGCAGCTCCTTGAGGCGCTTGACGAGACCGCGGAACTGCTCGGGCGCCGCGGGCTTGGGACTCTTCGTGCCGCGGACGACCACGGCCTTCAGGCGCTTCGATCCCATCACCGCGCCCAGTCCCGTGCGGCCGTTGGCGCGGTTGACCATGTTCATGATGGCGGCGAAGCGGACCAGGTTCTCACCGGCGGGCCCGATCTGCGCGATCTCCGCCTTCGGATCGCCGACCTCCTCCTTGAGCATGCGATCCGCGTCGGCCGTCACCTTGCCCCACAGATGCCTGGCGGGCCTGAGCTCTGCCTCGCTGTCGTGCAGCCAGAGGTAGACGGGCTCCTTGGCCTGCCCCGTGAAGACGAGGGCATCGGCGCCCGCCGCCCGCATCTCGGCCGGGAAGAAGCCGCCGCACTGGCTGTCGCCGATGGCGCCCGTGAGGGGAGAGCGCGCGCAGGCGGTCATGCGGCTCTGCCCCGAGATGGCGAGGCCGGTCAGCGGGCTCACGGCCATCACGAGGACGTTGTCGGGGCCGAGCGGATCGGCGCCCGCCGGGATCTGCTGGAGGAGGAGATATGTCGCGAGCGCGCTCCCGCCCGGGTACTTTCGGTATACCTCCTCGGAGAGCGTCGTCTTCTCGATGCTGCCCTTGCCGAGATCGATGTGGTACACAGTGCCGGTGAGTGCCAAGGCGGGTTCTCCTCTGGTTGTGAGCCTGGCCGTCTGTATCGTCCCGCTCGCGTCAGCCGGCAGTGTACCGCAACCCGATCGGGGCGCGAGCGCCCGAATCTCGACACGGAGGGTGGGGCATGCCCGCGGAGGGTGATCCGATCCGCTGCTGCATCGCGGGGGGCGGTCCCGCCGGCATGATGCTGGCCACGCTCCTCGCCCGCGCGGGCGTCGACGTCCTCGTCCTGGAAAAGCATGCGGATTTCTTGCGCGACTTCCGGGGCGACACCATCCACCCGTCCACGCTCGAGATCGTGCACGAGCTCGGATGGCTCGACGCGTTTCTCGAGCTGCCCCACCAGAAGGTCAGCGAGCTGAGGGCGCTGGTCGGCTCCCTCCCCGTGACCGTCGCGGACTTTCGCCACCTGCCCACGCGCTGCAAGTTCGTCGCCTTCATGCCGCAGTGGGACTTTCTGAACTTTCTCACCCTGCGCGCGGCCCGCTATCCGGGGTTCCGTCTCTGGATGCGGGCCGAGGCGACCGATCTGCTGGAGGAGTCGGGACGCGTGGTCGGCGTGCGCGTCAGCACAGGGGAAGGGCAGCGCGACGTCCGGGCCGATCTCGTGGTGGCCGCCGACGGCCGCCACTCCGTCCTGCGGGAAAGGGCGGGGCTCGCCATCGAGGAGCTGGGGGCGCCGATGGATGTGCTGTGGTTCAGGCTGTCGCGCCGGCCCGACGATCCCTCCGCGGCGATGGGACAGTTCGGGGCGGGTCGCATCTTCATCATGCTCAACCGCGGGGACTACTGGCAGTGCGGCTACGTCATCGCCAAGGGGACGCTGGAGTCCATTCGTGCCCGTGGGCTCGACGCCTTCCGCGAGCAGGTCGCCCTCGCCGCCCCCTGGATGAGAGACCGGACAACCGAGCTGCGTGAGTGGAGCGACGTGAGCCTCCTCACGGTGCGGGTGGACCGGCTCCTTCGATGGTATCGCCCCGGCCTTCTCTGCATCGGCGACGCCGCGCACGCCATGTCACCCGTGGGCGGGGTTGGCATCAACCTCGCCATCCAGGATGCCGTGGCCGCCGCCAATCTCCTTGCCGGGCCGCTCGCCGAGCGGCGGGTGACGGTGGCTGATCTCGACCGGGTCCAGAGACGGCGCGAGCTTCCGACCCGTGTCATCCAGCGCTTCCAGGTCATCGTCCAGAAGCGTGTGATCGTGGCCGTCCTGGGCACGACGGCCCCGCCCCGGCCATCGCTGCTCCTGCGTCTCCTTCTGCGGCTGCCGGGGCTGCCGCGCCTTCCCGCCCGGCTCATCGGCCTTGGTATCAGGCCCGAGCACGTCCGGACGCCGGAGGCGCCCTTGAATCGCGCGGGCCGGGCGGGCTAAGCTAGCGCCGGCTGCGTGCCCCGCCCGCTTCATGGCCGTCACCTTGAAGGAGCTACCGATGGCGCAGAGCCTCACCGCCTATCTCGACCTCGTCAAGCGCACCAGGCCCGAGGAGATCGTGATGATCTCGCGGGAGATCGATCCCGCCTACGAGCTGACGGCCCTCGTGGTCAAGCTGGAGCGCGAGGGCCGGCGACGGCCTGTCGTGATCTGCGAGCGGCTCAAGGGGAGCAAGTTCCCCGTCCTGACCAACCTGCACGCGAGCCGCTCTCGCCTCGCCCTGGCCATGAGCTCGGCGCCTCAGGACATGCTCCGGACGTATCTCCGCGCCATGGACAGGCCCATCCCGCCCATCGTGGTCAAGACGGGACCGTGCAAGGACACGATCGTGACGGGGGACAGGATCGATCTCTACGAGCTGCCGCAGCTCCTCCATCACGAGGGCGATGCGGGGGCCTACATCACGGCCGCCATCTCCTTCGCCAAGGACCCGAGCGGCGAGTCGTGGAACTGCGCCTACAACCGGCTCATGATCAAGGGCAAGGACACCACCTCGATCCACCTCACCGCGGGCAAGCATCTCTGGGAGTTCCAGAAGATCGCGGAATCCCGCGGCGAGCCGCTGCCCGTGGCGTTCGCCATCGGCGTCCACCCCGCCATCGCCCTCGGGGCGCTGGCCATCGGCTCCATCGACGAGGATGAGCGCGCGATCATGGGGGGACTCCTCGGCGAGCCGCTCGAGCTGGTTCGCTGCGAGACCTCGGACGTCCTGGTTCCCGCCCACGCCGAGATGATCATCGAGGCGGAGATCCTGCCGGGGGCGCGGACGCCCGAGGGCCCCTTCGGGGAGTTCACGGGCTACAGCCTGGGGGAGCGCGAGCGCGAGGTGGTCAAGGTCAAGGCCATCACGCACCGGACGGGCGCCTTCTTCCAGGACATCACGGTGGCGCATCTGGATCACATGCTGCTCTCGACGATTCCCATGGAGGCGAACCTCTACCGCGCGGTGCGCGCGATGGTTCCCTCGGTGAAGGCGGTGCGGGTGCCGGGCCCCTTCACGTGTTACGTCTCGATCGAGCAGCGGTTGCCCGGGCAGGCGAAGAACGCGATCATGGCGGTGCTGGGGGCGGACATGTACATGAAGCGTGTGGTGGTGGTCGACCACGACGTGGACATCTTCGACGACCGTCAGGTGACGTGGGCGCTCGCCACGCGCTGCCAGCCCGATCGGGACATCTCCATCATCACGAACGCGCGCGGGTCGGATCTCGATCCGTCGACGAAGGAAGACGGCTACACGGCGAAGTGGGGGGTGGACGCCACCGCCAAGCCTTCACTGGCCGCGTATACGCCTCGTCACCGAGTGCCGCCTGAGGTTTGGGAGCGCATCAACCTCAAAGACTACGGGTTGTAGTTGTCAGGGGCTGCGTCGGCTGACAACGCGCCAGGCGGGGCGGCGGGCGAGTGGCGCCGGCAGGCAGGCCCTCGTGCGCTCAACCTCCTCGCCTCGCGCGCCACCTCGCTCGGGCGCCTCCGCCTGGCCCCCCATCCCCCGAGACGGGGGTCGCTCGCCGCCCCGCCTGTGGCGGGGACGACTCGCGCGGCGGAGACGCCCTGCGCTTCGGGGCGCGCTACGGCTCGTCGGATTCGCTTCCGAGGGCACCCCTGGCGGCGCCACCCGCGCAGGGTCCCGGTTCCTCTCTGCGGTTTCGCTGGTCCTGCATTTGCCTTGCTCAGCAGTGGGGGAGGCTAGTGGGGGAGAATTTTGGGGGGCTGCTCGATGCGGTGGCGCGACGGCGAGGCGATGCGGCGGCGATTCTTTGGGACGACGGCGCGCTGAGTTGGCGGGAGATCGAGCTTCGGGCGGGGGGCGTGGCGCGTCGGCTGTCGAGACAGGGTGTGCGGGCGGGAGACACGGTCGCGCTCCAGCTTCCGAATGGGTGGGAGTTCGTCGCTGCGGTCTGGGGCGCGCTCAAGGTTGGCGCCGTTGTCTGCCCGATCAACCCGCTGCTCTCCGGGGAGGAACGGCGGAAGGTCCTGGAGCATCTCGACCCCGCGCTCGTGGTGGAGGAGGTGCGGGAGGAGGAGGCGGTGTGGGACAGCGTGGGGGCCACGGGCCCGGCGCTTGTGCTCTACACGTCGGGGTCGACGGGGGAGCCGAAGGGGGCTGTGCTGTCGCATGCCGCGCTCCGCGCGGCCAATGAATCGTGGGCGGGGCCCGTGATGGGGCTGGTGCCGGGCGATATCGTGCTGGCGGCGCTGCCGCTCGCCCATTCATTCGGGCTCAATGGCGCGCTGCTGGCGCCCCTCCTCACGGGCGCGGCGGTGGCAGTGCTCGGGCGTTTCACTCCTGAGGCGGCGCTGCGCGCGATCTCGCGCCATCACGTCACCGTGCTTCCGGCGGTGGGGACGATGTTCCAGCGCATCCTCGAGGCGCCTGGTCTCTCCCGCGATGATCTCGGGTCTCTGCGTCTCGCGCTGTCCGGAGCGGCGCCGTGTCCGTGGGAGCTGGCCCGGCAGTGGAAGGAGCGCACGGGGGTGAGAATCCTTCGCGGCTATGGCATGACGGAGCTCTTCCGCCCCATCTCGTATCTCGCGGGCGATCCGATGGACCGGCCGGAATCGATCGGGCGGGCGGTGCCGGGCGTGGAGGTGCGGATCATGAGCGAGGAGAAGCGCGCGCTCGGCGCGGGGGAGATCGGGGAGCTCTGGATCCGGACGCCGGCCGCCCTCGATGCCTATCTGCGTGCGCCGGAGGAGACGAAGGCGGTGATCGAGGACGGATGGTTCAGGACGGGCGATCTGGCCACGATGTCGGCGGACGACTTCGTCACGATCGTGGGGAGAAAGAAGGACCTGATTCTTCGCGGCGGCTACTCGGTGGTGCCGGGGGAGGTCGAGGCCGCGCTCCTCGGGCACCCCGCGGTTGCCGAGGCGGCGGTGGTCGGGGTCGCTCATGGCGAGCTGGGGGAGGAGATCGCGGCCTTCGTCGCCTTGCGCCCCGGCATGCGGGCCACGGGCGAGGAGCTGGTGGCCTTCTGCCGTGACCGGCTCGCGTCGTTCAAGTACCCGCGGCAGGTCTCCATCGTCGCGGACCTGCCCAAGAGCGCGACGGGAAAGATCCTCAAATCTCGCCTGCCGCAGGCGTGACCCTGCGCCTCAGCCCGCGAGGATCTCCTCGGCGATTCGCTTGACGTCTCCCGCCTCTACCTGGCCCTTGTGAGTCTTCATGATGTCGCCTATGAGCCGGCCCGCCTGCTTGGCGTCGGTGATGCCGAGTGCGGCGAGGCGCTCCTTGACGAGGACGCGAACGGCCGCCTCGTCCATGCCCTTGGGTAGGTAGCGCTCGCAGAACTCGAGCTCGAAGCGGAGCGTGGCCGCCTGGGCGGCCCCACGCTCCCCGATCTTGTCATACTCGGCGATGGCTTTCTGGAGCTGCTTCCGGTAGGCGCCGATGACATCGAGGACGAGGGCGTCGTCCACCACGCCCGCGAAGCCCTTGGCCGTCCGGCGCTCCTGCAGCTTGGTCTTGAGCATGCGCACCACGTCCGTCGTGCGCCCATCCTTGTCCTTCATGGCTCGCTTGAGCGTCTCGTCGAGCGTCTGTTCGAGGGTCATGATGCTCGTCATAGTAGCGTGGGTGCCTCGACCGAGCAAAGAAAGCGGTCGGACGGCGGGCGCCCTTGCCGTGTCCCGGGTCTCCGACTATCCTCCTGCCATGGCGCGCAACTTCGTGGGCTATGGCGAGACGCCGCCGGAGGCGCGCTGGCCCGGCGGCGCCCGTGTGGCCGTCAACGTCGTCATCAACTACGAGGAAGGCTCAGAGAATCGCGTGGAGGACGGGCAGTCTCACCGGGAGACCATGGGGGAGTCGCTTTCGCCGGTGCCGCCGGAAGAGCGCGATCTCGCCAACGAGAGCTTCTACGAGTACGGCAGCCGCGCGGGTTTCTGGCGCCTCCTGCGGGTGCTCGACGAGCGCAAGGTCCAGGGCACGATCTTCGCCTGCGCGGTCGCCCTCGAGCGGAACCTGGAGGCGGCCAAGGCGATCACGGCCCGAGGATGGGACATCTGCGCCCATGGCAATCGGTGGGAAGAGCACTACCTGATGGATCGAAAGAGCGAGCGCGCGGCCATCAGCCGAGCCGCCGCGTCGATCCGGGAGACCACCGGGCAGGCGCCGCTCGGCTGGTACTGCCGCTACGGACCCTCGCCGATCACTCGCGAGCTCGTGGCCGGCCAGGGGTCGTTCCTGTACGACAGCGACTCCTACGCCGACGACTTGCCGTACTGGGCGCCCACGTCCACCGGCCCCTGGCTCGTCGTGCCCTATGCCCTCGACACCAACGACATCCGTTTCTGGCGGGGCTCGCTGCACCTCGCCGACGACTTCTTCGCCTATCTCCGCGACGCCTTCGACCAGCTCTGGGAGGAAGGCGAGACACGCCCGCGCATGATGTCGGTGGGGCTGCACTGTCGCATCGCGGGGCGGCCGGGACGCGCGGCTGGGCTCGCGCGCTTCCTGGATCACGCGCAGGGCCGGGGACAGGTGTGGTTCGCCAAGCGCGGGGACATCGCGCGTCACTGGAGCCAGGAGCATCCCTCCCGGCGCCCTTGACCGCGGCCGCCCGCGACGCATGGTTGTGATGGAAACGCGAAGCGCGCTCTGGGTGGCGGTGACGGCGCTGATGCTCGCTGCGGAGCCGGGCCGCGCGGCCGATCTCGGTGGGCTCCGCACCGATCTCCGCCGGACCCTCATCCCGCTCGACGAGATCATCGGAGGCGGGCCGCCGCCCGATGGGATCCCGCCCATCGACGCGCCCGTCTTCGTCTCGCCCGCGGCGGCGGGTGGATGGCTCAGGCCAAAGGAGCCGGTGCTGGGCGTCCGAGTGGGCTCTGACGCCCGCGCCTATCCGCTGCAGGTGCTCCTCTGGCACGAGATCGTCAACGACGTGGTGGGCGGTCGGCCGCTCGTGGTCACCTATTGCCCTCTGTGCAATGCGGGCCTCGTGTTCGATCGTGTCGTGGACGGGACACGGATCGACTTCGGCACCTCGGGGAGGCTGTGGAAGAGCGACCTGCTGATGTATGACCGGCAGACGCACTCGCTTTGGTCGCAGATGGAGGGGCGAGCGGTGGTCGGTACGCGAGTCGGGGTCCGGCTGGCGCGGGTGCCCGCGAACACCCTTTCGTACGAAGAATTCAAGGAGGCGTATCCCGCCGGTCGCATTCTTTCGCGAGAAACAGGCGTGACCCGCGCCTACGGGCGCAATCCATACGAGGCATACGACCAGGTGGACAGTCGTCCCTTCCTGTTTTCCGGTGCCCCCGACCCGCGCCGACCGCCCAAGGAGCGAGTGGCTGGCGTGACTCTCGGCGACGCCGCCCGCGCGTATCCGTGGCCCGTCCTGGCTCGTCGCGGCGTGGTGCACGATGACTGGGAGGGCGAGCGCCTCGTGATCCTGTTCCGTCCGGGCACGCTTTCGGCGCTGGATCGACCGCAGGTCGCCGACTCGCGGGCGGTAGGGGCAACGGCGGTCTATCGTCGCCAGATCAAGGGCCGCTCCTTGACGTTCGAGGCGGTGCCCGAGGGCTTCCGCGACGTCGAGACGGGCAGTGTATGGAACCTGGTTGGTCACGCCCTCTCGGGACCGCTGAAGGGTCGCGAGCTCCACCCGGTGCCGCATGTGGACGCTTTTTGGTTTGCCTGGGCCGCCTTTCACCCCAAGACGTCCATCTTCGGCGACCCGTGAGGCCGCCCCGCGGGTTCTTGACAGCCGCCCGAGCCGGGGCGTTAGATAGCGCGGTATCTCGGCGCGGCATTTCACCGTCCGAAAGGAGAGTCACGTGCGGAAGAACACGGTGCGGGAGATCTGGGCTCGCGGTGAGGCGGTCGTCAACGGCTGGCTGTCCATTCCCTCGAGCTTCTCGGCCGAGGTCATGGCCCATCAAGGCTTCGATTCACTGACGGTGGACATGCAGCACGGGGTCGTCGACTATCAGGTGGGTGTGTCGATGCTCCAGGGCATCTCCACCACGGAGGTCATCCCGCTCGCGCGTATTCCGTGGAACGACCCCGCGCGCATCATGAAGATCTTGGACGCGGGGGCTTATGGCGTCATCTGCCCCATGATCAACACGCGCGAGCAGGCCGAGGCCCTCGTGCAGGCCTGCAAGTATCCGCCCCGCGGCTACCGGAGCTGGGGGCCCGTGCGCGCGAGCCTCTACATGGGCGGCGACTACGGCGATCACGCCAACGACGACGTCATCGTGATGCCCATGATCGAGACGGCGGAGGCGGTCAAGAACATCGACGACATCCTGAGCGTGCCGGGCGTGGACGCCATCTACGTCGGGCCCTCGGATCTCTCGCTGGCCCTGGGTCTCAAGCCGCGGCTCGACCAGACGGACCCTCCGGTGGTCGAGGCCCAGCAGCTGATCGCCCGGGCGTGCAAGAAGCATGGGGTCATCGCGGGCATTCACAACGCCACCGCCGCCTACGCGGTGAAGATGATCGAGCAGGGCTATCAGTTCGTGACCCTGGCGAGCGACAGCCGCTTCATGGCCGCCAAGGCGGGCGAAGAGGTGGGCGTGGTTCGCAAGACGGGAGCGAAGGCCGGCAAGCTTCCGGCGTACTAGCGCCTCGTGCGCTTCGATGAGGAATTCCTCGCGCGGGCGCGCGCGAACGTAGACGGCTTCGAGCGCCGGGGCGTGGCGGTCGACGGGCGCAAGGCGGCAGCTGTGGCGGTGGTCCTCGTGCCGGATGAGGAAGGGCGCGCCTGCTTCCTTCTGACCAAGCGCGCGCCCACGTTGCGGGCTCACACGGGGCAGTGGGCGCTGCCCGGCGGGCGGGTCGACGTGGGGGAGACCCCGGAACAGGCGGCCCTCCGGGAGCTCGACGAGGAGGTGGGGCTGCGTCTGCCCGGCGGCTCCGCGCTGGGCCTGCTCGACGACTATCCCACCCGCTCGGGTTTCGTCATCACTCCCGTCGTCTTCTCGAGTGATCATCTCGGTCCGCTGACGCCCAACCCGTCGGAAGTGGCGCGCCTCTACCGGGTGCCCTTCGCCGATCTCGAGCGGCCTGACCTGCCCCGCCTCGTCTCCATCCCCGAGAGCGATCGTCCGGTGATCCAGCTGCCGATTCTCGGCGCCCTCATCCACGCCCCGACCGCGGCCGTGATCTACCAGATGCTCGAGGTCGTGGCGCGGGGCAGGTCGACGCGCGTGGACCATTTCGAACAGCCCGTGTGGGCCTGGCGATAGATCAGGAGAACTTCATGGGACGGCTCGATGGGCAGATCGCGATCGTCACAGGGGCGGGAACCGGCATTGGCAGATCGACGGCGCTCATGCTCGCCGCGGAGGGCGCGCACGTGGTGGTGACGGGCCGCCGCCGCGCGCCCCTCGACGCCGTCGTCGCCGAGATCGAGAAGGCGGGCGGCAAGGCCGTGGCCCGCGAGGCCGACGTGGCCAAGCCCGTCCAGGGCCGCGCGCGCGCGGAGTGGGTGATCAAGGAGCAGGGACGCGTGGATATCCTGATCAACAATGCCGGCCACTCGAGCAAGGCGCGCAACGCCCGCTGGGTGCCGCTTGACGAGTGGGAGGCCGTGATCAACGTGAACCTGACGGGCGTGTTCGCCCTGACCCAGGCCGTGCTGCCGAGCATGATCGAGCACGGCGGGGGCACCATCGTGACGGTGGGCTCGATGGCCGCCCTGAAGCCCGGGCTCATCGGCGGAGCGCCTTACGGGGCGGCCAAGGCGGGGGTGCTCAACTTCATGGGGCACCTGCACACCGTGCTCCGCGACAAGGGCATCCGTGCGACCACCGTGATGCCCGCGGAGGTGGACACGCCCATCCTCGACAATCGGCCGCTGCCCCCCGATGACAAGGCCCGCGCCACCATGATGCTGCCCGAGGACGTGGCGCAGGCCATTCTCCTCTGCGTCACGTTGCCCGCGCGCACGGTGGTGGAGGAGATGGTCCTGAGCCCGACGCGCACGCGCGACCAGAGCCGGGACATCGAGGTCTCCCGCAACCTCGGCGCTTCCCCCGGCGCACCCTGAACGGTCGATCAGTCCGCGGCCGAGGGCGGCGAGAAGGGTGCAGATGCGAGGCAGCGCCCGAAGGCAGCAGGTGAGGCGTAGTTCTCATCGAGCCCTCGCCTCGTGGCTCCGCCTCTCAGCTCGAACTGCCACGTACGTTGAACCTGCTGCCGAGGGCGCTAACGAAGCAGATGGGTCCTTTTCACCGATCTCGGTAGTCGCGGTGCCAGAGGTCGAGATAGTCTCTCGCGTTCTTGAGGATGTCCTCGACCTCGGCCGGGCTCATCTTGCGGATGGGCTTGGCGGGCACGCCCATGACGAGCCAGCCCGCCGGCACCACCTTGCCCTCCGGGACCAGGGCCCCGGCGGCAACCTGCGCGCCTTCCTCCACCACCGCGCCCGTGAGCACCACGGCCCCGATGCCGATCCGCACGTTGTCCATGATGGTGCACGCGTGGACCACGCAGCGATGGCCGATGGTGACGCCGGCTCCCACGATGCACGGAAACTCGGGCGTCACGTGCAGGACAGAGTTGTCCTGGACATTGGAGTTCCGGCCGAGGGTGACGTAGTTGTCCTGGTCGCCCCGCAGCACGCTGAGCGGCCACACGCTGGCGCCTTCCTCGATGGTCACGTCGCCGATGACCTGGGCGGAAGGATCGACCCAGGCCGCGGGGTGCACGCGCGGCGTGCGGCCGGGGACGCTGCGGATCACGGCTGCTCCTATTTCCCGGTCCAGCGCGGCGGGCGCTTCTCGAGGAAGGCGGTCATTCCTTCGCGGAAGTCGGCGCTGGTGTAGGTCAGCGAGATGAGGTCGTCGCCGCCTTCGAGGCGGCGGCGCTCCTGGATGCGGCGCACGGCCTCCTTGGTCACCCGCAACGTGATGGGCGCGTGCGATGCGAGCTCTGCCGCCACGGCTTTCACGCGCGCCTCGATCTCGGCGCCCGGCACGATCTCGTGGACGAAACCCGCGCCGTGCGCCTCCTCCGCCGTCAGGAGGCGCGCCCGCATGATCATCTCCTTGACCCGCGAGGGACCGAAGAGGTCCACGAAGCGCGAGTAGTTCTCCATGGAGAGGCAGTTCCCGAGGGTGCGGGCGATGGGCGCCCCGAAGCGCGACTCGGGCGTGGCGATCCTGACGTCGCAGACAGCGGCGATGGCGAAGCCGCCGCCCACCGCGAAGCCCTCGATCTGCGCGATGACGGGCTTGCCCACGCGCTCGAGCCGACCCGTCCGGCGCTCGCCGTCCCGCTCGTACTGGATCCCGTCCTCCGCGGTCTTGAAGCTCTTGAACTGCGAGATGTCGGTGCCCGCCACGAAGGCCTTGCCGCCCGCCCCCCGCAGCACGAGCACGCGTACGGAGTCGTCGGCGTCCACTTCCTCGCAGGCCTGGTAGAGCCGCTCGTACATGTTCCACGTCAGGGCATTGCGGGCCTCGGGACGGTTGAAGGTCAGCGTCACCACGGGACCGTCGCGGGTAAGGAGGACTTCCTGCGCCTGGCTATCGGTTGCCACGGTGTGAACCTCCCTGAATTGGCTGCCCGGCATGGTAGCACGCCGACGGGGCGCGGCAGGGAGGTGACGGAATCTGCCAATCGACTTCAGGGAGGCTCATGCAAGTGGCCGCGCGATTGGGGATTTCTCGTCGGCCCGAAGCTTGCTCTCCTGGGGGCTAAACGCTTGCGTTCCTGCCTGCGTCGTACCGGCAGTGCAGTGACTCTCACCCATGGAGGACGACCGATGGCTCGATGGACGACCTTGGTAGTGAGCGGGGCAATCCTCGCGACCGCCTGGATTCCCGCCGCGTGGGCTCAGACCAGTTCCCCGCCGGCGCCGACGGCGCCGCCCACGCCCGATCCTCAGGTGCAGCAGGACCGGCGCGAGCTCCGTCGCGATCGCCGCGACCTGAGGCAGGACCGACAGGACATCAGGCAGGACCGGCGCCACATCACGCAAGACAAGCAGGACATCCGCAGTGACCGGAAAGATATCTACTCGGACCGGCGCGATCTCCGGCAGGACCAGAAGCAGCTCCAGCAGGACAGGGCCGCGGGCAACACCGAGGCCGTGAAGAAGGATCGGGCCGAGATCGCCGGCGACCGCAAGGATCTTCGTGGCGATCGGCGCGACCTCTACCGTGACCGCAAGGACCTTCACAACGACCGCAAGGATCTCCGCGCGGACAACCGCGATCGCCGCGAGGACCGCCGCGAGGTCAACCACGACAAGGCGAAGCTCTACAGGGACAAGAAGGCGGCCGGCGCGAAGTAGCGTGACCACGAGCGCGCACCGATCTCGGGCGATCCCGAGATCGGAGCGCGCTCGGACCTACCGGCGGGGCTGATCGAGGCGGAAGACCATCTGGGTGGGCCGGACGAATCGCAGGGCCACGAGCAGGACGAGCATCACGGTGACCATGTACATCACGGCCATGGCGTCGACGGAGTACACGGGTCGGACGCCACCCGCGAAGACGTTGTAGAAGAGGGCGACGACGAGGGTCTGCGAGCCCGCCCCGGAGACGAGGAAGGTCAGCTCGAAGTTCGAGACGGTGTTGACGAGGATGAGGATCCCCGCGGTGAGGAGGCCGGGCACCGTCAGGGGGAGAAGGATGCGGCGAAAGACCTGGAACCGAGTGGCACCCATCATGGCCGCGCCCCACTCCAGATTCACGCTGATCTGCTCGATGAAGGGCATCAGGATGAACACGGCCAGGGGCACCATGGGCACGAGGTTGGCGAGGACGACCCCCGTCACTGTCCCCCCGATGGCGTAGCGGTACAGGGTCGTGGCGAGGGGAATCCCGTAGGTCATCTGGGGGATGAGGAGGGGCAGGAAGTAGAGCAGGAGCAGGAGAGCCTTCCCCCGGAAATTCCTCCGGGCGAGGATATAGGCGGCGGGGAACCCGAGGGCGAGGGCCAGAACCACGACGGCGAGGGCCACGAAGACCGTCACGCCGAGCACGCGCCCGAGGTCGAAGTTCGTCCACGCGTACTGGAACCATTCCGTGGTGAACCGCGCGGGCAGGGGGGTCCCGAACCATCTCTTGGCGAAGGCGCTGACCACCACGTGGCTGACGATGCCGAGAAGATTCAAGATGAACCCGAGGACGAACATGTAGAGGGCGAGATTCCACAGACGTCCGCGCATGAGGGCTAGCGCTTCCCGACGCCCATGGTCGGGGCCATCACCAATCGCCGCCTGAACAGGACGATGACGACGAGGCCCGCGAGCTGGAAGAGACCCATCACCACCGCGATGGCCGAGGCGTACGACATGTCGTAGTGCTCGAAGGCCTGCTGGTAGGCCGCGATGGCGATGGTGCGCGTGGCTCCAGCGGGCTGGCCGAGCAGGATGGCCGAGGGAAATACCCCGAAGCTCAGGACGAACACGAGGGCGAAGGCAATGGCCAGCCCCGGGGCGATGAGAGGAAGCATCACCCGGGAGAAGACGATCCACGGCCCGGCCCCGAGAGTCCTCGCCGAGCTCTCGAGGCTCGGATCGATGCCCGAGATGTAGCCCAGGAGCATGAGGAAGCAGAAGGGAAACTGCTGCATGAACAGCGACAGCATCACGCCTGTGTAGTTGTGGGTCAGGGTCAGGGGCTCCTGGAGCAGGCCCGCGGCCAGGAGGATCTGGTTGAACCAGCCGCGGCCTCCGTAGAATCCCAGGATGCCCTCGGCGAGGAGGATGACGCCGAGGGAGATGGGTAGCACCAGAATGGTGGTGATCGTCCGCTCGAGCCAGATCCCCCGTCGCATCCCGTAGGCGAGGAGGAGGGCGACGGCCACGACCACGACGGTGTTGGGGACGGCGATGCCGAAGGTGATCCACACCGTGCGGTACTGCCACTCGTCGGAGAAGAAGGCGACGTAGTTCGCGAGGCTGAGGCCGATCTGCTTGGCCGGGCGCAGGCTCAGGTAGATCCCGTTGAGAAACGGGTACACGAACATGATCACCACGTAGAGAAGCGAGGGCAGGAGACAGACGACGGCCAGCGCGTCGAGCTCGCTCGCCTCGCCCACGCGGCGCCGTCTCACGCGGAGGGCTCCCGCGGGAGAAAGATCACCTTCTCGGCCGGGAACGTCACGGTCACCGGCTCATCGGGGGCGAGGGCGCGCGGCGTGCGCATCCACACCCTGGGCCCGGCCTCCAGGGTGAGGACCGCCTCGTTTTCCCGTCCGAGATACTCGACGATCTCGACCTTGCCCCGGAATCGATTGGCCCCTCCGCCCTCGCCGCCGAGCTCGACGTCGTCGGGACGGATGGCGGCCACCGCGGCCGTGCCTGGCGGCAATGGGTGGCGCGCCCGTCCCCTCACGTGCATGCCCTGGCCCGTTCCCTCCACCCCGTGGGCGTCGACGGCCGTGACCTCCACGGGGAAGAAGTTCCGGAACCCCATGAAGTCGGCCACGAAGAGGCTCTGCGGCCGGTCGTGGATCTCCGAGGGGGGACCCGCCTGGACCACCACGCCGTCCCGCATGACCACGACCCAGTCGGAGAGTGAGAGGGCCTCCGTCTGATCGTGGGTGACGTACACGGAGGTGAGGCCGAGGCGGGCGTGGATGCGCTTGATCTCCGCCCGCATCTCGATCCGGAGCTTGGCGTCGAGGTTGGACAGGGGCTCGTCCATGAGGAGCAGCCGCGGGTGCAGGACGAGGGCCCGCGCAATGGCCACCCGCTGCTGCTGGCCTCCGGAGAGCTGGCTGGGGTAGCGCTCCTCGAGTCCCGGAAGCTGCACGAGGTCGAGCATCGCGCGCACGGCCTCCCGGATCTCGGGCTCAGAGCGGCGCTGGAGCTGGAGGCCGAAGGCGATGTTGCCGAAGACGGTCAGGTGAGGGAAGAGGGCGTAGTTCTGGAAGACCATTCCGAAGCCGCGCCTCTCCGGGGGAAGGTGGTCGATGCGCTCGTCATCGAGCCACACCTCTCCGTCGCTCTGCGGGATGAGCCCGGCGATGATGTTCAGCGCCGTCGACTTGCCGCACCCGCTCGGCCCGAGGAAGGTCACGAACTGGCGGCCGCGCACTTCGAGGGCGAAGTCGCGGAGGACCGTCTTCGCCCCGAAGCGCTTGGTCAGCCGGAAGCGCAGCGAGTGGAGCGGCTGGCTCACTGCTTCTTGATCTTCTGCGCCCCCACTTCCTTGTCCCAGCGCTCGATGGCGTAATTCAGCCTCTTCACCTCGAGCATGGGCGTCACCTTCCATTTCTTTCCGATCTCGTCGTACTCCGGCCGCCAGATCTCCTTCACGTATGTCTGCAGGTCGGGCGGAGCCTTGTCCAGGGTCGCCGCCTTGATGGAGGGCCCGATGAACGCGCGCCACGTCAGGACCTGCTGCTCGGGCCGGCGCATGAACTTCATGAGGTCCAGGACCACCTCCAGCTCGGCGGGGGAAATGCCCTTGGGGATGGCCCAGTAGTGGCCGTCGATCACGAAGGTCGTGTTCTCCAGGATGGTGATCTTCGATTCGGGCGGGATCATGCCCTCGGCGCGCGGCTTCATGTCCCACTCCATGATGCCGGCGATCATCCACCGCTGCTCCTGGGCGAACTCCTTCAGGGTGAAGCCCGTCCCCGTGGGGTAGTACTCGATCGATTGCCCGAGCTCCTTGAGGAAGGCCCACGTCTTGTCCCAGCCCTTCTCCGGATCCTTCGGGTCCCGGTCCTTGAGGACATAGGACATGCCCGCCAGGATGGAGCGCCCGGGGCCGCTGTTGGCGGGGCGGGCGTAGAGGAACTTGCCGGGATTGGCCTTGGCCCAGGCCAGGAGCTGCTCCGCCGTCTTCGGCGGGTTCGGCACTTTCTTCGGGTTGTAGATCAGGACGGGCCCGCCATTGCTGACCACGGACGGCAGCAGGTACCCCTCGGCCTCGTCCTGCAAGGCGCGGCCGGCCTCCGTCAGCTCGTCCTTTGGAAACATCTTGTCGTAGGTGGGAAAGAGCTTGACGAGCTGGCCCGCGGAGACGAGCTGGGAGGCCGCGGACTGTCCGGTCATGATCAGGTTGATGTCGAGTCGGCCCGCGTCCTGCTGGGCCTTGATCTTGGCGGGCAGCTCGGGCTCGGGAGCCCGCTGCGTCTTGATCTCCTTGACCTTGTTCGGGAAGGCCTTCTTGTAGTTGTCCAGGATCACCTGGACCGAGCTGAGGTCACCGGCCACGTCGATCACGGAGATCGTGACAGGCTGCTGCGCTTCTGCGGTTCCAGTCAAGACGCCACTCCCGTAGGCCGCCAAGGCGGCGCCCAGGGCGAGGAGCGGGAGCACGGCGAGAAGCCACCATCTGTGCGGTCGACGTCGACCCATGTAGAGCCTCCTGCGGCCCATGATCCGGGCCGGCGTCACGAGTGGGGAGCGGAGCACGGGCTTCGGAAGAGGCGCGAGCGCGACTATCGGGTAGAGCCTTGCCCGTGTCAAGATCGTTCGTCTCCCTCGCGCCGTCGCAGCTCGAGGTAGCCGGGCGCGGCCAGGGCCGCGAAGGCCGTAGCCACCGGGAGATCTCTTTCCTCGTACCAGCCGGCCTCGTGCAGGAGGTTGATGGTGCCGAGCGTCCGCTCGTTCCAGACGACGGGCACGTTGAGCACGGACTGGCAGCCGAGAGAGAGGATCAGCTCGTGGTCGAAGAAGACGGCGCGGATGTCGTCGGCCGTCCGGCCCACGTACGGCCGCCGCTCGCGGAAAAGCCGCTCCGTCCATGCCGAGGGTGTCACCGGCTTACGCCCGCCCACCGGATAGGCCGCGGGCTGGTTGCTGTAGTGACGCTCCGACTGCGCGGCGTCGGCATGATAGACGAGCACGGTGAAGAGCTTGTGACCGATGACGGCGCCCATGGCGGTATCGAGGGCCGCGAAGAGCGCGTGGGGCTGGCCGGACTCGCCGCCGGCCCGCGCGACGGCGACCAGGTGAGGCAGCGGATCTGCGAGAAGCGTCATGATGGCGGGGATACTACCGTATCCGCCGCAGCGTGTGCGCTATACTCCCGTCCGTCGATGATCGCCGCCGTGCTTGCCTGGTGTCTCCTCGTTTCGGTCCTCGTCGAGCCCGCCTGGCCGCAGGACCAGCCTCCACCGCCTCCGCCCATTCCCGTGCCGGAGATCTCCGCGCGGTCGGAGGAGATCGTGGCCTCCCTCAAGGCGCTCGACGAGCGGCTGGCCGTCAGCGCGGAGCTCGCGAACATCGAGGCCCGGCTCCCCGCCATGACCGGCCGGATCCAACGCCAGCTGATCGAGACTCAGCGGCTGCTCGACTCCGAGCCGCCGCTGGCCGTGCTGGCCAATCTCGCGGACGCGTGGCGGGGCATCGCCACGGATATCGCGGCATGGTCCGACCTCTTGACGCGCGAGGCGATCGTGGTGGAGGGCGAGCTCGACCGCCTCAACCGGCTTGCCGATCAATGGGCGCGCACGCGCGAGGAGGCGCGGCGCTCGCAGGCGCCCTCGACCGTGCTCCAGCGTATCGACATCACCACCACCGCCATCGGCCTCAGCCGGAACACCGCGCTGAGTCGACGGGCCAGCATTCTGAGCCTTCAGGCCCGGGTGGCCCAGCAGCTGGCCCTCGTCCAGGATGCGCAGGCGCGAGTGGCCCGGGCGCGCGGACTGGATCTGGCGATGCTCTTCCGCCGCGACAGCCCCCCGGTGTGGCGCGACGCCGACCGAGGGCCCGTGCCCTGGCGGGAAGTCCCCACCAAGCTCTGGGCGGGGCTGGTCAGCGAAGGCAGGCTCCTCGCGCAATTCATGGCCGACCGCCCGGAACGAGCCATCATCCACGCCTTGCTCTTCGTGGCCTTGCTCATCTTCCTCCGGATGGGTCACCGTCGCGCGCGACACTGGAGCGAGGACGACCCGGATCTGGCGCGCGTGGCCCGGATCTTCCGGTTCCCGATCTCCGCGGCGCTCGTCCTGGCTCTCACCGCCACTTTCTGGCTCTATCCGCGACCGCCGCTCGTCCTGCGCAACGTGGTCGCGCTCCTCATGCTGGTGCCGGTCATCCGCATCTTGCGACAGCTGACGGCGCCCACGCCTCCCATCGGGTTCTTCGCGCTGGGAGCCTTCTTCCTGGTCAACCGGGTGCGTGAGCTTGCCCTCGACGTGCCGGGCCTCGAGCAGCGGATCTTCGTGGTCGAGATGCTGGTCGCGGTAGCCGTGATCATGATCGAGCGAGGTCTGGTGCGCCGGAACGAGGCCGCGGCCTCATCCGTGGCCGCTTCATCCAGAGTGGTGGTGCCTCCGCCGCTCTTGTGGATCGCCCTCGCGGCGCTCCTGCTCGCGCTGGGGCTTGGCGCCGGCGGATACATGCCGATCGCGCGGCTCATCGGCGACGGGGTCCTCCGGAGCGGCTATGCCGCCATGCTGCTCTATGCCGCCGTCCGGGTGGCTGACGGCCTGCTCGCATGGGCGCTCCGCAGCTGGCCGCTCATCGGCCTCCAGATGGTCCGGCGTCACCGCGCGCTGCTCGAGCGGCGAGTTCTGCGCCTTCTCCGGTGGGTGGCGATGTTCCTGTGGATCGCGTTGACGCTCGACGCGCTGAGCCTGCTCGATTCCGTCCGGGAGATCCTCTCCGTCGGTCTGGCCGCCTCGGTCACCCGGGGCACCATCACCATCTCGCTGGGGGACGTCCTCGCCTTCGTCGTCACGGTCGCCCTGGCGTTCCTCGCTTCGCGATTCGTGCGGTTCGTGCTCGAGGAGGATATTTATCCTCGACTCTTGCTCGCACGGGGCCTGCCCTATGCGCTGTCCGTCCTCATCCACTACGCCATCCTGCTCCTGGGCTTCCTGCTGGCGGTGGCGGCCCTGGGCGTGGACATGAACCGGGTCACCTTCCTGACGGGCGCCTTCGGCGTGGGCGTGGGCTTCGGCCTGCAGTCCGTCGTCAACAACTTCGTCTCGGGCATCATCCTGCTGCTGGAGCGTCCGGTCCAGGTGGGCGACGTGATCCAGCTGGGCGACCTCGAAGGGATCGTCCGCCGCATCGGGATCCGCTCCACCACGGTCCGCACCTGGCCGGGCGCCGAGGTGATCGTGCCGAATGCCAGCCTGATCTCCGACCGGGTCACCAACTGGACTCTGTCGGATCGCCGGCGCCGCATCGATCTGCCGGTCGGCGTGGCGTACGGGGCAGACCCCGAGCGGGTGCTCGATCTCCTGCGTGTCACGGCGCTGGCCGTGCCCGGGGTCATCCCCGAGCCGGCGCCCCTCGCGTTGTTCAAGGACTTCGGGGACAGCGCGCTCGATTTCGAGATCCGCGCCTGGACGGACCGGTTCGAGGATTGGCTGATCGTCAAGAGCCGACTCGGCGTCGCGGTCAATGCCGCGTTCAAGAACGCGGGGATCGTCATCCCGTCTCCCCAGCGCGAGGTCACCATCCGCTTCCCTCCTCGAGAGGAGACCTGACCCATGTCCCGGAAGTCCTTCACCGTCGCCATCGTGGGGCTCGGCTTCGGCCGCGCCCACATCCCCGCCTTCCAGGCTCACGGCTGCGAGGTGATCGCCCTCTGCCAGCGCGATGAGGCCGCGGCGCGGGCGCTGGCGGAGCGCTACGGCGTGCCTCGCGTGTTCGACCGCTGGGAGCGGATGCTGGCAGAGTCCAAGCCGGAGATCGTGGTGATCGCCACTCCGCCCGCCCTCCACGAGGCCATCGCCCTCGCCGCGCTCGGGGCGGGCTGTCACGTGCTCTGCGAGAAGCCGCTCGCCATGAACGCGGCGCAGGCCCGGTCCATGGTCGAGGCCGCCCAGCGGGCCCGCCGCACGGCCATGACGAGCTTCAACTTCCGGTATCCCGCGGCCATGCAGCGCTTTCACGCCATGGTCGAGGCGGGAGCGCTCGGGCGGCTCTTTCACGTCAACCTCCGCCACTTCGCCCCGCGCTTCGCCGATGAATCGGTGCCCTCGACATGGCGCATGGACCGGGCCCAGGCCGGCCATGGGGCGATGGGGGACATGGGCGTGCACCTCATCGATCTCGCGCGCTGGAACTTCGGCGAGTTCAAGCGGCTCACGGCCCAGGCGGGCATGGCCCATCCCGCCCGTACGGTGCCCGGCGGCGAGAAGCCCGCGGACGCCGAGGACTACTGCGCGGTGACGGGGGAGCTCGCTTCGGGCGCCCAGGTGACGCTGACGGTGAGCCGCGCGGCCTACGGCGTGAACGAGCAGACGCTCGAGGCGTACGGCACGGAAGGCGCGCTCCTGTACCGCCTCGATCGGGAAACGCCCCGCTGGTGGCGCGGAGAGCTGCGCCATGGGGGCAAGGGGGCCAGCTCCGCGCCCATCAAGGTGCCTGCCGGGCTGCCCAAGGGCGCGGGCGAGGGCGATGCCATGGAGGTTGTCGGCAAGACCACCATCGCCCCGCTCGTGAAGCGCTTCCTCGCCGCCGCGCGCAAGGGCCAGAGCCCGTCACCGTCCTTCGAGGACGGCCTCCGCGCGCAGCTGGTCCTCGACGCGGTGCTGGAGTCCATTGCGTCGGGCGGCCGGATGGTGTCTATTTAGGGCCACGCACTCACGAATCCTTTCGCCACGCCCGGGGGGACCGCCGATGGAATTCGAATACTCCAAGAAGACGAAGATGTACATGGAGCAGCTCACGGACTTCATGAACAAGCACGTCTACGCGGCGGAGCCCGTCTTCGCCGAGCAGCTCGATCAGGGGCCGACGAGATGGCAGATCCCGCCCATCATGGAGGAGCTCAAGGCCAAGGCGCGCGAGCGCGGTCTCTGGAATCTCTTCCTCCCCGAGAGCGAGCGGGGGGCGGGGCTGACCAATCTCGAGTACGCGCCGCTCTGCGAGATCATGGGGCGCTCGCCCATCGCGCCTGAATCCTTCAACTGCTCCGCCCCCGACACGGGCAACATGGAAACGATCGAGCGCTACGGCACGCCCGAGCAGAAGAAGCAGTGGCTGGCGCCGCTCCTCGAAGGCAAGATCCGCTCCGCGTTCGCCATGACCGAGCCCAAGGTCGCCTCGTCGGACGCCACCAACATCGAGTCCAGCATCACGCGGGACGGCGACGACTACGTGATCAACGGCCACAAGTGGTGGACCTCGGGCATCGGCGATCCCCGCTGCAAGATCCTCATCTTCATGGGCAAGACCGACGCCAAGAACTCCGACCGGTACAAGCAGCAGTCCATGATCCTGGTGCCGCGCGACACGCCCGGCATCAAGGTGCTCCGCATGCTGAAGGTCTTCGGCTACGACGACGCGCCCCACGGCCACGGGGAAGTCGTCTTCGAGAACGTGCGCGTTCCCGCCTCCAACATGCTCCTGGGGGAGGGGCGGGGCTTCGAGATCGCCCAGGGCCGTCTGGGGCCCGGCCGCATCCACCACTGCATGCGCCAGATCGGCGTGGCCGAGCGCGCGCTGGAGCTGATGTGTCGCCGCTCGACGAAGCGCATCGCCTTCGGCAAGCCGCTCGCCGACAACGACATCACCCTCGAGCGCATCGCCCAGTCGCGCATCGAGATCGACCAGGCGCGGCTCCTCGTCCTCCACGCCGCCTACATGATGGACACGGTGGGCAACAAGGCCGCCAAGCAGGCCATCGCGGAGATCAAGGTCGCGGTGCCAAACATCACCCTGGCCGTGGTCGAGCGCGCCATGCAGCTGCACGGCGGGGGCGGGGTGAGCCAGGAGTTCCCGCTCGCCTCCATGTGGGCACACTCGCGGACTTTGCGCTTCGCCGACGGGCCGGACGAGGTGCACCGCCGCCAGATCGGCCGCCTGGAGCTGCGCAGGCACGCCTGATCGGCCCCGCGGCATCCCTCTCCCCTCTGGGGAGAGGGCAGGGTGAGGGGCCGGCCGACGACGCGCATGTTTCGTTTAATGCCGACGCGCGCCCGGGTGTATCTCTGGGGACACACTACAGATCATTATTCGCTTGAGTGCCTCGTCGCTGTGGCCCCGTGACGTTCAGTCGCCACGACCCTGGCCAGATCGCTCAAGTGCCCGTTGACGGTCATTCGACTATCTGATCCGCTCGCGACACGAGCGACGGGGGAATTGTCAGGCGTATGGCCTTGGCCGTCTTGTTGTTGATCACCAACTCGAACGTTGTTGGTTGCTCGACAGGAAGGTCCCCTGGTTTCGCGCCCTTCAAGATCTTGTCCACGTAAGCGGCGGCGCGCCTCCACAAATCCA
>QHSC01000095.1 GCA_003220345.1 Candidatus Rokuibacteriota bacterium | reverse complement strand
GAAGAGCATCATCGAGGCCCACGGCGGCCGCATCTGGGCCGAGAGCCAGGAGGGCAAGGGCAGCACCTTCGCTTTCTGCCTGCCGCGGTAGCTGAGCTGTCCCTTGCCACTAGCCGTTCACCGACGCGGAGGCACCTCGGACGGAATGCCCTAGAGTGTCTCCGTAAGGGCACACTTGCATGGGCCGTGGACCTGCGGTAGGTATTGCCCATGGCCTCGGCCGAGCATCAAGAACTCGTCGAATTCCTCGGACGTCAGTTCACCGAAATCGCCCGCCAGTTCGCCGCGATCGATCGCCGATTCGACGGGATGAACGATCAGTTCACCGAGCTCCGCCGAGAGATGCTCGACCATTTCGACAAAATCTACCTGCGCTTCGAGCGGCTCGAGTAGGAGTACCACGCGATCACGCAGGCGCTTCGCCGGATCGAAGCCGGTCTCGCCGACGAGAACGGCCGGCGCGAGATCCTGGAACGCGACCTCGCCGAGCTGAAGCAGCAGGTGAGCGCGCTCCAGGCCCGCATAGAGGACATCGAGCGGCGCCTCGGTCGCTGACGGCTCTCCCTACACGAAGCGCGACATGATCTGCTCGCCCAGGATGCGCATGTAGTGCGTCTGGCGGTCCATGCTGTCCGCCCGGAGGCTGACCCAGATCTTGCGGGCGCCCGCCTGGGCGATCTGCTCGATGCGGGCGATCCAGTCGTGCGCGTTGCCGGCGAGGGCGAAGCGCTCGAGGGCGTACTGGGTCAGCCCGAGCTGGTCCATCCACTTGGGATTCCGCCCTTCCTGGAGCACGTGGTCGTAGAGCTCGTAGCCGTCGACATAGGTCTGGATCTTGGACTTCAGGTCCTCCGGCACGTGCTTGTCCTCGAGGCCGAAGCGCATCGAGTGGTTCAGGATCGAGGAGACCGAGGCCTTCACGTTCTGGACGGCCTTCTCGCGGTCCTCGTCGAGCGAGGTCCGCGTGGTGAACCAGATGTCGACGTCGGTGGGATCGCGCCCCGCCTCGCGGGCCCCCGCCTGGATCCTGGCGATGGTGCCCTGGACGACTTCGGGGAGCAGCCCGGTGCCCGCGATGACGCCGTCGCCGATCCGCCCCCCCAGGTGGAGCATCTTCGGCCCCTCGGCGCAGATCGAGATGGGAACGCGTGGGCGGACCGCCGTGGACGACCAGCGCACGCGCTGCGGTCGGCCCTGGTACGTGCCCTCACCCTTGGCGATCAGGTCGCGCACGCAGCGCACGTAGTCCTCGATGCGCGCGCGCGACGCCACGCGAAGGCCGATATTGAGCACGCCGCTGTCTCCGCTGGCGATGTCCATGAAGGCGCGCCCGCCCGTCAGGCTGTCGATGGAGGCCAGGAAGGAGGCCATGACCTGCGGCTCGCGGGTGAGCGGGTTGGTGGGACGGAGCCCCACCCGAGCCCGCGAGGAGGCGAGGGCGAGCAGGGTCGTCCGGACGTAGGCATCGCCGCCGATGAAGGCCGTGTCGTACGTCCCGATGGCCTCGGCGCCGTAGTCGTCGGCCATCTTCGCGAGATCCATGAACCGTTGCTTGTCCTTCTCGTGGAGAAGGGGCGTTCCGGGGCTCAAGCTGACACCGAACGAGACTTTCACGCGGATGTGTCTCCAGTCGTCCGAGGTTCACGGCTCCGGGCGGTGGGCGCGTCTACTTCAGGTCGAGCAGGGCCTCCAGGTTGCGCCAGAGGATTCGCTCCTTCTCCTCCTGGCTGAGGCTCTTGAGCCCCTGCACCCAGGCGACGGGCGAAGGATGCCAGGAGACGAAGGGCCAGTCGCTGCCCAGCACCACGCGGTCCGCGCCCACCTGGTCGAGGAGGAAGCGGAGGGCCTCCTCGCTGCCCGTGACGGAGTCGTAGTAGAGGCGGCGCTGATAGGCGCTGGGCGGCTGCGGGATGCGGCGGGCCTCGGGACGGCTCTGCCACCCGCGATCGAGCCGGCCCATGGCGAAGCACGCGGGGCCGCCGCCGTGGGCGACGCACACCCGGAGATCCGGACACGCCTCCAGGACACCGCCGGAGATCAGGATGGCCACGACGATCGCGTCGTCGAGGATGACGCCGAGGCTGTTGAAGAGCCCGTCGCGCGGCGTGCGCTCCATCAGGAAGTTGTGCTGCGGCTGCGGGTGGAAGAAAAGGACGGCGCCCATGGCCTCGGCCGCCTTGAAGAACGGGAGGAACTTCGGCTCGTCCCATTGCTCGCCGTTCACATTCGTGTCGAGCTCAGCGCCCTTGAGGCCGAGCACGGTGACGGCGCGCTCCAGCTCGTCGATGGCCGCCGTGACGTCCTGCACGGGCAGGGTGGCGAGTCCCGCGAAGCGCTGGGGCGACTGGCGGGTCAGGCCCGCGATCTCGTCGTTGACCTCGCGGGCGAGCTGGCGGCCCTGCGCGGGTTCGAGGTGGTAGCCGAAGAACGGCGTGTGGATCGAGAGCACCTGAACGTCCACGCCCTGGGCGTCCATGTCTTTCAATCGCTCGTCCGTCGTGAAGCGCACCTTTGGCGAGCTGAAAGCCGTGCGCTTGCCGTTGCCCACCATGACGCCGAGGCCCTGGCCGGCCTCGTGCCGGTAGCCGTACCAGTCCTTCCCGGCCTCGGCGGCGCGCCACAGCGACTGCGGCACGAGATGGGCGTGCACGTCGATGGCGCGCATGCTAGGCGGACGCGCGCGTGTCCGCGGCGGAGCGCTCCTTGATCGAGACGCGCCAGTGGATGCGGTCTTCCTCGGGTGGATAGTCGCCCGCCGCCTTGTGGTACGAGCAGCGGTTGTCCCAGATGACGATGTCGCCCTTGCGCCACTTGTGGCGGTACTCGCCGGCGGGCTGGATCATGTAGCCGGTCAGCTCGTCGATCAGCTCGTCGCTCTCCCCCGCCTCCACGCCCTCGATGCGCAGGATCTTGCCCGGATCGAAGTAGAGGCCCTTGCGCCCCGTCTCCGGATGCGTGCGGATGATCGGGTGGAAGACGGGTGTCCAGTCACGGTCCTCCTCGTTGAGGAGGGCGGTGGCCTTGCGGCGGCCCCCGTAGGTGAAGGCTCCCTTCCGCCCCTCCAGGCGCTGCTTCAGCCGGGGCGGCAGCGCCTCGTAGGCCGCGTACATGCTGGCGAAGAACGTGTCGCCGCCCGAGCTCGGCACGGCGAGGGCATAGAGCTGGGTCGCCTTGAACGGCTCCTGATCGTAAGCGCCATCGGTGTGCCAGCCCTCGGCGCCGCGGCGATAGATCGCCTGATCGAGCTGGCCGTCGGGCCCGAACTTGTTGACGCCCAGCAGGGTGATCTCGGGATAGTCGGGGTGACGCGTCATCTTCGAGGGATGTGGGTGCACGACCCCGAAGCGGCGGCTATAGCGGAGGAAGTCCTGGATCTCGAGCTGCTGACCCGGCACCACGAGGACGTTGGAATCCAGCCACGCGCGATAGATGGCGGCGAAGCCCGCGTCGTCGAGCTTCCTGACGTCGACTCCGTGGATCTCCGCGCCTATCTGCGGCCCCAGGCGGCGAACCTCGATCATCGCTACGTCCTCCTGTCGTGGTCCCAACGAACCCAGCAGAACCGGCTCACTTGAACGCGGGCATCACCTCGTGCGTCAGGAGCTGGAGGCTTCGCGTCTCGAGCTCGGGAGGAATGCGGCCGCCCGGATTCAGCTCGGCCACGACGCCGTCGAGCCCCAGCTCTTCCCGGAGCTCGCCGAGCCGATCGATCACGCTCGCCGCGGTGCCGAACACCACTTTCTTGGCGAGGATGTCGTCGTAGGACAGATTGGCCATGCGCTCGGCCTGGAAGCGCCGTCGATCGGCGGGACCGGCGCCGGCGCGGCCAACCGCCGAGCGCGCCAGCTCGGTCTGGCGAGCGAAGAAGGCCGCGAGGCTCTCGCGAGGCTCTTCCCGGGCGCCTTCGGCGGTGGGGGAGACGTAGACGGGGATGCGGAGATAGACGCTGGGCTCCCCCGGATGGCCCGCCTCGCGCCAGGCTTGCCGGTACGGCGCGAGCTGAACCTGCAGGTCGGGGATCTCCGTGGCGCGGAGCCCGACGAAGATGGGCAATCCCATCCGGCCCGCCGCGGGAAAGGTCTCCTCGCTCGTGGCCGCCATGCGAATGGGCGGGTGGGGATCCTGATACGGGCGCGGCGCCACCGTGGCATTGTTGACGCGATAGAACTCGCCCTCGTAGCTGAAGGGCTCGCCCTTCCAGGCCTGTCGGATGATCTCGAGCCCTTCGCGAAAGCGAGCCTGGCTCTCGGCGTAGGGCACGCCGTAGGTGTCATACGTGCGCACGACGCCGCTGCGGCCGATGCCGAACTCGAAGCGGCCCTCGCTGATGTGGTCGATGGTCGCGACTTCCTCGGCGATGCGCAGCGGGTGGTTCAGGGGAAGAACCTGGACGGCCGTGCCCACGCGGACTCGCCGCGTGCGGGTGGCGATGGCGCTCGCCACCTGGAGCGAGGCGGAGATCACCGAGCGCGACGGGGTGAAATGGATCTCGCCGAGCCAGACACAGTCGATTCCCCAGGCCTCTGCCCGGTCGGCCTGCTCGAAGACGTCCCGGAACGACGCGACCTGATTCGCTCCGTGACGGATCTCCTCGACGAAGATCCCGAAATGCACGCGTGAGCTGCCTCCCCGAGTCGATACTCGCCCCCGGCTGGGACGCAGTCAAGGGGGGCAGCCAGGAGCTCGACGTCAGGGCCCGAGCCCAGTCACGAACTGTAAAGATCTCCTACAGTCCCCCTCTAATGGAGTGCTCGAGAACGTGCAGGGGGCTCCAAAAGGTCCAGATGCGAGGCGCCCCGCCGTTCGAGTTGAGCGGCGGCCATGGGCCGACGCGAGACGAGGGCCAGTCAATCCGCAGGCGAGGCGTAGTTCTTGCTCAGCCCTCGCCTCGCGGCTCCGCCGCTCAGGTCGAACTGCCACGTACGGTGAGCCCGCGGTCGAGGGCGCCGCACTCCCCCAGATGGGCCTTTTTCAGCCGCCTGCTAGAGGTCCTGGGCCAGCCGCTTGATGTCCCGACGCAGATGGTCCCACTGGGCCATGAGGGCCCGAATGAGCTCGGGCGCGCTCCCGGCGCGGAGGTGCTTGATTTCTCCCGTGAGAATGTTCCGGTAGCGCGTGGTCTTGCTCAGAATCGCGTACAGTCGCCTGTCTCGCTCCTCGAGGGTCGCGAGAAGGTCGGTGTCGAGCTCGTCGATGGTCCGGTGGCGCGTGGGCGCTGCCGATACGGCGCGTTTCATGGCGTATGCCTCCTCCTCCAGGTCTTCCGACACTTCTCGATGTTTGCAACGAAAGAAGCATCATCCATACCGGAAGCGCGAATGCTTGAATGATCGATGATTGCAAAACACCGGCGACGACGGCGATCACGGATCGTAAACTTCTCCTACGCCCGGAAGTTGACCGGGCCAATTGGTTACACTCTCCGGCCGCCAATCTCGAGCTGAGGTAACATGCCCGGCATGTGGGCGACGCGATGAGCCAGACAGCCGACGTGGTGGTGGTGGGCGGGGGCGTGAACGGCGCGAGCATCGCCTACGCGCTGGCCGCCCGCGGCGTGAACGTCGTGCTCCTCGAGAAGGGCGCGCTGGCCAGTGGCGCGTCGGGACGATCCAGCGCCCTCGTCCGCATGCACTACACGAACGAGTGGGATGCCCGCCTGGCCTGGGCGAGCTTCCCCGTGTTCAAGCACTGGGCCGAGCTCATGGGCGGGCCCCCCGTCTTCAGCCACACCGGCTTCGTGAATGTCGTCGGGCCGGCCTACGCGGACAATCTCCGGCTCAACGTCGAGATGCTCCAGGGCCTGGGCGTCAACACGACAGCGCTCACGGCCGCGGAGCTGAAGGAGCTCCAGCCCTTCGTCAATGTCGACGATATCGGCGCCGCGGCGTATGAGCCGGACAGCGGCTACGCCAACCCCGCGGAGACGGTGGAGGGTTTCCGACGCCGGGCGACCGAGCTGGGCGCCCGCGTCCTCCAGTGGACCGCAGTGACCGGAGTGGTTCGCCGGGAGAGCCGGGTGACGGGAGTCGACACTTCGGCCGGGCGCATCGACGCGGGCTGCGTGATCGTCGCGGCGGGCGCGTGGTCGACTCGTCTATGCCGGGAGTTCGGGCTGGCCCTGCCCGCGCGGCCCAAGGCCATCGACACCGTGGCGGTGACGCGGCCGCCCGAGCTCCGGAATGCTCACATGGTCTTCATCGACAACGTCCAGGGCAACTACTTCCGCCCGGAGGCAGGTGGCCTCACCCTCGCCGGCGTGCCGTGCCAGGAGTGGGACATCGACCCCGACACGCTGCCGACCGGCCTGCCGCCGCAGGCGAGCGACATCGGCGCCCGGCTCCTGATGCATCGCATCCCCGTGATGGAGCGCGCGACCCTGGCCCGCGGCTACCGGGCCTTCGACGGGTACAGCGCGGATCGCCATGCGATCCTGGGGGGTGTGGACGGCCTCGACGGTCTGTTCCTTGCCACCGCCTTCAGCGGCTCCGGGTTCAAGATCGCGCCCGCCGTCGGCCTGTGCATGGCGGAGCTGGTGACCGAGGGCCGCGCGAAGACCGTGGATATCGAGGCGTTCAACATTCGCCGGTTCGCGCAGGGCCGGACGGTCGAGGGTGCCCATCCCTATGCCGTGCGGCCCGACTACATCGATCCCCCGCCGGCGCGCGCCGGCTCCAGAGCGACGGGCACCTAGGGTTTTGTCCGGGTAATCCCTTGCCCTCGCGAGCAGGAATGTTCCACTTCGAGCGCCGGCGTGCCGGCGCAATCTGTTTCGGGGGGAGGTTTCGGAAGGGGGGCGGAGCCCCCCTCCGAGCTACCTAGGCGCCTGGGCGCGGGCGCATGGCCCAGGCGTACGCGGCGTTCAGCTCGTCGATCTTCCGTGCCGCCAGCGATCTGAGCTCGGGGCCGAGCCCTTCCGTCCGGTCCGGGTGGTATTGCTGCACCTTGAACCGGTACGCGGAGTAGATCGCCTCGAAGGGCGCGTCCGGGCTCACGCCCAGGATCTCGTGGCAATGCGCCCGGATCCACTCGCGCCGGGGATCCTCGGGGCCTTCTCCGTTGCCCGCATCGCGAGCGTTGGATCGGCGTTGCCCCATCCACCGCGAGATGATTCCGTACCCGAGCAAGAGCCCGAAGACGACCGTGAGCAGCTCGGCCGTGCTCATTGCGCGGCTTTGACGGTGGCGAGGTAGGCGCGCAGCTGCTCCTGGGCCGGCTCGTCCGCGCTCGCCTCGTCGATGAGGTCTCCCGCCCGGCTCTCGAGCCGCGCGAGGAACTCCTCCTTGACGAGGGCGGCGGCGCCGGCGAAGAGAACCTGCGCCCCGTCCGCCGCGATGGGGTGGGGCGTCGTGATCTTGCGGACGAGGTTGGGGAGGAAGGCCGGGCAGACGAGGAGGTCGAGACTCAACCACGCGGCCCGCGCAGTGGTGAGGCGCAGGCTTCGGCGCTGACACCACAGGACGACGATGGCGGCGAGGGCCGTTGGATACACGGCGATCGCCGTGTAGACGACCGCGGCATTGGGGCCCATCGAGAGGGTCAGGGCAGGCCCGAGGACGAAGAGGAGCAGAAAGGCCCAGGTGGCGAGCGCGCGCACGACGGGGAGAGAGCCCCGGAGCTCTTCCACGGCGTCGAGGGCCGCCCCGAGCGCGGAGGCGTCGGCCCACCGCTGACCCCAGGGGGCGATGAAGGCCCCGCGAAACGGCAGAGCGAGGGGACAGAAGGCGAGCACGCGTCCCGAGATCGTGAAGGGGCTCTCGGTGAAGACGGGGGAGAAGCGCCGGCGCCCCGCCTCCACGAGGAGCAGATGGCGGGGCGACAACAAGATGGCCGAATCCCAGACGTACAGGAGCAGAGCCACTATCCAGATGACGTAGTCGGAGCTCCGCACCTGGTCCAGCACCGCCGACTACCCCCGGCGAAACAGCTTGCGGAGAAAGGCGAGGATGGTTCCGCCCGCGGCGACCGCGCCGTAGATCAGGAACTTGCCCAGCGCCTTGCCCGCGCCGGTCTTCACGGCCACGGCGGCGGCGCCGCCGAGGACGAGGGCCCCCAGCCCGAACTGCGCGACGCGATCGCCCGATCTGAACTCCGAGTAGCGCTCGCCCGGCGCGAAGTCATAGCCGGTCAGTGATGTCTTGAAGACCGCGATGTGCTGGTCGAGGCTCTCCGGGTCGGAGACGAGGGTCACGTGCATGACCCCTCGGCGGCTGAGAATGCGCGTGGTGTAGTTGACGACGGAGCGCCCGCTCCCGCTGCGAAGCCGCACCGCCCACTCCAGGCGCCTGGTGTTGAGATCGTAGTGGGGCGCCACGCTCCAGCCTTCCGTGTAGATCGGGGGCATGCCCAGGCGCTCACGCTCCTTGTTGCTCGGGGCGTCGCTTTCCTTGAGCGACTTGAGAAGCGCGTCGGGATCCAGCTTCTCGTCGTCCTTGATGTATCCGGTGTCCTCGAAGTAGAAGACGGCGAACCACGAGAAGTCCTGCGCGGACAGCGTGTAGTGATCGTCGCGTGGCGGATTGCGGTTCAGCTCGAGAAACCGGCGCGTGTTGGGGCCATCGAGGAACGTCTGGCCTTCCGGGACCTTGATGGTGGCCAGGCCGCCTACACGTCCCTCCGTTGGCCCGCGTTGCCAGGCGAGGGCGAGAATGTCTCGCGCGAGCTGCTCCTGGCTCGGTGGCTGCTGGGACAGGACCGGCGTGGCCATGACGAGCACGGCGAGCACGGCGGTGCCGGCGAAGACACGGCGAACGAGACGATGGCGAGTCATGGAAGCCCCCTTCCGCTCGAGCCGCGCTCGAGCACAGCGACGTGGGGAAGCGCGGTGCTCAGGTCGCCCGTGTCCCTAGCTGACGAGCGGCCTGAAACCCCTTGAGAATCAGAATCACCACGAAGACGTGGAAGCCCACGCCGAGCCAGTCATGGACGAGCAGAGAGATGAGGCCGTCGAGCGCGTAGAGCGTGACGCCCACGAGGAAGGCCCAGGCATGCCCGCGGACGGCGAGGTGGCCGAGCAGCACGAAGCCGCCGATCAGGAGCGCGTCGAAGAGGATCGCGGCCGCCAAGCCGCGGCCCGACCGAGTGGCCAGCGTGTCGACGATCTGGCTCATGCCGAGCCCGATGATGAATCGCCAGTTCAGCCCGGCCAATGCCACGACCGAGTTGACGAGCGACAAGCCGGCGATCCAGTAGAACCAGAGCGCGCCTCGCCGGCTCTGCGCCTCGATCGGCTGACGCTCCGCGCTCGCGGTCCCGGCCGTCGCGCTGGTGGCGGGGGAGGGCGGCGATGCGGGCTGTGCAGCGGAAGCGCTCGTGACGAGCCGAACGGCGGGGGCGGCTGCGCCCATGCTCGGCGCCGTTGGCGGCCTGCTGGGAGCGGGCCGCTTGAAAGGGCTGGGTCCGTCTGTCCGAGGGCCTATGGGGGCTTCAAGTGGCTCCATGTGCGCACCTCCGTCACCGCCGGTGACAATCCTGTGCAGTCCGGGGTCCTTTGAGACCCGGTTCTGGGCGTCTCAAGGGTAGGAGGCAAACCATGTGCCATGGCGGGCGCCTAGATCCCGCGCTCGAGACGCGGGTCGAGCAGATCGCGTAGCCAGTCCCCGACGAGGTTGATGCCGAGAACGACGAGCAAGATGGCGAGCCCCGGGAAGAGGGCGAGCCACCAGCCCGTGGTCAGGTAGTTGCGTCCCTCGTCCAGCATGGCGCCCCAGCTCGGCGCCGGGGGCGGCAGGCCGAGGCCGAGAAAGCTCAGCGATGCCTCGGCGATGATGACGCGCGCGATGGAAAAGGTCGCGACGACCACGATGGGCGCCCAGACATTCGGAAGGATGTGGCGGAAGATCAGATACCGGTCCGCCGCTCCGAGCGCGCGGGCGGCTTCCACGAAGCCGCGCTCCTTGAGCGAGAGCGTCTCGCCGCGCACGATGCGCGCATACGTGATCCACCCGCTGACGCCGAGCACGAGGATCAGGTTCACGAGGCTCGCCCCGAGGACGGCGAGGAGGGCGATGCCGAGCAAGAGCACGGGAAAGGCGAGCTGGATCTCGCCGAGCCGCATGAAGAGATCGTCGGGCCAGCCGCCGCGGTAGCCGGTCCAGAGCCCGATGGGCACGCCCAGGATCGCCGCCATCATCACGGCGGTGAGCCCGATCCACAGCGAGACGCGCGCGCCATGGAGGAGCCGGCTCAAGACATCGCGGCCCAGGGTATCGGTGCCGAGGGGATGTGCCCTGTCCCCGCCGTCGAGCCACATGGGAGGGGACAGCCGACCGAGCAAGTCATTCTTCACGGGGTCCCCGGGGGACAGGACGGGCGCCAGGAGGGCGGCCCCCAGCGCCGTGACGAGCACGAGCAGGCCGAGGATGGCCGCGCCGTCACGACGCAGCCGCTTCGCCGCGCCGGCCCGCGGCATCAGGAGAGCCGGACCCGCGGGTCGACCACCGCGTAGAGGAGGTCCACGGCGAGATTGACGAGGACGAAGATCAGCGCGAAGACGAAGACGCCCGCCTGGATGACGGGAAAGTCGCGGCCCGGAATGGCCTGGACGATGAGGCGTCCGAGCCCCGGCCACGAGAAGACGGTCTCGATCACGATGGCGCCGCTGAGCATGAAGCCCACGGACAGACCCGTGACGGTGAGGAACGGGATGGCCGTGTTCCAGATCGCGTGACGATACAGGATGAGACGCTCGGGCAGCCCCTTCGCGCGCGCCGTCCGGATGTAGTCCTGGGGCAGGACATCCAGGAGCCCGGCGCGGAGGAGGCGGACATTCTGCGCGAGGGGAGCGGCGGCCAGCGTCACCGCGGGCAGGATCAGGTGTCGCCACGTTCCCGTGCCGTAGGCGGGCAAGAGCCCGTTGAGCTGGACGGCGAAGACGAGGATGAGCACCAGCCCGAGCCAGAAGCTCGGCATGGACTGGAGAAAGAGCGACGCGAGACGACTGAGGTGGTCGGGGGCTCGATTCTGATGGGTGGCGGCCACGATGCCGAGCGGGATGGCGAGCAAGGTGGAAAGCACGGTAGCGGCCACGGCCAGCTCGACGGTGGCGGGCCAGAGATGCTCGAGGACGAGCTGCATGGCGGGGCGACGCTGCTGGATCGACTGCCCGAAATCGCCGCGCAGCATGGCGAAGAGGAAGTCGACGTACTGGACGTGCCACGGGCGATCGAGCCCCAGGAGGTGACGCGTGTGAGCGATCTCCGCCTGGGTGGCCGACGGGTCGACGAGGAGCGCGGTGGGATCGCCGGTGAGGCGAACGAGAAAGAACACCGCGGTCACCACGCCCCAGACGACGAAGAGCGTGTGCAGCAGCCGTCGCAGGAGAAAGCGCGGCATCCCGGCCCGCTACTTCGTCAGCGCCACTCCGCGGAAGTCCATGTTGAGCTCGGTCAGGGGCGTGAAGTTGACCACCCGCGGGCTGTGCGCATAGATCTTGATCTCCTGGTAGAGCGACACGACGGGGGCCCAGTCGCGGACGTTTCGCTGGAGGTCGGCAAGCAGCGCGAGGCGCTTGCGGGGGTCGAGCTCCCGCCGGGTGCCCTTGTAGAGCTCGAGCAGCTCGGGCGGGTAGGGCGCCCAGTTGATCAGCGAAAGCGCCGTCCAGTCCCGCAGGTAGTCGTCGGCGTCCAGGTTGTTGCTCGTCCGGCAGCTCGTGAACCCTCCGTCGTAGGGGAGGGTGCCCTTGGTCACCGTCTGGAGGAGGGTGGCGAAGTCGATGGGCCTGACCGTGACCTGGACGCCGAGGCCCTTGAGCATCTCGACCACGGCCAGCGTCACCTCGTCGAAGGCCTGTCCGTAGTGCTTGCTCGGGAAGAGGAGCTGCAGGGCCAGGGGCGCGCCGTCCTTCTCGAGAACGCCGCGGCCGCGGTCCCGCCAGCCTGACTCAGACAGCATGGCCTTGGCTCGCGCGATGTCGTAGGGGTAGGGCTCTTGCGCCGCGTAGCCGGAGGAGACGCTGGAGACGGGAGAGGTGTTGGCCAGCGCGTAGCCATGGAAGACTTTCTTGATGATGGCGTCGCGATTGATCGCGAGATTGAGGGCCAGACGCACGCGCGAGTCGGTGAAGAGACCGTCACGGCCGCCCGAGTCGAAGGCGTCCTTGGGCCGCCCATTTAGGTAGAGGCGGCAGTGGAGCTTCTGCGGGCTGCTCACGACCTTCACGGCGGGATCGCGCGCGAGGACGGTGGCGTCGAGCGGGGGCACGGCGTCCACGAGGCCGACCTGGCCCGCGCGCAGCGCGGCGACCCTCGCCCCCGCTTCGGGAATGACTTGAAGGCGCAGCCGAGCGAACTGCGGCTGCAGGCCCCAGTAGGCGGAGTTTCGCTCGAGCCGCATGGAGTCCTTGCGCCTCCACTCCACCAGCTTCCAGGGGCCCGTTCCGACCGCGCGGTCGTTGACGGCCTCGACCCCGTTCTTGATCGTGTAGTCCTTGGGCACGAGGGGCTCCCGGCCAATGAAATCCCAGAGGGTGGGGGAGGGCTCGCTCGTGTGAATGCGGACGGTGAGATCGTTGACCTTTTCCCACCGCGTCACGAACGGGAAGGCCTTCTCGAAGGACGTGCCGGCGGGCACCTCCTTGATGCCCCATCGATCGAGATTGCGCCGGAACATGCGGTCGAGGTTGAAGAGTACGGTGTCGGCGTTGAACGCCTCGCCATTGTGGAAGGTGACGCCGGGGCGCAGCGCGAACTCCCAGGCGAGCGGGCTCACCGACTTCCAGGAGAGGGCGAGGCCCGGCACCGGCTTGCCCCGGGCGTCGACGTCCACGAGGCTCTCGTAGACCTGCCGGATATACGTGGAGCGGATGGAGCCCATCCCGATGCGCGGGTCCATGTTCGTGGTGTCATCGGGGAAGGCCACGATGAGCTCGCCCTCGGCATCGGTGGCCGGGTGCGCGGGGCCTGCGCACAGCGGGATGGCCAGCGCGAGGAGGGCCAGGGACCGGACTCCGCATCGCTTCCCAAGGATCATGGCGTCTGTCCTCTCGTTGGGGCTTGCCACGACGGTGTGCCGAGCCGTTCGAGCCGGATGGGGCTCCAACTACACACCAGCCGCTAGGCTCTGTCAACGCGGGTACGAGCCGAGTGGCTCCGCCGCGAGGCGAGAGCTGAGTGGAACTGGCGAGCAAATTGGCCCAGTACCTTGACTTGGATGGTCGGCTGTTCTAGAACGGCCTCAGGGAGGGACGTCATGGCCTATTCCACGGATTCGAAGTCGGCGGCGGTTCGCAGGCGGCTTGATCACCCCGTCATCGACGGTGACGGCCACTGGCTCGAGCCCATTCCCATCTTTCTCGACTACCTCCGTGATGTGGGAGGCGCCTCCGCCGTCGAGAAGTTCCTGAAGAAGGCCAAGGATACGAGCTGGTACGAGATGACCCTGGCCGAACGGATGGACAAGCGCCCGCATCGGCCCACGTGGTGGGGCGAGCCGGGCAATACCCTCGACCGTGCCACGGCCATGGTGCCAAGCCTTTTCCACGAGCGGCTCGACGACTTCGGCATCGATTTCGCCCTCGTCTACACGTCCCTCGGTCTGTTCTTCGTCTCGAATCCCGACGAGGAGCTGCGCCGCTCCGTGGCCCGTGCCGTCAACCGGATGAACGCCGAGATGTTCCGGCCGTACGCCCGACGGATGACGCCCGCCGCCGTGGTCCCCATGCACACGCCCCAGGAGGCCATCGAGGAGGCGACGTACGCTGTCCGCGAGCTGGGGCTCAAGGTCATCATGATCGCCAACCACGTGCGTCGCCCCGTTCCCGCCGCGGGACGCGAGGTGGCCGATCCCGTCGCCCACGCGCGTCAGCACATCGACTCGCTCGGGCTCGAGAGCCCGTACGACTACGATCCGTTCTGGAAGACCTGTGTCGACCTGAAGGTGGCCGTGACCGGCCATTCGGGGAGCATGGGCTGGAACGGCCGCGAGTCCATCCACAACTTCACCTACAACCACATCGGGCACTTCGCCAATGCCAGCCACGCCTTCGCCAAGGCCCTCCTCCTCGGCGGAGTCACCCGGCGCTTCCCGCAGCTCCGCTTCGCCTTCCTCGAGGGCGGGGTGGGCTGGGCGTGCAACCTGCTCACCGACCTCGTGGGGCACTGGGAGAAGCGGCGCCGGGAGGCCGTGGAGAGCCAGGTGCGTCCGACCAACCTCGACGTGCGGACGCTGAAGGATCTCTTCGCGCGCTACGGCGGCCGCGTCTACGAGGAGAAGATGGACGAGCTCCTCGGCTGTCTCAGCCTCGTGGAGGCTTTCAAGACCCCCGAGGAGCTGACGGAGCGCGCCTACAAGGAGCAGATCGACGACTTCGGGGCCTTCCCCGTCGCCTCGGCCGAGGAGCTGCGCCAGCACGTCGCGGAGCGCTTCTACTTCGGCTGCGAGGCCGACGACGTGACGACGGCCTGGGCCTTCGACCGCCACGGCAACCACCGGCTCCGGCCGATCTTCAGCTCGGACGTGGGCCACTTCGACGTGGTGGACATGACCGAGGTGCTGGAGGAAGCCTACGAGCTGGTCGAGCACGGCCTCATCACCGAGCACGACCTGCGCGAGTTCGTGTTCTCGAACCCTGCCCGCCTGCACACGGCAATAAACCCGGACTTCTTCAAGGGCACGGTGGTCGAGGACGCGGTGCGGAAGGAAATCAGCTCGCCTTCGTAGAGCTGATCCGGTCGTAGACGCTCCGAGCTGGGTGCCCTCACCCCCCTTGCCCGGCTCTCGCCTTCGGCTCGGGCGAGCTCGAAGGACGTTCGCGCCGGCATGTCTCGGCCCGCCCCGCTCATCATTGATTTCCCTGAATTCTGCCGCGGCCGGGTCGTCGAATGGCGCGAGGGTCTAAGCTGAAGGTGAGGTCCGATGAGGATGACCAAGGTGATCGGCGACCCGAAGCGCTTCGGCTGGCCCATGCCGGCGGTGACCGTGACGTTGGGCGTCCTTACCTTGGCGGCCGCGCTCGGGTCGCAGGGCTGTGCCTCAAAGGGGCGGGTAGCGGAAGTCCAGCCAGCCGTTCGCGAAGCGCCTCCCGCCGAGACCGCCGCGACGGCCCCGGCCGAAACGATTTCACCGGAGGCCAAGACGTCGGAGGTGCCCATCCAGCCGGCGCCGGCGGAGCAGCCGCGCGGAGAGGACGATGCCGGCAGCCCGACGAAGCAAGAGCCGGCACCTCCCAGCGTCACGGCGCCGGGTCGGCCCGAGGCCACGTCGCCGAATGTCAAGACACCGAAGACTCCGGCCGCTCCCGCGCCCCGCGAGCCCGCTCGAGCGAAGAAAGATGTCGAGCCGAGCCCGAGCAGGCAGGCCGTGGCGCCCGCGCTGGATCTGAAGTCACTCGAGGCGCGCCTTCGAGAGACGAAGGCGATCGGAGTCTTCACCAAGCTCTCCCTCAAGAACAAGGTCGATGATCTGCTGAGCCAGTTCCGAGAGTTTCACCAGGGAAAGGGCGGAAGCAAGCTCTCGGAGCTCCGGCAATCGTACGATCTGCTCATCATGAAGGTCCTCTCGTTGCTGCAGGACAGCGATCCACCACTGGCTCGAGACATCGTGACGTCGCGCGAGGCGATCTGGGGCCTGCTCGCCGATCCAGCCAAGTTCGCGACGCTTTCATGAAGGAAGAGGAGTGACACCATGATGACGCGCGCGAAGGAATGGGCCCTGGCCGGTGTCGCGGCAATGCTCATGGCCGGCCCGGCGGTGGCGCAGGAGAGCGCGGCCGTCCTGAAGGATCTGACCGCAGTGATTGCCCTTCAAGGCTTGCCGTGCGGACAGGTCGTCGGCGCGAGCAAGCAAGGCGAGAATGACTACATCGCGTCCTGTCAGGATGGCAACCGCTATCGAGTCTTCACGAACGCTCAGGGCCGCGTCGTCGTCCAGAAGCAGTGAGAATACCCCGCCATGAATCTCTCCCTGGTGGGCGACGAGGTATCACCCGTATAATCGGCCCGTGATTTTTCTGCCTGCGGCTGTTCCCCTGCTCGTCCTGCTCCTGGTGGCGTTTCTGGTGGTCCTGGTGGTGCTGGTGGAGCTGCGGGTGCTGTCCTATGCCTACCAGAAGATCGGGATCCGCCCCCGCTACGTTTTCCTGATCATGCTGCTGACCCTGCTGGGAAGCGGGGTGAACATTCCCCTCTACCAGATTCCTGCGGGGCGAATGCTGGCCCCGCACACCAAGTGGCTGTACGGGGTGCCCTACGCCGTTCCCGAGGCCATGCACGCTGGCGTGACCGTGGTGGCCGTCAACGTGGGCGGAGCGCTGATCCCGACTCTCCTGTCCCTCTATCTCTTCCTCCGACTGCCCCTACGGGGACGCATGGTCATCGGGACCGCGGTGGTTGCCGTGGTCGTCTACCAGCTCGCCCACATCGTCCCCGGCGTCGGTATCGTCGTGCCGATACTGGTTCCCCCGCTGCTGGCCGCGGGTGTCGCGCTGATCCTCGCCTACCACCGTGCTCCCCCCGTCGCCTACGTGTCGGGCACCATGGGCACGCTCATCGGCGCCGACCTGCTCAATCTCGGGAAGGTGGCTCACATGGGCGCGCCCATGGTGTCGATCGGGGGAGCGGGAACTTTCGACGGCGTGTTCCTGACGGGAATTCTGGCCGGGCTGCTTGCCTGAGCCGAGCCCTCGAGATCACTTTCCGATGCGGCTAGGTTAGACCTCGGCCTCCGGATCGGGAGAGGAGAGTCGCTCACGGGCGGCGGCCTTGTCCACGATCGACTGCACCTGATCGAGCGAGAAAGGCTTCTTCAAGATCGCATCCACTCCCTTGGCCCGCACGTCGTCCGGGCGCATCCGATCGAAGTATCCGGTCATGAGAGCGACCGTGGTGCCCGGGCTACGGAGCTTGAGCTGCTGCGCCACCTCGAGGCCGGATACCCCGGGCAGGGAGAGATCGACCATGGCCAGGTCGAACCGCCACGTTCCCAGCTCGGCGAGACCGGAATCGCCATCTGCGCGCGCCACCACCGCGTGACCGTGGCGGGTCAGGAGATCGCGGAGCACCTCACGCACTTCCTCGGAGTCGGCGATCACGAGGATCTGCGCCCCCGTCGCGAACGGTCTGGCGGAGGAGGCGGGTGGCGTGGCCACGTGGGTCTCGGGCGCGATCTGGATCGACTCGGTGGTCTGAGGCAGCCAGACGGTGAACGTGCTGCCTTTGCCCGTCTCGCTCTCCACGGTGATCTCGCCCCCGTGGCGGTCCACGATGGCATAGGCTCCGGCGAGGCCGAAGTCCGGCCCCTTCTCGCCCTTGGTCGTGAAGAAAGGATCGAAGATGCGCTGGCGCACCTCGGCGGACATTCCCACGCCCGTGTCCGCGACGTGGCAGCACACCCGCTGGCCGTCGGTGCTCGTGCGGAAGGTGAGGGTGCCCCCGTCGGGCATGGCATCGGCCGCGTTGTCCCCGAGGGTGGCGAGGACATGGCGGAGCTCGGCCGCGTCACCCGCCACGAGCGGGAGCGGAGCAGTCTCTGCGTGCACCTCGCCGGAGATGTTCCGCGGGGCCAGCCGCTCGTTCCAGCGGGTGCGAACGGCGGCGGCGATCTCGGACACGAGCTGGTTGAGATCCACCGGCTCGAAGGCGCGGGCGGGGCGGAGGCGGCTGAAGTCCTGGAGCCGGCGGACCGTGGAGGCGCCTTCGAGCACGACCTGCTCGATCATGCGCAGCGACCGCCGCATCAGGGGATCCTGGGCGTTGGTAAGGAGGATCTGGGCCCGGGCGAGGAGGCCGGACAGCGTGTCGTTGAAATCGTGCGCCAGCTCGCCCGCCATCTCGCGGAACGCGCTCACGCGCTCGCGCAGCACGATCTGCCGGTGGGCGGTCACGAGCTCCTCGAGGCGGGCCCGGACCTCGTGGAGGGCCGCCTCCCGGGCCTCCGCGTCGTGCGAGTCCATCGCGCCAGGCTCTCCCGTCATGCGCGGTTCCGCCGGCTCAGCTGTGCGGCGTCCTCGCTTCGTGATCGAAGGGGCTCGCGCTGGCCGGGCCCTGGATCTTGTGGGCGACTTCGTTGACCAGGTCCTTCACTTCGCCGAGGAGCTTGGCGGCGGCCTCGCCCGCCTCGGCGCGCTCCATCCGCAGACGGTGGTTTTCCGCGCGGACCATGATGACCTCCTCGCGGACCTCGTCACGCTGCCGCTCCGTGGAGCTGGCGAGCATGCCCACGCGGTCCACCTCGGCGCGCAGCATGACCACTTCCTCGCGGAGCTCGTCGCGCTGGCGCTCGGCCGAGCTGGCGAGCATGCCGATGCGATCCACCTCGGTGCGGAGCTTGGCCACCTCCTCGCACAGATCGGCGTACTCGCGCTGCGCCTGCTCGGCAAGGGCGCGGTGACGGGCACTCTCCTCGCCCAGGGTCGTGATCGCCTTGATCACGTTCAGCATCTCGTCGACCCACTTGGTCAGGGAGCCGGAGATCTCGGCGCTGCTGGGGAGCGGGGCCGCGTCGTCCATGCGATGGTCTCCTCTGGTGTCCCTGCGTCCGAGTGCTGCTTCCCGAGCGGGCTCTCCCTGCGGGGCGCCCCCGCGGGCGCACCTGCCGGGACGTGTATTCTAGCCTCGCCCAGGCTTGGCTTTCATCTCAAAATCCTCACACCACCCCTGGGGCCGGCGGCGCTCTCCCTGGCGGTCCCCCCGTTCGCGGCGGGCCCCTCCGTGGTATGATCCGCGACGTGCGGAAGGAAGGCCCCGGGCCCTGGGGGCTTTCGCGGCGAGCCGATGGACGCCGCCGGGTGGCAGGAAACCCATTGTCGAAGGAGAGGCCTCATGCCCAAGATCAAGCACATCGCCCTCTCGACCCAGGACGTGGACAAGACGGCCAAGTTCTACATCGACGTATTCGGGATGAAGGAGATCGGCAAGATCGACAGCCCCAATGCCCGCGGCTACTACCTGAGCGACGGGGATCTCAATCTCGCTATCCTGAATTTCAAGAACGACGCGGTGGCGGGGGTGGAGCGCGGCAAAGGCTGGAGCGGCATCCATCACATCGGCTTCCAGGTCGAGAGCCTCGAGGCGATCACCGAGCGGCTGGCCACCGCGGGCTCGGAGCCGCGCCATGACGTCAACGAGGCCCTCGGGGTCGGGTACGGCAAGGAGACCGAGCGCCACGGCAACGTCGAGGTCAAGTACAGCGGTCCTGACGGCGTCATGGTCGACGTCTCGGAGACCGGCTGGGTCGGCACGTCCGGATTCAACGTCTAGCGCATCGTCCTCATCCCTCTCCCCCGACGGGGGAGAGGGTTGCGGTTCGAGCTGAAGGGCGAAGCCCTAAGGCGAGAGCTGGGTTGAATGAGGGCGCGCGCCCGATGGCCTCGCCGTCTTGTCCGCCCTCGATCGCACAGTGAAGACCTGCGGATATCCAAGGCCCGCCTGACCTGTCGATGAGAACACTCGTCCGCGGCGGGTGGGTCGTGGGCTTCGCAGGCCACACCCACACGCTCATCCCCGACGGCGTGGTCGTGTACGAGAACGACCGCGTCCTGCATGTCGGTCGGCGCTTCGAGGGCGCGGTCGACGCCGAGATCGACGCCCGTGGCCGACTGGTGGCGCCCGGCTTCATCGACACGCACGTGCATTCCGGGCACCGCGCCTCCCACCGCCTCATCACCGATACCGGCCGGCCGGACTTCTACGGTCAGCCCTTCCTGGAGATCACCGTGCCCCGCGAGGGCACGCGAGTGGGCGGCGATCCGCGGTACGCGCGGCCCACGGACGCCGATGCGGACGCCGGCAATCGCCTCCTCGCCACCTTCACGGTGGCCGAGATGCTGCGCAACGGCATCACGACCTTCATGGAGTTCGGCAGCCAGCTCCGGGTGCAGGAGGCGCTCCTCGGCGAGGTGGAGCGTCTCGGCATTCGCGCCTATCTCGGCGCGGGCTATGACTCCGGCCGCTGGGTGGGCGACGAGCGCGGCCGCCTCAAGCGCGCCCTGAACGAGGCGGCCGGCCAGAAGGAGTTCGAGAGCGCTCTGGCCTTCATCGAGCGAGTCGACGGCGGCGCGGGCGGGCGCGTTCGCGGCCTCCTCGCGCCCCGGGAGGTGGAGACGTGCAGCCTCGACCTCTTGCGCGCCACGCGCAAGGCGGCCGACGAGCTCGGAATGCCCATCGTCACCCACGCCGCCTACAACGTCATCGAGTTCTACGACACGCTGCGCGAGCATCGCATGACGCCGGTGGAGCTGATGGAGAGCGTGGGGCTGCTCGGGCGCGACCTCACGGTGGGCCATGGCAACTTGGTCGCGGAGAACGCGCTGCTGAACTACTCGGGCGGACGGGATCTCGAGCTGATGGGCCGCTACGGCGTGACGGTGTCGCACTGTCCCGTCAATATCGCCCGCCGCGCCCGCTACCTCGACTCCTGGCCGAAGTACCGGGCGGCCGGCATCAATCTGGCGCTGGGGAGCGACACGTACCCGCGGGATCTCATCATGCAGATGCGCGTCGCCTCCTATGTCGGCAAGGTGGTGAGCCACAACCTGTTCGCGGCCTCTGCCGCCGATGTGTTCGAGGCGGCCACGCTGGGCGGCGCCCGCGCGGTTGGCCGCGACGATCTCGGCCGGCTGGCCCCGGGCGCCAAGGCCGACATCGTGATCATCGACCTCGAGACCCGCGACAGCCTGCGCTTCGGCCCCGTGCGCGACCCCATCAAGGCGCTGGTGGAGTGCGGCATCGGAGACGACGTGGTGACGGTGATCGTCGACGGCGCCGTGCGCATGCGCGACCGGGTCGTCCCGGGGGTAGACCTTGCCGCGATCCGCGGGCAGGCGCAGCAGGCGGGGGAAGCCGTATGGTCGCGCGTGCAGGAATGGGACCCGCTCGGACGCACCGCCGAGCAGATGAGTCCCTGGTCCTTCCCCCTCGTAACCGACTGTTAGGTTCTGGGGGGGAGCGACCGCCGCTCCTCCCCCAGACCCCCCCACCGGAGCGGAGTGAAGAGTCCAACCGGCCTCGTTGCCTTACTACGCCTTCAGCTGGCCGGAGGTGATGATCTGGTAGCTCGCCATGCCGGTATCGGGCGGCGAGCCGCTGATCATGGTCACCATGGTCGCGATCTCGCTCCGATGGTGCGTGGCGTGGTTGGCCACGTGGATGAGGAGCGGCGCGAGGGGAACCCGAAAGGCTTTCCCATCGGCGTTCTTGTACTCGACGACTCGCTCGAGCTCAGCCGGCGTCAGCGACTCCAGGAACCCCTTCTGTTCGCTCTCGAACGGGGCCCAGACGGAACGGACGGCGGCCAGGGTTGGCAGCTCGCTGCCGCCGAGCGGTCCCGGCGCGTCGCCTTTCCAGCGGCTCAGCCAGAGTCGGTCGGCTCCGTAGATGTGACCGAACATCCGCGCGATGGTGGGATGGCTGAACTGCTTGCCGACGTCGCGGCTCGCGATCTCGTCACCGAGCCCCGCCACGAAGTCGAAGAGCCGGTGATTGGCCCATCGGTGATAGCTGTAGAGCTCCTGCACCCACGGGATGGCCATGGTCGCCCCTCCTTCTTGCTTAAAGGTTGGCTCGGCGCCTTCGGCTGCGCCTCACCCGAGCAGCTTCGCGTCGTAGGGATACGCGCAGATCAGCCTGGGCCCGTCTTTCGTCACGAGCACCTGGTCTTCGAGCTTGACGCCGAAGGGCGCGCCCACCTTGCCCGCATAGCACTCGAGGCACAGGACCATGTTCTCCTTGAACTCGCGCTTGGGCATGATTCGCCGCGGTCCCCGCGTGTCGTCAGGGTAGGGAATGCCCGGGCCTTCGTCCTCGAGCCCCGCCTGGTGCACCATGGTCGGGTAGCGTTGTGCCGCGTAGGCCTCGGGCAGGCGGGGGGCCTTGCGCGCGAATTCCTCGAACGTGGTTCCGGGCTTGACGAGCTCGTGCATGCCCATGACGCAGTCGTAGGCGACGCGATAGGCCTCTTTCTGCTCGGGCGTGGGAGCATCGCCGCAGAGAAAGGTCCGGGAGATATCGATCACGTAGCCTTCGTACCCGTGGGCGTCGGTGTCCACGCCCACGAGATCGCCCGGCATCACGACCTTGCCCGTCGCCTCCGTCAGCCACGGATTGGTGTTGGTGCCCGAGGACACGAGGCGCGTGAAGAGCGCTTCGCCGTGGCGTCGGATGAGCGCGTCGCTCAGGACGGCGAGCAGCTCGTACTCGCGGATGCCGGGGCGGATCGCCGCCTCGAATTCGGCCAGGATGGCGTCGCCGATCCCGCCGTTGATCTCGAAGAGCTGGACTTCCTCGGCGGTCTTCACCTCGCGGGCATCGACGGTGGCCGGGAGCACCTCGACGATGGGGATCTTCTCGTCCTGGAGGGCGAGGAAGCCGGTCGCGTCGAGCCTGTCCACGGCGAGACGCTCGTGCTCGAGGCCGAGCTCGCGCAGTGCCGAGCGAATCGATTGCGCCCACTCGCGGGCCTTGTCGCGCGCGGCCACACCGCCGTACTGCCACGTGTAAGCGGGGCGCACATCGCCCACGACCTTCTGGGAGACGTGCACGGAGCCCTTGTACTCGAAGAGGATGGGCGCGCCCTCGGCAGGCACGAGGCAGTAGCGCGCGAAGGTGCCGGCCGTCCACACGCCCATGACGTCGGCGCCCGTCGCGTAGCGGATGTTCGCCGTGGTATAGAGAAGCGCGGCGGGGAGATCGTAGCGCTTCATCATCGTCTGCAGGCGCGCGAGCCGGCCCGCGCGGAGCTTGGGGAAATCGATCCCGTTGCGGTCTGCCGTCGTGAGCTCGGGGGCGTGAGGGAGTTCAGGCATGGGGCAGAGCATAGCGCATTCTGATCCGCCGGAGAGGCGGACCATCCTGCGTCGATTCCTGATCGCTCTCGAGGGTGCGCTGGTCGCCTCGGCCGCCGGTGACAAGAGCATCGCGGCTCCTCTCGGCGAGTTCGCCCGGCTCACGCGCTCGATCGACGCGACGGACGGCTGGCCCGACCGCAAGGTCTCACCGGAGCGTCTTCCCGTCTGCCGGTTCTGGGAGAGTGTCCTGGACGCGGCAGTGGGCGGTCCTCCGGAGCCCCTCATCTCGGCCCTTCGGCAGCTCGGGCCGTCGCTGTCCTGGACGCAGAATCCAAACTACCGGCGCCACCCTCCCGGTCCGGGGTTTCTCGACAATTACGGCTATGCCGTCATCGTCGGACCCGCCGACGGACCGCCGGCAATCGCCGTCGATCCGCAGCTGGCTCTCGGCGTGCTTCTCCTCGGGCCGGGGACCCACTACCCGCGGCACGAGCATCCGGCAATCGAGATCTACTACACGCTGACCTCGGAAGGGGAGTGGTGGATGGGAGCGGGACCGTGGCGTCGAGAGCCGCTGGCCACGGCCATCTATCACGCGCCGAATGTGCCTCACGCGACGCGCGCCGGCAGCTCGCCGCTGCTCGCCCTCTATCTCTGGCGCGGAGATCTCGCGACCCACGCCACCCTGTTTCCTGACCGGTGAGAGCCGCCCCTCTTCCCAGAGGGGAACGTTAAGGGAAGGTTTCTGACACCCGGCGCCGTTGACGGCGCCATCGGACAGGGGTAGGGTGGCGCTCACCGTGGCGCGATTCCTGTGCAAGCACCTGGCGTTTCTGCTCCTCACGCTGCTCGTGGTGTCGTTCCTCGTCTTCACCCTCAGCGAGTTTTCCCCCGGCGACGTGGCCCGGAAGATCCTGGGCGCGTACGCGACGCAGGAGCAGGTCGAGATCCTCACCAAGCAGATGGGGCTCGACCGGCCCGTCCTCGTGCGCTACGTCGAGTTCCTCGGCAAGATCGCCTCCGGCGATCTCGGCAACTCGACACGCTTCAAGGTGCCGGTCAAGGACATCATCTGGACGCGCCTGGCCAATACCGCGTTTCTCGCCGCCCTCGCCTTCGCCTGCATCGTGCCCCTGTCGATGCTCCTCGGCATCGTGGCCGGCATGCGCGAATCGTCGGCGCTCGACCGCGCCATCCTGATCTTCAGCACGGTGGTCGCCTCGGTGCCGGAGTTCGCCCTCGGCGTCTTCCTCGCCAGCGTCTTCGTGGTCGCGCTCGGCTGGCTTCCCGGCACGGCGACGCTGGTGGCGGGCGGCGGCTGGTCCGTCGCCTCGCAGCTCGTGCTGCCCGTGGCCGTCATCGTCCTCTTCGACGCCGGCTACGTCGTCAGCATGATCCGCGCGTCGATGATCGAGGTCATGCAGCGCCCGTATATCCGGACCGCGGTGCTGAAGGGCATGAGCTTCCGCCGCGTGGTCGTCCGTCACGCGCTGCGAAACGCCATGATCAACCCCATCACCGTGATCTTGCTCCAGATCAACTACTTGATCTCGGGCGTCGTGGTGGTCGAGACCGTCTTCGCCTACCCGGGCTTCGGCCGCATGATGCTGGAGGCCGCGCTCTTCAAGGACATCGCGCTGGTCGAGGTGGGTGCGCTCGTGGCCGTGGGCGTGGCGGTCATGACGCAGATCCTCGGCGATCTCGCCTACATGCTCCTCGACCCACGCATCCGAGCCTGAGGGCCGCGTGGCCATTCCCGCGACGGCCGAAGGCGTTCCCGTTGTTCCCGAGAGCGTGCGGGGTGGCGACGTCCGCGCGTGGGCGCGTCGGCTCGGAAGGATTCGCGAGTCCAAGCCTGCGCTGATCGGTGTGGGCATCATCGTCTTCTGGGTCGCGGCGGCGGCCCTGGCGCCGGCGATCGCCCCGTATCCGCCCAACGCCAACGACATGGCCGCCCTCGCCCACCCGACGCCCTCGGCTGCCCACTGGCTCGGCACCGATCATCTCGGCCGCGACATTCTCTCGCGCGTCCTGTGGGGCGCGCGGACGGTGCTGACGGTGGCCCCTCTGGCCGTGCTGGGCGCGGCCATCCTGGGCTCCCTCCTCGGGCTGACGGCCGGCTACTACCGCGGCGTCATCGATCTCGTGATCGTGCGAGCGTGCGACATCGTGCTGTCGTTCCCCGTGATCATCCTCTACATGATCATTCTGGCCCACTTCGGCTCCTCGGCGTTGAACATCATCGGCGTGCTCACGCTGACCAAGGCCCCGATCATCGCGCGCATCGTGCGCGGCCTCACCATCGAGCTGCGAGAGCGCGAGTACGTCGCCGCCGCGAAGATGCGCGGGGAGTCACCCCTCTACATCATGCTCGTGGAGATCCTGCCGAACGCGCGCGGGCCCCTGATCGTCGACATGTGCCTGCGCACCGGCTACAACGTGGTGATCATCGGGGCGCTGGGGTTCCTGGGTATCGGCCTGCCGCCGCCCGACCCCGACTGGGGCGGCATGGTCAAGGACACCTACGGCATGATGTCCGTGTGGCCGCACATGGCCCTTTTCCCGTGCGCGGCCATCTCCTCGCTCGTGATCGGCTTCAACCTGCTCGCGGTCGGCCTCCGGGAGATCGGGCTCCGTGACTGAGACCCCGATTCTCGCGCTCGAGAATGCCCGCATCTCGTACTTCAGCCGGGCCGGCGAGGTCAATGTCATCCCCGGCCTGACCTTCGCGCTCGCTCCCGGCGAGGCCATGGGCCTGGTCGGCGAATCCGGATGCGGCAAGTCGACGGTCGCCCTCGGCATCGTGCGCTATCTGGGCGGGGCCGGGAGAATCATGGGCGGGCGGATCGTCTTCGAGGGGCGCGACGTCGCCGCGATGACGGTGGGTGAGCTGCGGGCGATGCGGGGGCGACGCGTCGCCATGGTGTACCAGGACCCGATGGCGAGCCTGAACCCGGTCATGACGGTGGGGCGCCAGCTCATGGAAGTGCCCATGCTCCACGAGGGCCTGGACGAGCGGTCGGCCCGGGCCCGCGCGCTCGAGATGCTCGCCGAGGTCAGGCTGCAGGACGGGGAAAGCGTGCTGGGGCGCTACCCGCACCAGCTCTCGGGTGGCCAGCAGCAGCGCATCGTCATCGCCATGGCCCTCATCGCCGAACCCGCGCTCCTGATCATGGACGAGCCGACCACGGGGCTCGACGTGACCGTGGAGGCGGCCGTGCTCGACCTGGTGCGCGAGCTCCGCCAGCGTCACGGCACCTCTGTCCTCTTCATCAGCCACAACCTGGGCACGGTCGTGCGCGTGTGCGACCGGATCGGCGTCATGTACGCCGGCGAGCTCGTGGAGGAAGGCTCGATCCGGCAGGTCTTCAAGAACCCGCGACATCCTTACACGCGCGGGCTTCTCGACTGCCTGCCGTCACTCGGTCGCGACAAGCGCCAGGCGCCGCTCGTGCCCATCCCGGGCCAGGTGGCGCCGGCTCTCGCGCGGCCCGCCGGCTGCGGCTTTGCCGCGCGCTGCCCCCACGTCGAGCCCGGCCGCTGTACTTCGCAGGCGATTCCCGTCCTGCCCCTGGCCAATGAGGCCGGACACCGGGTGCAGTGTGTGCGGGCCGCGGAGCTTTCCCCCTGGGAGCGCAAGCGAGGCGCGGCGGGCGCCGTCGTGGAGCGAGCCTCGAGCGCGATCACCCTGAAGATCGACGGCCTCGAGAAGCTCTACCGTCAGCGCCGCGGTTTCTTTGGATCAGGCCGCGCGCCGATCCGCGCCCTCAGCGGCATCGATCTGATCGCCACGAAAGGTGAGACCCTCGCGATCGTCGGCGAGTCTGGCTGCGGCAAGTCCACGCTGGCCAAGGTGCTCGCCGGCCTCGAGACGGCGAGCGCCGGCCACGTCGAGCTCGAGGGCACCGAGGTGGCCTCGGCCCGCGTGGAATCGCGGCCGCTCGCGCTCAAGCGCAGCATCCAGATGGTGTTCCAGAACCCCGACAGCACGCTCAACCCGAGCCACAGCGTCGGCTATGCGATTGGCCGGGCCCTCCGGCGCCTGCGTCGTCTGGCAGGCCGTGAGGAGACGGGCGAGGTCAGGCGTCTCCTCGAGGTCGTCAAGCTCCCGCCGGAGCTCGCCGGCCGCAAGCCCGACCGACTCTCCGGAGGCCAGAAGCAGCGCGTGGCCATCGCGCGCGCGCTGGCCGGCAATCCCGACGTGATCCTGGCCGACGAGCCCGTCTCCGCGCTCGACGTCTCCGTGCAGGCCTCCATCATCAACTTGCTGAACGAGATCCAGGCCGAGCGAGACGCCACGCTGATCTTCATCTCCCACGACCTTTCGGTCGTGCGCTACCTCGCCGATCACGTCGCGGTGATGTATCTCGGCGCCGTCGTCGAATTCGGTCGGGCTGCGGACGTCTTCGCGCCGCCCTTTCATCCGTACACGGAGGCGCTGCTGTCCGCCGTCCCCGTGCCCGACCCCGACGCCCAGGGCACCCGCATCGTCCTCGAGGGCCCGCTTCCGAGCGCGACCGAGGTCCCGCGCGGCTGCCCGTTCAGCGGCCGCTGCCCTCGGCGGATCGGCGCGATCTGTGATGAGACCCCGCCGCCCACCTTGCAGCTCGCGGGCGGCCATCGCATCGTCTGCCACATTCCCGCGGACGAGCTGACGCAGCTCCAGAGCGCCAGCGTGAGCGGATAGGCAAGGGCCTGGCAACGGCGGGCCGCGGCTCGTGCAAGACGTCCAACGACTCCTACTCGATGGTGAAGTGGGCCTCGGTGGTCTGCCCCGTGCGGCCATTGATGGGCAGGATGTCCTGCGGGCAGGCGGAGAAGGCGATCACCATATCCATCTCCGCGCGAAGCACCACGTAGCTCCCCGGCGTCGAGACGGGCTCTGCCCAGGCAAGGGTCCCGTCGGCCGTCCAGGGAATGTTCATGAACAGGTTGAGCGGCGACGGGGTGGAGGGCACCGTGAGGCCGAGGGCGGCGAGGGCCGCGTGCAGGTTGTCGCGGCAGTTGTCGTGGTGACCCTCGACGCCGAGCAGGCGATAGCGCGGGGCGTCGCAGGAGGCGATGAGGGTGTCGTGGGCGCCTCCCGACGTGTCCTCGACGAGGGTCAGAATGGGCCGCCGCTGGTTCGTGAGGAACGCGTCGCCGACGGCGGCCCGCAGCTTCATGAACCACGCGCGACTGGCCTCCATCGACATCCATTCCGTGACGTCGCTCGCGTTGAATGCCCAGGTATCGACCACCTGCGTGCCGTGGGTATTGATGACCTTGACGCGCTGGCCGGCGGCCACCCGCGCGGCCGCGCCGCGCCGGGCGGGGATCGTGAGGCTCTGCGTGGTTGTCATACGTCCTTCCTCCTTCCTCGCTCGCGGCTAGGTAGCTCGGAGGGGGGCTCCGCCCCCCTTCCGAAGCTTTCCCCCGAACCGGTTGCGCCGGCGAAGCCCGCGCTCGAAGCGGAACATTCCTGCTCGCGAGAATCTGGCGATTACTCTGACAGACTCCTACCCGCGGCGGAGGCCGTGGTCTCCGCGATAGTCCGAAACCTCGGGAGGGCGCCAGCCCGCGAGGAGCGCCGGGTCCGGCTGCCAGATCTCCACGCCGAGCGGGCGGCAGGTGCTGAGCGGATCGCCCGCCTCCTCCCCCCACATCTGCACCGAGAGATCGCCGTGAGGGCAGGTCGAGATCGCGCAGAGCACGTCGATCTCGGCGAAGAACTCGATGAAGTCTCCTTTCTTCGCCGGGCTCGCCTTGACGAAGTAGCGGTCGTCCGCGGTCAGCCCGGTGACCTGGAAGACATTCAGCACGTCGTGAACGTCGAGCTCGGTGAGACGGTAGGGAGCGATCGCGCGCACCAGGTTGGAATGGCAGCAGAGATCGAAGTCCTCGCCGTTGAGCATCTTGTGGACGTAGGGGTCGCATCGCGTGCCGAGCAGGTCGTGGCAGCCCGCGCCGTCCGCGTCGCGGCCGTACCGGATCGTGTCGTTGGTGATCGTGAGCATCGGCCGGAGGTAGGGCAGGGAGGACCAGAGCCGGTCGTAGGTGGTGACGTGCGCGCGATGGAGCTGCTTGGTCCGCGCGGCCCAGAAGCGCTCGCGGGGGTTGCCGAGACTCCAGGCGTTGAAGTCCGCGACCTGGGCCCCCTCCACGGCCACGATGCGGAACAGCTGGCCGGCACGCACCGGCCAGGCGCGACCGGAGCGCATCGGCACGATGAAGCGCTCGACCAGCGTGCGGGATGCGGTCTGGCCGGCCAGCCGGTCGTAGAACGCGTGATCCACCGCGATCGGCGAGCCCGGCTTCGCGTCGTAGATGACTCGTGGTTGCGCCATAGGCATCTCCTCCGTTCGGTGGCCCACAGGATAGCCTAGGACGAGACCCAAGAAACACCTTGACAGCCGGCGCTCGAGTCTCCAGCATCCGGCCAAGCTCGGGTCGGAGGTAGTCGTTGCTCACGCCGTAGTCATGCGGGAGGGGGACGCTATGCGCAGGTGGGGATGGCTGGGAACATTCGGGGCCGCGGTGCTCGTCATGGTGGCCACCATTCCGATGGACGCCACCGCTCAGCAGTGTCCGAAGGGCAAACTTCGCATCTACACCTCGTGGCCGATGCAGGGGGCGATGATTCCCGAGGGCACGGGCATGAAGAACGGCGTCGATCTGGCCGTGTCCGAGGCCGGCGGCACGGTCGCCGGCTACTGTCTCGAAGTGATCAATCTCGACGACGCTTCCCCACAGACGGGCAAGTGGGACGGCGCGGTCGAGGCGGAGAACGCGAACAAGGCGGTCGCCGACCCGCTCGCGATCGTCTACATCGGGACCTACAATTCCGGCGCGGCCAAGGTCTCGATTCCCATCAACAACCGCGCCCACATGGCGCAGATCACGCCGGCCAACACCTATCCGGGACTGACCAAGAAGCAGGGCGCCGCGCCGGGCGAGCCCGAGATCTATCGACCGCTGGGGTTCGTCAACTACTTCCGGCCGGTGCCGGCCGACGACATCCAGGGCGCCGTCGGCGCCAAGTGGGCGAAGCGTCTCGGCGCCAAGAAGGTGTACGTCCTCAACGACCAGGAGCTGTACGGCAAGGGGATCGCAGACGTCTTCGAGGCCACCGCCAAGAAGATCGGCCTCGCGATCGTGGCCAACGAGGGCATCGACTGGAAGCAGCCCGACCAGAAGCCCGTCCTGACCAAGGTGCGCGCCTCGGGCGCGGACCTCGTCTACATGGGAGGCGTCATCGAGACGGGTGCGCAGGTCATCATCCGTCAGATGAAGGAGGTGGGGCTGGTGGCGCCGCGGGTGCGGTTCATGGGGCCCGACGGCCTCCTCGAGGAAGAGCTGCTCAAGGGCGCGACCTGCGAGGTGGCGATGGCCACCGAGATGCGGGTGACCTTCGCGGGTCTCCCCTTCGAGAAGATGAAGGGGACCGGGGCCAAGACGTACGAGGAATACAAGAAGCGGTTCGGGAAGGAGCCCACCGCCTACGCCCTCTACGCCGCGGAGGCGGGCCGGGTCGCGATCGACGGGATCAAGCGCGCGGCCTCGGCGATCGAGCGCGCCAAGGACATCGCCGAGAAGCGGGAGGCGGTGCGCAAGGCGATCTCGACCACCAAGAACTTCGACGGCATCAACGGAAAGTGGAGCTTCGATGCCAACGGCGACGTCGACTACGACACCATGTCCGGTTTCAAGGTGGTGAAGGCCGACACCCCGATTGGCTGCAAGTTCCAGTTCGAGTCGATCCTCGAGTAGGGTCCAGGGAGCTTGGGGAGGAGCGTTAGCCGAGACCATTCATGACCAGGCTAGCGCTCTTCCCCGAGCCGAGCCGACCCACTTGAACTGGCACGAGGTCCTGATCCAGCAGACGGTCAACGGGCTCACCCGGGGGGCCGTCTTCGCCCTCATCGCTCTCGGCTACACGATGGTCTACGGGATCATCGGACTGATCAACTTCGCCCACGGCGATGTCTTCATGCTGGGGCTCTTCATCTCGCTCAGCTACTTCACCTTGCTCGGAATGGCGACCACGCTGCACGGCTGGCACCTGGTCACTGTCTTACCTCTGGTCTTCCTCCTGACCATGCTGACGACCGGGGCCATCAACGTCGCCATCGACCGCGTGGCGTACCGTCCTCTCCGGCACGCGTTCCGGCTCGCGCCGTTGATCACTGCCATCGGCGTCTCGTTCATGCTCGAGAACCTCGCCCTGATCTGGAAGGGCCCGGCCCCGATCGCCTACCCCGATATCTTCCCCTCGGTGGACATTCTCCGGGAGTGGATCGGCGTGGAGTCGCTGCTGTTCATCACGAGCAAAGACGTTCTCGTGCTGGGCGCCACCATTCCCCTCATGATCGCCCTTCAGTACTTCGTCACCCGGACACGATGGGGCAAGGCGATGCGGGCCACTGCCCAGGACAAAGAGACGGCCCTCGCCATGGGAATCGACGTCGAGAAGACGATCATCCTGACCTTCTTCATCGGAGGCGCGCTCGCGGGAGCCGCCGGCCTCATCCAGGGCCTCTACTACAACATCGGGATGTGGTGGATGGGCTACCAGGCTGGCCTGCGCGCCTTCACCGCGGCCGTGCTGGGCGGCATCGGCAGCATGCCCGGGGCCGCCCTCGGCGGATTTCTGATCGGCTTTCTCTCCGCGTGGAGCGACCAGTACATCTCGGCGCGCTGGACGAACGCGATCGTCTTCTCGATCCTGATCCTGGTCCTGGTTTTTCGGCCCCAGGGACTCCTCGGCGAGCGGGCTCCGGACAAGGCGTGAGAAACCGCCCGCTCCCTGCGGCCCTCCTCCTCACCGCCCTCATGGTTTACCCGTTCCTGGATCACTGGCTGCAGGCGCAAACCGTCCACGCCGTGACCGACGCCATGATCTACGTTCTGCTCGCGCTGGGACTCAACATCGTCGTCGGCTACGCGGGGCTCCTCGACCTCGGCTACGCGGCCTTCTTCGCCATCGGGGCCTATACCATGGGCCTGCTCAATTCTCCCGTGCTCGGCTCGCCGCTCTATGGACATGCATGGAGCTTCTGGGTCGTGATCTGGATCGCGGCCCTCGTGTCGGCGGGCATGGGCGTGGTGATCGGCGCTCCCACTCTGCGGGTGCGAGGAGACTATCTCGCCATCATCACCCTTGCCTTCGGAGAGATCATTCCCGTCGCCATCCGGAATCTCGGCGACATCACGATCGACGTCGGAGGCTGGCGCCCGGTCGAACGGCTCAACTTGACGGGCGGCGAGAACGGCGTGAACCCCGTCGGCCGGCCGTACCTGCCCGGCGTGGACTTCGACACCCAGTTCGTCCCCTGGTACTTCCTCATCCTGATCATCGGCGCGATCTCCCTCTGGGCCATGAATCGGATGCGCGACTCGCGACTCGGCCGGGCCTGGATGGCCATCCGCGAGGACGAGACGGCGGCGGACTGCACAGGGGTGAACCCGGTCAAGACCAAGCTCCTCGCCTTCGCGCTCGGCGCCTCCTTCTCCGGCTTCGCCGGCTCGTTCTACGCGGCAAAGCTGCAGGCGATCACGCCGGGTGCCTTCGAGTTCAACGTCTCGATCATGCTGCTGTGCATGGTCGTGCTGGGGGGGATGGGGAGCCTCAAGGGTGTCATCCTGGGCGGCATGCTGATCACGCTCTTCGATCGGATCCTCCTCGCTCAGCTGACGTTCCTGGTGCGCTGGGTCGGGCGATCGCTGGGCCTCGCCACGCTCGCGAGTGTCGATCTCACGCTCTGGCGCTGGTTCTTCTTCGGGTTGGGGCTGGTCATCGTCATGCTGGTCAGGCCGGAGGGGCTGGCGGGACGGCGAGTGCGTCCCCCCGCCGTCGACGTGGATGAGCGCGAGGAGGCGCTCGCGCTCGTGGCGGCGCCGCCTCGCCCGCAGGCAGAGGCGATCCCGTCGTGGCTACGGGAGGCCGAAGGGTCGCGGACGGGCTTGGCCACGACTCCTGTTCTCGATGTGCGGGGCGTGACGCGGCGCTTCGGGGGCCTGGTGGCGGTGAGCGAGGTGGACCTCGTCATCCCGCCCGCGGGCATCGTCGGGCTGATCGGGCCGAACGGCGCCGGGAAGACGACCTTCTTCAACCTCGTCACCGGGCTGCTCCGGCCGGACCACGGGGAGATTCGATTGAATGGCGAGAGCCTCGTCGGGCTACGGCCCCATGCGATCGTCGGGCGCGGCATCGCCCGCACCTTTCAGTCCATCCGCCTCTTCCAGAACATGACCGTGCTCGACAACGTCCTGGTGGGTGAGCACTGTCGGCTTCACTCCTCAGTGGCCGGCGCCGTCTTCCGGCCGCCCTCCGTCGTCGCCGAGGAGGCCCGCGCGCGCGGCCGGGCGCGAGATCTCCTCGGCTTCGTGGGCCTGGGCGACAAGGAGGGCGAGCTCGCCAAGAATCTGGCCTACGGCGATCAGCGCCGGCTCGAGATCGCGCGCGCGCTGGCCACCGAGCCCAAGCTGTTGCTGCTCGACGAGCCGACCGCCGGCATGAACCCGCGCGAGACTGACGCCCTGACCGAGCTGATCGGGCTGCTGCGGCGCGAGCTCGGGCTCGCGGTCCTGCTCATCGAGCACCACATGGAGGTGGTGATGGGGATCTCCGACCGCATCACCGTGCTCGATTACGGCACCCGGATCGCGGAAGGCACGCCCACCGAGATCCGACAGAATGCGAAGGTCATCGAGGCCTATCTGGGCAAGGGGTACGAGCAGGAGCTGGTCACCGGATGAGCGGAACCGGCCTGCTCGAGCTGAGTGACGTGCACGCGTACTACGGGAACATCCGCGCGCTCAAGGGCGTCTCCCTCACCGTGGCGCGCGGCGAGATCGTCACGCTGATCGGGTCGAACGGGGCCGGCAAGACCACCACGCTGCGGACCGTGCTCGGGACGGTGCGGCCGCTGAGAGGCACCGTGAGCTTCGGCGGAAAACGGATCGACAAGGTTCCCACACACCGGATTGCCCGCCTGGGAATCGCCCAGTCCCCGGAGGGCCGCCGGATCTTCGCCCGCATGACCGTCCTCGAGAACCTCGAGCTGGGCGCCTTCGCGCGCACCGACCGCGAGGCAATTCCCCAGGACCTGGAGCGCGTGCTCGCTCTCTTCCCGCGACTGCGCGATCGCCTGGGGCAGAAGGGCGGCACGCTCTCCGGCGGGGAGCAGCAGATGCTGGCGATGGGTCGCGCCCTGATGGCCCGTCCCGAGATGCTGCTCCTGGACGAGCCGTCGATGGGGCTCTCGCCGATCCTGGTCGAGACCATCTTCGAGATCATCCGGGATATCAATCGGCTCGGCACGACGATCCTGCTCGTCGAGCAGAACGCCCGGATGGCGCTGCGGGTGGCGCATCGAGGCTACGTCATCCAGACAGGACGGATCGTGCTCCAGGACGCGGCCCTTGCGCTTCTCCGCTCCGACGTCGTGCGCAAAGCCTACCTGGGGGAAAAGTGATCGGGGTCAGGTCTCACATTCCGACATTTTCTCCGCCGGCAGCCGGCGCGGCGCGCGACGGAAATGTGGGAATGTGAGACCTGACCCCTCTACCGGCGAGGGGTGAGACCCTCCAGATCCAGCTCGGGCATGCGCCCGTTCATGAGATCGGCGACGATCCGGGCCGTGCCGCACGCCATGGTCCAGCCCATGTGGCCGTGGCCGCAGTTGAAGAAGAGATTGCGATGGCGGCCGAGACCAAGGATGGGCGGCCCATCCGGCGTCATCGGGCGCAGGCACGCGCGGTACTCTCCCCGATCGTAGTCGACGGCGTCGGGAAACACGTCGCGCGCGAAGCGAAGGATGTTGTTGAAGTCGCGCGGCGTCCAGCCCCAGTCGTAGCCGGCGAACTCCGCGGTCGAGGTGAGGCGCAGCCGGTCGCCGAGGCGCGACCAGCCGACCAGCCACTGCTCGTCGACTCCAGGAATTGTAGGTGCGAGGCCGCCTGGCTTGAGCGGAAAGGTCGAGGAATAGCCCTTGGCCGGATAGATGGGCAGGCTCACCCCCGCCGTCCGCGCGACGATCGGACTGCCCACCCCGAGGGCCAGCACGTAGTTGTCCGCGGTCAGGACGCCGTCGCTGGTGACGACGGCGTCGATGCGATCCCCACCGGCCCGGAGCGCGGCGACGCGGCAGCCGAGCTTCACGGTGACGCCGAGCCGGTCCCGGCACAGCGCCCCCAGGCGCTCCGTGAAGAGGCGCGAGTCGCCGCTCGAGTCGCCGAGATCGCGGATCGCTCCGGCGATCTTGGTCTTGACCGGCTCGAAGACCGGGTCGAGCTTCGCCACCTCGCTCGCGTCGAGAACCTCCTGCTTCTGGCCGTGCTCGGCGAGGAGGGCCATCTTCTTCACCCCCGCCTCGAGCTCGGCCCGATTGCGATAGAGATACAGAGCGCCTTTCGTGATGGCCTCATACTCGAGCCCTTCCGCCCGCACCAGCTCGTTCAGCACGCGCTGGCTGTACTGGCACAAGCGGAGCTTGACGAGCGTGTTGCGACGCGCCCGTGTCGCCGTGCACTCGCGCAGGAATCGAATTCCCCAGAGGTACAGGTGCGGGTCGGGGGCGAGCCGCACGCGAATGGGGGTTTCGGCGCCGCGCAGGGAGCGAAGCAACATGGCCGGGGCGCGCGGTGAGGCCCAGGCGAAGGAATGTCCGGGTGCGATGATCCCCGCATTGCCCGCGCTGGCCTCGAGGCCGAGCCCGTCCTTCTCCTCGAGGAGTGTCACCTCGTGGCCGGCCTGGGCGAGGAAGTAGGCCGTGGTCACGCCGACGACGCCACCGCCCAGCACGAGGGTCTTCATGCCCGCTACACGTCGAGCAGGTAGCCGGTGCGCAGGGGGTCGTCGGGATCGAACAGGAACTGGCTGAACCCGGTCAGGTACGCGGTGCCGGTGATCTCGGGCAAGATGGCCGGCCGCCCGCCCTCTACCACCGTCTCGCCGCCGATTCGAGCCGTGAAGCTGAGCCCGAGCAGGCCCTGGCTGATGAACCTGGAGCCGACGCCCATGAGGCCCCGGTGGTGGAAGAGGGCCAGGCGGGCGCACGTGCCCGACCCACACGGGGCGGCGTCGACCTGGCCGGGGCCCCACACGAGAGCGTTGGGCGAGACGCCGTCGGCATCAGGCAGCTCGTGGACGAGCACGTTGTCCACGCTCGTCTTGCCGAACCGACACGCCAACGTGCCCCGCCTCCACGATGGCGAAGACGTTGCCCACGCCGACCGCGATGTCGACCGGCACCTCGCCCACGCCCTCGACCTCGATCACCTGCTCGGGCAGCGCGACGAAGGATGCCGTCCATCGGAGTGTGACGTCGCGCACGCGATCGCCGTCCGAGCGCGCGATCGTCTCCACGACTCCCGCTTCCGTGTCGATGACGACCGGGGTTTCGACCCCCGTCCGCGGCACCAGCCCGGTCTCGACGGCCACGGTTGCCGCGCCGATCGTGCCCTCGCCACACGAGACGTAGTAGCCGCCCGGATAGATGAAGAAGAGGCCAAAGTGCGCGGCGGGCGTGACCGGCTCGGTCATGACCGCGATCAAGAGGCCGCGGTGCCCGCGCGGCTCGAGGCAGAGGCCGGTGCGGAGATCGTCGAGATGCTCCTGGAACCACCGCCGCTTGTCGGCGATCGTGCTCCCCGGCAGTCGCCCGAGGCCGCTCGTGAGCAGCCGCATCCCGATCCCTGCCGTGTGGAAGTCGATGGCCCCGATGACGCGATCGGATCGCATGAGCACCTCCAGGTGAGGGCCATGAGACTTCACCCGTCACGCCCTGTCAAGATCCGGGGTCAGGTCTCACAATCCGACATTGAGTCGGGACCGATGGGACTTGTCGCTGGAAATGTATTAATGTGAGACCTGACCCCATGGAACTGAGACTCGCGGTGGTGCAGCCCGAAACGCTGACGGGCCCGGACGCTCCGAAGAACGTCGACCGCGCGGTCGCCTACATTCGCCAGGCGGCCCGCGACGGCGCCAAGCTCGTCATGCTCCCGGAAACGTACCCCGGCCCCTGCACGGTGCCCGTGGACTACTCCCGCACGAGGCGCTCGCCGCTGTCGCGGGCGAGGAGAAAGTCTATGTTGTCGGCGGGGCCGTCGAGTACATCCGCCCGGACGACGTCGGCCACGCCCCCTGCTACAACTGCCTCTACCTCTACGGACCGGACGGCCAGCGTATCGGCAAGTACAGGCGGACGACCCCGCCGGGCCCGTGGATCTACGAGGGCGGGAAGTTCTGGGACTTCAAGTACCAGGAAGCGGACGAGCTGCCGGTGTGGGACACGGAGTTCGGCAAGCTCGGCATCCTGATGTGCAGCGAGGTCTACGTGCCCGAGCTGTCACGGATGATGGCCCTCCAGGGCGCGCGGATCACGCTTTTGCCCGCCGGGCTCTGGCCGCCCCAGCTCCACGAAACCTGGCGCACACTCATCTGGGCGCGCGCGATCGAGAACCTGATGATCACCGCGACGAGCCGCAACATCCTCGAGGGCGGCAGCGGCCACGCCATGATCTGCACTCCCGAGGAGATCCTGCTCGAGTCGCGGAAGCCCGGTGTCTTCACCGTGACCGTCGATCTCGCGCGCCTCGAGTGGCTGCGTGACGAGCTCGACCGCCGGGTGGACGGCACGCTACCGTGGCGGACCAAGCCCGGCATCTTCAAGCAGTGGATCCGCCCGGAGCTGTATCGGGGCTACGAGCGGCTCTGACCGCTAGTCGATCACCCGGTCGGCGCGCAACAGGATCAGACGCGGAATGGTCACTCCGAGCGCTCGCGCCGTCTTCAGGTTGATGACAAGCTCGAACTTGGTCGGCTGCTCGATCGGCAAATCACCGGGCTTGGCTCCCTTCAGGATCTTGTCCACATAGAGGGCGGCTCGCCGGAAGAGATCGGAGTAGCTCGGCCCGTAAGAAAAGAGTCCTCCGGCCTCCGCGTATTCGGACACTCCGTGAAAGCTGGGCAATTGGTGCTTGATCGCGAGGTCGGAAATTCGCCTGCGCTCGGAAAAGAACAGCGGGTCGGCGATCACGAAGACTGCTCGGGCATGCTCCCGCGTCATGGCCGAGAAAGCTCCGATGAGCTCGTCCGCGCTCTTGATCCCCCGAACCTGAAGCTCAACCTTCGAAGACCGAGCGGCGGCCTCGAGATCTCGCATAGCAACCGCGGAGCCAGGATTGTCCCGATGCCAGAGAACTGCCAGTCGAGATATCTTGGGAAGAACCTCCCTGAGCAGCTCAAAACGCTTCCGCGTCAGCTCCCCTGAAAGGCTCGTCATCCCGGTGACATTGCCTCCGGGCCGCGCTAGGCTGGCGACGAGACCCGCGGTCACGGGATCATCACCGGTGGCCGTGACAATGGGGATCGTGGTGGTGG
>QHSC01000201.1 GCA_003220345.1 Candidatus Rokuibacteriota bacterium | reverse complement strand
CCCGCGGGTCCTGCTCGCGAAGACTCCGAACGATCTCTGCGCTCCGGTCGCGGCTGCCGTCGTCCACGAAGACGATCTCGTAGCGGAGACCCGTCGGATCGAGGACCTCGCGGATCTCCGGCCAGAGGAGGGGCAGATTCTCCTCCTCGTTGTAGACGGGCACGACGATGGAGAGATCGAGGGGACTCCCCGGCAAGGGAGTGATCGCGCTCACTCGCGCGGCGGGCGTCGGTTGGTGCCCTGCCACTCGCCGATCAGCGCCTGCGGGATCTGGAGCCGGTCGAGCACCCGCGCCAGCGTATGGTCCACGAGGTCCTCGATCTGCTTGGGACGGTGGTAGAACGCGGGCATCGGCGGCAAGATCACCGCGCCCATCTCGGCAAGCTGGGTGAGCATGCGTAGGTGGCCCACGTGGAGCGGCGTCTCCCGCACGAGCAGGATGAGGGGCCGGCCCTCCTTGAGCGTCACGTCCGCCGCGCGCGTCATGAGGTTGTCCGCCAGACAGTGCGCGACCGATGCCGCCTCTTTCACGCTGCACGGCGCGATGACCATGCCGTCGGTCTTGAAGGAGCCCGAGGCGATGCTCGCGCCGATGTCCTTGTTGTCGTGGCGATGGGTAGCAAGCGCCTCCACGTCCTTCACCACCCAGTCGGTCTCTTCTATGATGGTCCGCTTGGCGGGATCGGAGAGTACCAGGTGGGTCTCCACTCCGGCCGCCGCGCGCAGCAGCTCGAGCAGGCGAATGCCGTAGACGACGCCCGAGGCTCCACTGATGCCCACCACGATCCGCCTCACAGGCGAAGCCTCCGCTTGAATACCTCCTCCCGGGTCTTCCGGTAGAGCACTTCCCACTCCGCGCTGCCCTCGGGGGCCGGGCGCGAGTAGCTCGCGAGGGTCTTGCGCACTTCCTGGTCGACGGTCTCCTCGAGCCGGCCTTCCTCTTCGAGGACACGGAAGACCTCGGTGCGGAGATGCCCGCGCACCTTGTCGTCGGCAAAGCCCCGGATGACCACGCCCTCCGTCTGCGCCAGGTCGGCCACGATGCGGTCGGCCAGCCCGAAGAGGCGCTCGCGACTCATCCGCATCACAGGATGAACCCCCGCTCGCGCGCGAGCTTGGTCTTGGCCAGGGTGAAGAGCCGCTTGTAGTCGGAAGCCGAGTCCTTGATGAGCTTGGCGTTCTCCATCAGGAGAGCGGTGACTTCGGTCTCGATCTTTTCTTCGGCGAGGAAGTTCTCGGACAGGATGTGGCGGACGACGTCCCGGGCCCGGGCCTCGTCCTTGATCTCGACGAGCTTGCGTCCCACGAGCCGCTTGACGACGGATTCAGCCATCCTGCCCGCGATATCGTCGCGCCTGGACATAGGAACATTCGAGACTACACGCGCATGTCTCGGGGTGTCAAGCGGAAGTAGCCGAGAAATCGGTCAAATCTCGGCCTCGGCGGCGGGCAGAAGCAGCCGGAACCGCGATCCCTTTCCGGGCAGGCTCTCGACCTCCACGGTCCCGCCCTGGGCCTCGGCCAGGGAGCGAACCACGTGAAGCCCGAGGCCCAGTCCCGAGGCCGCCTTCGTCTCCGGGTGGGCGATCCGCACATAGCGATCGAAGATCCGTGGCAGATCCTCTGCCGGAATGCCGACCCCATCGTCCTCCACCGTCAGCTCCACCGTGCCCGGCCGGTCACCCGAAACAGCAGCGGCAACGCGGACCCGCCCACCCCGCGGCGAGTACTTGACGGCATTGGACATCAGGTTCTTGAGCATGCGATCCACTGCGTCGCGATCGGCGGACACCGCGCCCAGCCCGTCGGCCACCTGGCCCTCGATACAGTGACGGGGATGCTGCGAGGCGAAAAGATCCACGTTGCGCTCGATCAGTTCGCCGAGGTCCACGCGCTCCGGCCGGAGCTCGAGCGGGCGGCCGGCCTCGATGCGGGAGAGATCGAGGAGATCGGTGACGATACGGCCCAGACGCTGTGTTTCGGTGCGCACATGGCCCAGATAGCGCCGCGCCCGGTCAGGGGGCACGACACGCTCGAGCAGGAGCTCGCTGAAGCCCTGGAGCGCGGTCAGGGGCGTCCGCAGCTCATGGGAAACCACGGAGAGGAACTCGCTCTTCGCCCGGTCGATCTCGCGCAGGCGACGGGTCGCCTGGTCGACCTTGTCCTCCAGCTCCTGGGCGAAGCGCCGCTCCTTGAGGAGGAGCCGCGCGTTCTCGACGGCCAGCGCCAGATGAAGCGACAGCTCGCGTACCGAGCGGCGGGCGGCAGGGCCAAGATCGCCGGAGCGCTCGATGGCAAGGACGCCCACCCGCCCGCTCCCGGTGTCGAGCGGGAGGACGAGCCCCCGTGAAGGCGTCGGCCAACGCGGCGTCTTCGAGCGCAGGCGCGGGTCCGCGTCGAGATCCCCGACGAGGATGGTCGCACCCGTGGCGAGCGCCCGGCCCGCCGCCGAATCCTTGCGAAAAGCTCCCGCTACCTTGGATCCCACCACGGCCAGTGTCCCGTCGTCGGCCTGGAGCACGAGCCCCGCGTGCTCGGCCCGGAGCGCGGCCCTGATCAACGTCACGGCTCGCTCGAGCCTCACCTCGAGCGGCTCCTCGCCGCCGAGGGCCCGCTGGATCTCGAGGAGAGCGTCGAGCCGGCCTCCTCGCTCTCGCGCCTGGTCCACGAGACGGCCGAGGGCGATTCCGACGACCAGCGGGGCCATGAGCGAGACCAAAGCGTCTAGCGTCGGCGGCGTGAGACCCCCGCGCTCGATCATGGGAAAGGCCTGGAGGCCCTGGCAGAAGCCGGCCATGAGGCCGACCAGCCCGGCGGCTGAGGAACCCGAGCGCAAAGCGGCCCAGGCCGCCGGCGCGACATAGAGGTGCCGGAGCGGCATCGCCAGGGCGTCCTCCACGCCGGCCGTCGCCAGGGCGATCGCCGCGACCAGGACCAGTGGGCCGGCGATCATACGTGGAGCGCTCGGTACGCGGCGAAGAACGCGAGGGTGGCCAGGTAGCCGGGCAGCACGCTTCCACTCCAGGCACGAAGGGCACAGCTCGCCAGCCCGAGGATCGTCAGATAGAAGACCGCTCCCGCTGCCGCCTCGGGCGCCGTGGGGAAAGTGGGATCGACGAGGTAGCGGAGAAGTCCGGCGCCTGTCGCGATCGCGGCCGCCGGCCAGAAGGTCCACCGTCTCCAGAGCGCGGAGAAGAGCGCGCCGTGAAAGAGCCACCCGACCGACAGCGCATTGGCGCCAACGTCATAGGCTACCCCGGCAAGATAGCCGCCGAGGCTCAGCACCGAGGCCGTGTACCCCAGTGTCAGTGAGGCGGCGAACAGGAGATGGAGACCAAGGAAACCGCCGACCGCCACTCCAAGGATAACTTGCCGCGACATCTGGGGCCTGGCCCATCCTATCCATCGCGTATCCAGGCGCGTGCTCCCCGCCTGGCGCGCCAGGACGAGCGGAACGAGAAAGTAGAGAACCGCTCCGGCGGGCGCCAATCGCGCGGCCACCGAGGCCACGATCAGCGCGGCGGCCGAGGCCGCGGCCGGCATCCGCCAACGTGGGGCGCCCCCGAGGGCAATCACCCAGCCGGCCGCGATCATCGCCGCATGGCTCCCGCCGCTCGCCGCGGCGCGCCCCAGCCCTCGCCACTCACCGGCCAGCGTGTCCGCTGCCAGCAAGAGGGCGATGCTTCCCGCGGCGATGAGCGCCACCTCGAGAAGCGGTCGGACGAGGGCCGACAGGACACGCGCCGACGGATCAAACGGAGCGGTCAGCAGGCGCATCGATGACCAGATCCAGGAAGAGCTCGGTCAGCCGGGGCTCGAGGGTGAGTCCCGCGTCGTCTCGCATGATCTGCACCGCCTCGGCGCGAGCGAGCTTGCGGCGATAAGGACGCTCCGAGGTCAGCGCGTCGTAGACGTCCGCGATGGCCACGATACGGGCGCCCACGGGAATGCCGTCTCCCTTCAATCCATCTGGATAGCCGCTGCCATCGTGACGCTCGTGGTGGTGGCGGACGATGAGCGCGGCGTCGGCAAAGAACTCGAGGGGCGCCACGATCTGCGCCCCGGTGAGGGGGTGCCGGCGCATGGCGATCCACTCCTCATCCGTGAGCGGGCCCTGCTTTCGCAGGATGTGCTCGGGCACACCGATCTTGCCCAGGTCGTGGAGCAGCCCCGCCTCTGCGATGGTCTTGGCCTCCGCGATTCCAAGCCCCGCCGCCAGCGCGAGGCGCTGAGCCAGTCCCGCCACACGCTCTGAATGGCCACGGGTGTACTCGTCCTTGGCCTCGAGCGCGTTGGCGAGGCCGAGCAGGCTCTGCAGCACGGAACGCTGCATCTGCCGGTGGCTCTTCCGGAGATCCACGGCATACGCGAGGGCCTGCTGATAGGCAGCCCGCAGCTTGTCGTGCGCGCGGTTGGCCTCCTCTTCTCGGGCCCGCGAGACCTCGTAGAGCGCCCGGAGGTCTCGCGCGTACGCGAGGGCCTGGGCCAGCGCTACATCGGCCGCCATGATCGCGTATCCGGCACCAGGGCCTCGACGAGCGCCAGGAGGGCCAAGGGAGAAAACGGCTTGGTCAGATACTCGTCGGCTCCGGCGGCGCGGCCGCGGGCGCGGTCAGACTCCTGGCCGGCGGCGGTGAGCATGACGATGGGAATGCGCGCGAGCGACGGCTCTCTCCGGAGCTGCCGGCAGACCTCGAAGCCGTCGAGCCTGGGCATGTGCACGTCGAGCAGGACGAGATCGGGAATGGTTTGCCGGGCTACCACGAGCGCTTCGGCGCCGTCGGCGGCCTCGACGACGCGGACATCGGCATCTTCGAGCGTGAAGCGTACGAGATCTACGATGGGCGGCTCGTCGTCTACCACGAGGATGGTCGTCATGGCACGCTGCGATTGCCAGCGCCGTGCCAGAAGGGAAATCGTGGTGTGATGCGGGGTTAGAGCGAAATGGCAAGCACCGGTGCCCGGCCCGCTGTGCGTTCGCGCGGTCCAGGTGCCGCGCGAACGGGGCAGCCTACGGCTGGGACTGGGCTCGGCCCACGACCAAGAGCCGCGTGAGAGCGCGGGCGAGCGCCTCCAGCGCGCGAGCGAAGTCGATCTCCTCGGACTCTCCCGTCGGGCTCCTGCCCTGGAGACGCATCTCGGCGCGCTGCCGGGCCCGCTCGGCGCGCTCGCGGTCGATCTCCTCCGGGCGCTCCGCGTGTTCGGCAAGGATGATGACGCGCTCGGCCCGCACCTCGGCGAAGCCGCCGGCCACCGCCAGGTATTCCTGGCGCTGGCCCGTGCGATACATCACCTCGCCGGCGGCAAGCGTCGTGAGGAAGGCGGCATGGCCAGGCAAGACACCGAAGTAGCCCTCGACACCCGGGGCCACCACTTCCTCGGTCTCGGTGCTCACGAGCATCCGCGTGGGGGTCGCCAGCTCGAAACGCATTAGATCAGCCCTCGCACTCTACTCCGCCTTCGGCGCTTACCTCGCACGGCCACCCGGCGGCGCTTGCTTCACCCGGCATCACTTCACCTCGGACATCTTGCGGGCTTTCTCCCGCGCCTCATCGATGCCCCCGACCATGTAGAAGGCCTGCTCGGGCATGTCGTCGCAGAGCCCCTCCACGATCTCCTTGAAGCCCTGGATCGTATCGGCAAGCTTGACGTAGCGGCCCGGGGTGCCCGTGAAGGTCTCGGCCACGTGGAAGGGCTGGGAAAGGAAGCGCTGGAGCTTTCGCGCGCGGGCGACGGTGAGCTTGTCCTCGTCGGAGAGCTCCTCCATCCCGAGGATGGCGATGATGTCCTGGAGATCCTTGTAACGCTGGAGGATCGACTGCACGGCCCGAGCTGTCGCGTAGTGCTCTTGGCCCAGGATGATCGGATCAAGGATGCGCGAGGTGGAGGCCAGCGGATCGACGGCCGGGTAGATTCCGAGCTCGGTGAGCGCCCGCGACAGAACCGTCGTCGCGTCAAGGTGGGCGAAGGCCGTTGCCGGCGCGGGATCGGTGATATCGTCGGCCGGCACATAGATGGCCTGCACCGAGGTGATCGAGCCCTTCTTCGTCGAGGTGATCCGCTCCTGGAGCGCGCCCATCTCAGTGCCGAGCGTCGGCTGGTAGCCGACGGCCGAGGGCATACGCCCGAGGAGCGCCGAGACCTCCGAGCCCGCCTGGGTAAACCGGAAGATATTGTCAATGAAGAGCAGCACGTCCTGCCCTTCCTCATCGCGGAAGTACTCGGCGGCCGTCACCCCGGTCAGCCCAACGCGGAGCCGCGAGCCGGGCGGCTCGGTCATCTGACCGAAGATGAGCGCCGTCTTGTCGATGACGCCCGACTCCTTCATCTCGTGGTACAGGTCATTGCCCTCGCGCGTGCGCTCCCCTACCCCGGCGAAGACCGAGATGCCGCCGTGCTGCTTGGCAATATTGTTGATGAGCTCCTGGATGAGCACGGTCTTGCCGACGCCCGCGCCCCCGAAGAGGCCCGTCTTGCCGCCTCTGGTATAGGGCTCGAGAAGGTCCACGACTTTGATGCCGGTCTCGAACATCTCGACTTTGGTCGACTGCTGCTCGAAGGCCGGCGCCGGCCGGTGGATGGGCAGGGTCTTCGTGGCCTTAAGCGGCCCCGCCTTGTCCACCGCCTCGCCCGTGATATTGAGGATGCGGCCGAGCGTCTCCTTGCCCACGGGGATCGTGATCGGCTGGCCCGTGTCGTTGACCGGCATGCCGCGTGTGAGCCCGTCGGTGGCCGCCATGGCGACGGTTCGAACACGGCTCTCTCCGAGGTGCTGGGCGACCTCGAGCACGAGCTTGGCCGAGTAGGCGAAGACATCGGTGCTGCCCGCATTGGGCACCTCGAGCGCGTTGTAGATCGCGGGTAGCTTGCCCACCTCGAACTCGACGTCGACCACGGGGCCGATGACCTGAACAACCTTGCCTTGGCTCATCTCGAGGTTCCTTTCTCCAATAATTATGCTTCGACGGCCTGGCGGAGGGCTTCAGCGCCGCCGACGATATCCAGCAGCTCCTTGGTAATGCGCTCCTGGCGGGCCTTGTTGTACTGGATGGTCAGCAGATTGATCATTTCTCGCGCGTTCTTCGAGGCGGCCTCCATCGCCGTCATGCGCGCGCCATACTCGCCCGCCGCGGACTCCATGAGGGCGCGGTAGACCTGGGTCGTCACGTGACGCGGCAGGAGCGAGGCGAGGATGGCCTCAGGGCCGGGCTCGTAGAGATATTCCTCCTGCGGCCCCGCATCGCCATCGGCAGCGCCTTCGGCCTCGATGGGCAGGAGCTGTTCCCGCACCGGGCGCTGCACGGCAACCGAGCGGAACTCGTTGTACATGAGGTGGACCTCGTCCACCTCCTCCGCGAGGTAGGAGCCGATCAGCTCATTCGAGAGCTCCTGGGCGTGGGAGTAGGCCAGGCGATCGAAGAAGCCGAGCATCTCCGACTTGACCGTAAACTGGCGCCGACGATAGAAATCGCGGGCCTTCTTGCCTACGACCACCAGGGTCACCGAAGTCTCCCCGGCTCCGCGAAGGAACCGAAGCGACTCCCGGAGGATGTTCGAGTTGAAGGCCCCACAGAGTCCTTTATCGGCCGTGATGATCACGAGGCGCTTGCGCCCCGTCTCGCGCCGGGCCAGCAGCGGATGCGTCTCATCTCCGGTATGTCCGGCGAGGCCTCCGAGGAGCTCGCGCATCTTGGTCGCGTACGGCCGCGCCGCGATGATCCGCTCCTGCGCGCGCCGGAATTTGGACGCGGCCACGAGCTTCATGGCTTTGGTGATCTTCTGGGTCGACTGGACGGAGCGGATCCGTCGCTGGATGTCCCGGAGCGTCGCCATGTGCGGGAGCCCTAGACCGCTTTGATGCCCCGCGAGGCCATGAACTCCGTCTTCGCCTCGCCGATGACCTTGGTCAACGCGTCCCGGAGCTCGTCGGTCAGCTCCTTCTTGTTCGCGATCTCCGGTAAGAGCTGAGCGTGCTTGCGCTCCAGGTGCGGATACAGGAATTCCTCGAACGCCCGCACCTGATCCACGGGCAGGTCATCGAGCAGCCCCTGCCCTCCCGCGAAGATGATGGTGATCTGCCTCTCGACCGTGAGGGGCGCGTACTGGCCCTGCTTGAGCAGCTCCACCATGCGCTGGCCGCGGGCCAGCTGCTGGAGCGTCGACTTGTCGAGGTCGGAGCCGAATTGCGCGAAAGCCGCCAGCTCGCGGTACTGGGCGAGGTCGAGCCGGAGTTTGCCGGCGATCTGACGCATGGCCTTGATCTGCGCCGATCCGCCGACGCGCGAGACGGAAAGGCCCACGTTCACGGCCGGCCGGATGCCGGAGTAAAAGAGATCCGACTCGAGATAGATCTGGCCGTCCGTGATCGAGATGACGTTGGTCGGGATATAGGCAGACACGTCGCCCAGCTGCGTTTCGATTATGGGCAGCGCGGTGAGGGATCCCCCGCCCAGCTCGTCGTTGAGCTTGGCGGCCCGCTCGAGGAGCCGCGAGTGAAGATAGAAGACGTCGCCCGGGTAGGCCTCGCGGCCCGGCGGCCGGCGGAGCAGAAGCGACATCTGCCGATAAGCCGTGGCGTGCTTGGAAAGATCGTCGTAGATGCAGAGGGCATGGCGGCCCGAGTCGCGGAAGAACTCCGCCATGGCGCAGCCGGCATAGGGAGCCAGGTACTGCAGCGCCGCCGGCTCCGAGGCCGAGGCGATGACGACCGTCGTATACGCCATGGCGCCCGTGTCCTCGAGGACCTTCACGACCTGGGCGACGGTGGAGCGTTTCTGGCCGATGGCGACGTAGAAGCAGTAGACCCCCTGCCCTTTCTGGTTGATGATCGTGTCCACGCCGATAGCGGTCTTGCCCGTGCCGCGGTCGCCGATGATGAGCTCGCGCTGGCCGCGTCCGATGGGGATCATGGCGTCGATGGCCTTGAGCCCCGTCTGAAGCGGCTCCTTGACGGAGCGTCGGTCCACCACGCCGGGGGCGTAGCGCTCGAGCGGGCGGAACTCGCTGGAGGCGATTGGCCCCTTCCCGTCTACCGGCTGGCCGAGCGCGTCGACGACGCGACCGGTCAGCGCCTCGCCCACAGGCACCTGGGCGATGCGCTTGGTACGCGTGACGTGATCACCCTCCTTGATGAGGGTGTCCGAGCCGAGCAGCACGGCGCCGACGTTGTCTTCCTCGAGATTGAGCACGAGGCCATAGACGTCGCCCGGAAACTGCAAGAGCTCGCCTGCCATGGCGCCTTCGAGGCCATAGATGCGGGCGATGCCGTCGCCCACCTCGAGGACACGGCCCGCTTCCTGGAGGTCGACCGCGGCCTCGTAGCCTTGCAGCTGCTTCTTGATGATCTCGCTGATCTCTTCCGCCTTGATCATGCCTATCCCCTCACCAGCCGCTCGCGCAGGCGCGCGAGCTGCCCGTCGAGACTGCCGTCGAGAATGAGACTGCCGACCTGGGCGACGAAGCCGCCCAGGAGATTCGGGTCCGTGGTCTCCTCGAGGATCACCTGCTTGCCCACCGCGGCTTGCAGGCGATTCGCGAGTTGGCTCTTCTCGCCATCGGTCAATGAGATGCTGGTGCGCACCTGGGCGCGGACGCGGCCCAGCTCCGCGTCGACGAGATCGCGGTAGGCGGTGACCATGGCGGGGAGGTGGTCGATCCGCCTTCTCTCCGCCAGCAGTCCCGCGAACTTCCTGACGAGGGGCCCCGCGCCCGCCCGTCCCGCCAGATCTTCCGCCACCGCTCGTCGCTCCAGGGGCTTGATCCAGGGCCTTTCGAGAACGGCTCGGGCCTCGCTGTTCGCTTCGAGGAGCTGCCCGAGGGCCTCGAGCTCGCGGCCCGCCGCCTCCCCTATCCCAGCCTCGACGGCGGCGCTGTGAAGCGCCTTCGCGTATCGCCGGGCCGTGCCTTCCTGGGCGCGCATGCCGCTTAGTTCTTCTGGCCCGTGCGGCCGATGGCGTCGTCGACGATGCGGCGATGATCCACGTCGTTGAGGCTCTTCTTGATCAAGCGCTCTGCGGCGGAAATCGCGAGATCGGCAACTTCCTGGCGAAGCTCTTGGCGGGCGCGGCGCACATCCTGCTCCATCTCCTGGCGCGCGCTCGTCACGAGCCGCGCGGCCTCGGCCTTGGCAGCCTCGACCAGTCGTCGCTGCTCATCCGCAGCGTCCTTGAGGGCTTCGGCCCGGATCTGCTGGGCCTCGGCATGGGCGGCCTGGATCTTGGCCGCGTGCTCTGCGCGCTCCTTCTGGGCCTCGGCACGCGCCGCCTGTGCCTCGTCGAGCGACTTCTGGATCGCCTGGCTGCGCTCGTCCATCTTGGCCATGAGCGGCTTGTAAAGAAGCTTGGAAAGGAGAAACAGGAGGAGAAGGAAATTGAAGGCCTGAATGATGAGCGACTTGTCGAGGCTGATCAGGCCGCCGCCCTCGCTGGCTAAGGCCACCGTCGGGACGAGAGCGGCCGGAAGGACAATGAAGGCAAGGAGACGGCGCATCGTGAGTTCTCCGGCGGTACCACGTTGTGAAATAAGGAACGCCCACCACGAGGTCGCCGTCGTAGAAAACGACAGACTGCCCTGGGGCCGGCGCGCGCTGGGGACTCTCGAAACGCACTCCCACCTGCCCCCCGATGTGCCCATTGTCCAGCGGCCAGACGGTCGCGCGCGCAGGCTCGTGACGATGGCGAATCTGCGCGGCGACGGTCAGCGGACCCTCGAGTCGCTCGATGGCGATCCAGTTCGTCTGATCGGCGACCAGGGTCTCAATGTCCACGTCGCCCGCGTCACCAACCACCACGGTGTTCGTCGCGGGGTCGAGCGCCGAGACATAGACCGTGCGGCCCAGAGCCAAGCCGAGCCCACGACGCTGGCCGACCGTGTAATTCGCGAGGCCCTCGTGCTCGCCCACGACCCGCCCGGCTCCGTCCACGATGGGTCCGCGACGGAAGGCGCCGGGAACGCGCGCGCGCAGGAAGCCGCGATAGTCGTCGTCGGGGATGAAGCAGATCTCCTGGCTCTCGGGTTTCTCGGCCGTGACGAGCCCGAGGGTCCGGGCCTTGTCCCGCACCTCGGGCTTGCTCAGCGCTCCGACGGGAAACCGCGCCGCACCGAGCTGCGCCTGGCTGAGCGGCCACAGGAAATCGGACTGATCCTTCCGAGCGTCAGCGCCCCGCCAGAGTAGAAAGCGCTCGGTACGCGGGTCGCGCGTGACGCGCGCGTAGTGGCCCGTGGCCACTGCGGCCGCGTCCCACGCGCGCGCCCGATGCAGGAGCGAGCCGAACTTGATCTCACGATTGCAGACCGTGCACGGCACCGGCGTGCGCCCGGCCTCGTACTCGCGGGCGAAGTTTTCGATGACCGTGCGCTCGAACTCTTCCGCGCTGTTGAGCAGGTAGTAGGGGATGCCGAGCCGCCGCGCGACCTGCCGTGCATCGTCGACCGTGGCGGGAGAGCAGCAGCTGCCGAAGCGCTTGGCCGGATCGTCGCTCTCCTGCCAGGGCCAGACGCGCAGCGTGATGCCCACGACGTCAAAGCCCTGCTCGACGAGCAGGGCGGCGGCGACGGAGGAATCGACCCCACCCGAGAGACCTACGACGATGCGCTCGGCCATGCGGTGAGTGTACGTGACTAGGGGCGCCGGGCGCCGATGAGCTCGGCCAGCCGCTCGAGGTCCTCGGCCGACGTGTACACGATCTCGATGCGCCCGGCGCGCTCGGTGCCCACGAGGCGCACGCGCGTCGAGAGCGCTTCCCGCAGCGAATCTTCGAGCGCGGTCAGCTCGGCCGAGCGGCGGGCGACTCGCCGCGTCCCGAGACGCCGCTTCTGCTGCACGCCCTCTTCCGTTGCCCGCACAGACCAGGAGTGGGCGAGGATCTCGTCCCGCAGCTTGAGCTGATCGGCCGGGGCGGTGAGGGATAGCAGCGCTCGAGCATGGCCCATGGTCAGCCGCCCGCTCCGAAGATCCGCCTGGATCACGTCCGGCAGCCTCAGGAGTCGCAGGCAATTGGCCACAGTGCTCCTGTCGCGCCCGACGCGCTGGCCAAGCTGCTCCTGCGTCCATGCGAAATCGGTCAGAAGTCGCTGATAGGCCTCGGCCTCTTCCATGGGGTTCAGGTCTTCGCGCAGAAGGTTTTCGACAAGGGCCAGCTCGAGCGTCTCGGCATCTGTGGTTTCACGCACGACGGCCGGAACGTGGGATAGCCCGGCCATCCTCGCGGCTCGCCAACGCCGCTCGCCGACTATGAGCTGATACTTGTCGCCGATCTTGCGAACCACCACGGGCTGGAGAACTCCTGAGCGCCTCAGCGACTCTGCTAGTTCTTGTAAACTACTGTCTTCAAAGGACTTTCTGGGCTGATTAGGATTGGCTGTTATGTCCTCAATCGGCAAGTCCTGTACCTTGCCCAGGGCATCCTGTGTGGATGAGTAGGGAGAAGAGGCGAGTAGAGCTCCGAGACCGCGACCAAGCCCGTGCTTAGGATTCATGCGCGAGAACCTCCTTGGCAAGCTCGAGGTACGCCACCGCTCCTGGGGAGCGCAGATCATAGAACATGATGGGGCGCCCATGGCTGGGTGCTTCAGAGATCCGAACGTTGCGGGGGATCAGCGTGCGCAACACCTGTCCGCCAAGATGACCTTGCACCTCGGACTTGACCTGCGTCGCCAGGCTGGTCCTCCCATCGAACATGGTTAGCACGATGCCTTCGACCTCGAGCGCTGGATTGAGGCGCTCGCGGACCAGCGCGACCGTCCGGAGGATGTGCGCCAAGCCTTCGAGCGAGTAGTACTCGCACTGAAGGGGCACGAGCGCCCGATCCGCCGCGGTCAGGGCATTGAGCGTCAAGAGCCCCAGGGAAGGGGGACAATCGATGATGATGTAGTGATAGTGATCGCGAATCCCTGTCAGCGCATCTCGAAGCCGGTTCTCGCGATTCTCTACCGTAACCAGCTCCACCTCGGCCCCCACCAGATCGATGTCCGACGGGATGAGCCCAAGGTTTGCCACGCTGGTCTCTCTCACGGCCCCTTCGGCTGAATCATCCTCAAGCAGGACGTGATAGATAGTGCGCGTAAGGCCAGCCTTATCGAGGCCGATTCCCGTTGTAGCGTTGCCCTGAGGATCCATGTCTATCAGGAGCACTTTGCGATCTGCCAGAGCCAGAGCGGCAGCAAGATTCACGGCGGTAGTGGTCTTACCCACTCCGCCCTTCTGGTTCGCCACCGCAATGATTCTTCCCAATAGGCCCCCTGTGTTCCACGTGAAACACGTCTAGCCAGGGTTTCACGTGGAACAATAAACGACGCGAGCCTCCACCTTCAAGAAGGCTTTTCTGCAAACGTGAAAAGGCGCGAAATACCAAGTGTTTTATAGTTTACTCTTCTCCACTGCATACCTGGAGAAGGCGGCTTGCCACCACTGGGTGGTCCGGAAGCTATGAACACACCGCCAGTCCGAAGGTACCTCATTGCTGCTGGTAGAAGCCCGGGAAGGTTACCTGCCGCCCGGCTGAGTGCAATGTCAAATTGCCCCACTAAATCAGGATATTGAGTGGTAACATCCTCGGCACGCGCATGACAGACGCCGACGTCACCGAGATCGAGTTCGCGGACCAAGCTCAGCAGAAAGGAAACCGGTTTCCGCTTCGACTCGACCAGGGTCAACACGATCGACGGATCGACGATACGAAGCGGAATCCCTGGAATCCCCGCGCCTGCGCCGATATCAACCATCCTGAGCCCCGGGCCCCGGGGCAGCATCGACCGGAAGAGCAGGGAGTCGAGGAAGAGACCCTTGCCAATGCTGGCGGTCGTGCGGAGACCGGTCAGATTGTGAGTGCGGTTCCACAGGAGAAGGAGATCGGCGTAGCGCTCGAACTGCGCGCGTTCTTGATCGGTGGCGCGCCTCTCGAGCAGTGCGGGGAACGCGTCGAAGAGCGGCCCGAGGCTCTCTCCACGCTCTCTGGGCACTACGGCCCCGCTCAGGCCTTCTTGCTGGCGACGCGGCCTGTCGAACGCTGGGTCGAGCTTCCGCGCTCCATGTAGAGCTGCTGGGCGATCTGGAGCACATTGGACAAGGTCCAGTAGAGCACCAGGCCCGAGGGCAGATTGAGGAACATGAAGGTGAAGACCACGGGCATGATCAGCATCATCTTGGCCTGCCGCGGATCGCCCATGGTCGGCGTCATCTTCTGCTGGATCAGCATCGAGAGGCCCATCAGGATCGGCAGCACGTAGGTAGGATCGTGCGCCGCCAGGTCGCAGATCCAGAGGTCAACGCCGAAGAATCGTCCGAAGCAGATGAAGGGCGCGTTCTGCATCTCCACGGATACCGACAGCGCCACATAGAGCGCGTAGAAGACGGGAATCTGTACGACCATCGGGAGACAACCGCCGAGCGGATTGACCCGATGCTCGCGGTAGAGCTCCATGGTCTCGCGCTGCACTCGCTGCGGATCGCTCTTGTGCTTGGAGCGGAGAGAGTTGATCTGTGGCTGCAGCGCCTGCATGGCCTTCATCGAGCGCATGCTCTTGAGCGTGAGCGGGAAGAACAGCACCTTGGTCAGGACGGTCAGGAGAATGATGGCCACGCCGTAGTTGTGGGTGTAGCGGTAGAACCAGCTCAGAAGCCACAGAATGGGCACGGCGACCCATTCCATCGGCAGGCCACCATACTCCTGCGGTGCCGGGAAACCCCCGAAATATACTGACTTTTCGAGCCCCACGCCGAGACTTTTCAGCCGCTCGTACTCCTTGGGGCCGACATACACCAGGACTCGCCCTTCCCATGTCTCTCCGGGCCCCAGAGTGGGCAGGGTGGCGCGCAGGGCCACCTGTACCACGTCGTTGGCCTTGGTTTCCGCGAGACGGAACCCGGCGCTTCTTGGCACGAGGGCCGAGAGGTACCATTCGCTCTCGAGTCCTATCCACCGGCCCTCGCCCACCAGATCGGTGACCTTGGCAAGCTCTTCTCGGCGCGCATTGCCATTCACGGACCGGGCCACGCGAGTCGGGTGCTGGCCCTGGAATTTTTCGGTGATGTCCTTGGGCCAGGTCACGGGCGTCGACCAGCCCAAGACGATCTCCGCCGTCTGCGGAGCCCGATTGCGATTCTCGACGCGGATCGCGCGATCGACGTCATAGCCGTCGGCCCGAAAGCGCAGCGTCTGCGTGATCCGAAGCCCGAAGCCGTCCTCGCCGACGAGCGTGATCTCGCCCGTGGCAGAGCGGCCGAGCTCGAGACTGTCCGGCGACAACGAGAAGTCGACAACGCGCGGGGGCTGCCCAGCCCGCTCCACCGTCACCCCGCGCGGACCGAGCCGGCCGGGAATGATCATAGGCTTTTCGCCGCGATAGATGAGATCCCAGGCGGAGAGCTCGCCGCCGTGACTCGTCACCCCCGCACGATACAGAGGCCCTGTGATCCGAGCACTCCGATAAGGTACAAGGGGCGCCGCTTGCGCGGCAGGAGGCGCCGACGGAATAGCCAGAGGCGCCTGTTGGGGCGTTCCCTTGGGCGCCGGCGCCGGCGTCTCGGACTTCTTGGCGGGCGGGGGAGGACTCTCGGGCGCCTGGACGAAAAGCGTCTGGTAGACAATCAGCAGCCCCGCCATGAGCAGGGCGGCGATGATCGCGCGCTTTTCCATCAGTCTCGGGGTTCCTCTCTCGGGCTCGGCCGCGCGAGCGGCGGCGGGTCATAGCCGCCTGCATGGAAGGGATGGCAGCGGCCGATTCGCCTGATCGCGAGCCAGGTCCCTCGGCCCAGTCCATGCTCGGCCAGGACGTCTCGAGCGTACTCGGAGCAACTGGGCTCGAAGCGACACGCGGCGGGCAAGAGGGGCCGCAGCACGAGTTGATAGCCACGGACGACCGCGACGGCAAGCCTGGCTCCCCAGCTCATGGCCGAGTCACCACCGCCAGGGCCTGCTCCATCTCGCGCGCAATTGCTCCTGCCTCAACCACCAGCGTGGACGGGCGAGCGACAAAGACCAGATCAAGTCTCCCCGGGCGCGTTTCCAGTCTGCGATAGGCCTCGCGGAGCCTGCGCTTGGCGCGGTTCCGGCTCACCGCGCCGCGAATCTGGCGACTCGCCGCGAAGGCCACGCGCGTTGCACCCGAGCGCGAGTACCAGAGCAAGACGAATGCTCGCCGCTCTTCACGCCGACCATGCTGGAAGACCGCCTGGATATCGTTGGAATGTCGGAGACGGGCGTCCCGGGAGAGCCGGTGCGCCCCGACGGCTGCGTTCACGCCGGCGCGGCTAGACGCTGAGCCGCTTGCGTCCTTTCGCGCGCCGCCGCTTGAGGACCTTGCGCCCACCCTTGGTCTTCATGCGGGCACGGAAGCCGTGTGTCTTCTTCCGGCGCCGCCTGTTTGGTTGAAACGTCCGCTTCATGGGGAAACTCCCTCTCTCGATCGACGAACCTGCGTAGTGTACTGAGCGCCCTTAAGCAAGTCAAGACGCGCGACCCCCTTGCGGGCGCATTTCACGGTGTGCTAACGTGCCGGACCTCACGTGTCTCCCGACGCTTTTCGGAACTGGCCGCAGAGCGCGAGGGAGCGGCACGCACGAGGCGAAGTTGCCGGTGGAGTTTCATCAACCCGATGATACGTCGGCCGCGGGCAGCGCCGGTTTCTCCTGCAGCACTCCCAAGTCTCGGTCGTGCAGGTCGTTATCCACATCTGTGGATAACTCGGTGTGTAACTCCTTGCTCGCCAACTATGCGAATGGTTTAGCCGTGCTCGATGCGCTGTGGAGTCGTCTGATCGAAGCACTCGAAGGTAAAATGCCCGCGGCCGCCCTCGATTCCTGGGTCCGGCCCTGTCGTCTCCTGCAGGTTCAAGGGGATCACTTGCGCATCGCCGCGCCGAACAAGTACACGCGCGACTGGCTCTACCAACACCACGCGGACGCGCTGCAGTCGGCCGCCCGCGCTGTGCTCGGGGGCAACCCCCGCGTCTCCGTCGAGGTCGACCGGGAGCCCGCGCCCCCCATTCCCGCGTCGGTCGAAGACGCGCTGCCCACGACGACCGGCCTCAGCACTCGCTATACCTTCGAGTCCTTCGTCGTCGGCAATTCGAACCAGTTCGCTCAGGCGGCCTGCCAGGCCGTGGCCGAGCTGCCCTCCCGCGCGTACAACCCGCTCTTCATCTACGGCGGGGTCGGTCTGGGGAAGACGCACCTGCTTCACGCGGTCGGACAGCGGATCGCCAAGCTGTACCCACAGCTCCGCGCGCTCTATCTCTCCTCCGAGCGCTTCACCAACGATCTCATCAACGCCATTCGTTACGATCGGACGGCGGAATTCCGCGCCAAGTACCGGACCATCGATCTCCTCCTCATCGACGACATCCAGTTCATTTCCGGCAAGGAACGGACGCAGGAGGAGTTCTTCCATACTTTCAACGATCTCTACGAGGCGCGGAAACAGATCGTGGTCTCCTCGGATTCCGCACCGAAGGAGATTCCCGAGCTCGAGGAGCGCCTGCGCTCCCGCTTCGAGTGGGGCCTGATCGCCGATATCCAGCCCCCCGACTTCGAGACGCGGGTGGCCATTCTCAAGAAGAAGGCGGAGACGGAGCGCGTCCTCCTGCCCGACGACGTCGCCTATCTGATCGCCAGCCGGATCAAGGCCAACATCCGCGAGATCGAGGGATCCCTGACCCGCATGATCGCCTTCTGCTCGCTGTCGGGTCGGGACATGAGCGTGGAGCTCGCCCAGGAGGTACTCTCCGACCTCTGGGGCGAAGAGGAAAAGATCATCACCATCGAGCACATTCAGCGAAAAGTCGCCGAGGTCTTCGGCATCAAGCTCTCGGACATGCGGGCGCAGAACCGGACCAAGTCGGTGGCTTTCCCTCGGCAGATCGCCATGTATCTCTCCCGACAGCTCACCCACGCCTCGCTGAGCGATGTCGGCCGTGCCTTCGGCGGGAAAGACCACACCACCGTCCTCCACGCCGTCACGAAGCTGCAGGCCTTGATCCAGGAAGATCCAAAGCTCAAGCAGACGATCGACACACTCGTCCAGGGGATCACCCTGTGATCCACCGGCGTCCCCAGGTCGCGCACGCCTCCGTCCACGCCCCTCGGTCTCGATCCACGCGCGCGCTTTCCAGCGCTTGCGCGTCGTCCACAGGATCCACCGCTACGACGTCTCGTACGACGACGAATTTGGTTGTTCTTTTCCTCAACAACGGAGATTGATATGGAAGTCCATGTGGACCGGGATGCCTTCCTCAAGGGTCTCCAGATGGTTCACAACGTGGTCGAGCCCAGGCAGACCTTGCCCATCCTCGCCAACGTGCTTCTGGAGAGCGATGGCGACACGCTGCGGCTGACCGCGACCGATCTCGAGGTGGGGGCGAGGGTCTCGGTGCCGGCCAAGGTGCCGGCAGGCGGATCGATCACGATGTCGGCCCGCAAGCTCCTCGAGATCGTCAAGGAGCTGCCTGCGGCCGGCCTATCGCTGAAGGTCCAGGACAATGCTTGGGTGGCCCTTCGCTGTGGAGGCGCGTCGTACAAGCTCGTGGGACTGGGCGCGGCCGATTTCCCCGCCGTCTCCAGTGGTGAAGCGGCGGCGTGGATCACTCTCGATGGCAAGCTCCTCCGGGACATGCTCGCTCAGACGACCTTCGCCATCTCCCACGACGAGAGCCGCTATGCCCTGAACGGCGTCCTCTTCGCCGTGCAGGAGCGGGAGATCCGGCTCGTGGCCACCGACGGCCACCGGCTGGCCCTGGCCGTGAGGCCGCTGGCCGGGGCGGGCGGGCAGGTCTCGGGCATCGTCCCGCGCAAGGCCGTGCAGGAGATCGCGCGCGTGGTGGGCACGGGCGAGGATGTCCAGGTCGCGATCAGCGAGAACCAGTTCATCCTCCGGATGCCCAACGTCCTTCTCCTGGCGCGGCTCATCGAAGGCGCCTTTCCGAACTACGAGCAGGTGGTGCCAAAGGCCCATCCGCATCGGGTGACGGTAGGGCGCGCCGCCGTCATGGCGGCGCTACGCCGCGTGTCTGTGCTTTCGGAGGAGCGGACCAAGCCGGTCAAGTTCACCCTGTCGCCCGGGCTCCTCAAGCTCACGGCGTATAGCCCGGATTTTGGCGAGGCAGAGGAGCAGATCGAGGTCCAGTACAGCGGGGAGGAGATGACGATCGGGTTCAATTCGCGCTATGTGCTCGACGCGCTGGGCGCGCAATCCGCCGAGCAAATCGTGATGGAATTGAAGGACGGTTTGAGCCCCGGAGTGATCAAAAGCTTCGAGGAGGAGGGGTCGCTGTGTGTTATCATGCCTATGAGAATTTGACATTCTCATGGGGGCCGACAACGGGTGCTCATCCAGTGGATTTCGCTTGAAAATTTCCGTAATTATCGCACCCTCACGCTCAGCCCTGAACCGACGCTCAATGTTCTGAGCGGTCCGAACGCCCAGGGCAAAACCAACTTCCTCGAAGCTCTTGGCGTCCTTCTCGTTGGACGCTCTTTTCGCGGTGCCAAGGCGGCTGATCTCGCGCGCTGGGACGCGCCCGCCGCCTCGCTGGCGGGCGAGCTCGCGCGAGGCGAGGTGACGCGAAGCCTCCGCCGCGAATTGAGTCGTCGCGAGGACGGTGGGTGGGTCGTGACGGGCGAGGGGTGCCCTTGGGCTCGCGCCATTCCGTTCGGCTGGCAAGATCTCGGGATCCTCTACGGCAGTCCCCAGGCGCGTCGGAATTTCCTCGACGGCTTTGCGGGCAAGCTCCAGCCGGCGCATCTCACCGCCCATGCGCGGTATCGCCGAATCCTGGCGCGCCGGAATCATCTGCTGCAGCGAGGCGGCGGGGAGATCGAGCCCTGGGACGAGCAATTGGCCATCGTGGGCCTCGAGATCCTGGCCCGGCGCCGGGCAGCCGTGGCGCTTCTCGACGCAGAGGTCCGGCGCCTCTATCCCGAGCTGTCCGGGCGAGAGCAAGAAGTGCGGCTCGAGTATCGCGGCAGCCTCGAGACGGCGGCGTCGGTCGAGCGATTCCGCGAGGCCCTCGAGCGACGTCGCGCCGAGGAGCTGCGCCGCGGGCTCACCCTCGTGGGACCGCACCGTGACGATCTCCTCGTCGAGCTCGACGGGCGCGACATGCGGACCTTCGGATCGCGGGGCCAGCAGAGGCTGCTCGCCCTGGCGTTGCGGCTGGCCGAGGCGGGCCCCGTCGAGGCTGCCGTGGGCAGCCCGCCCGTGCTGCTGCTCGACGACGCGCTCTCCGAGCTCGATCCCCAGGCTCAGGAGCGCGTCTTGCGGCGGGTCGCGCGAAGCGGCCAGGTGTTTCTGACCACTGCGGAAGCGTCGCTGCCCGACGCGGGAACGGCCGCCTGGTGGAACGTTCAGGAAGGACGAGTGTCCGAGATGACGGGAGTGTCCGTGAGAGAGGTGGCATGAGCGCCGAGACCTATACGGCGAGCGACATCAAGGTTCTGGAGGGCCTCGAGGCCGTCCGGAAGCGCCCTGCCATGTACATCGGCGACACGGGCGCCTATGGCCTGCACCACCTCGTGTACGAGGTTGTGGACAACTCCGTCGACGAGGCGATGGGCGGCTTCTCCGACAGCATCAAGGTCATCCTGCACTCGGACGGCTCCTGCTCCGTCGGCGACAACGGACGCGGCATCCCCGTGGACACCCACAAGGAGACGGGCAAGTCGGCGGCCGAGGTCGTCCTCACCGTGCTCCACGCGGGCGGCAAGTTCGAGCATTCCGCCTACAAGGTTTCCGGCGGCCTCCACGGTGTCGGCGTATCGGTCGTCAATGCGCTCTCTGAATGGCTCGAGCTGGAGATCCGCCGTGAGGGCAAGGTGTGGACCCAGCGCTACGAGCTCGGTGTGCCTCAGGGCGACCTCGCGCCTGGAGAGAAGACCTCCAAGCACGGCACGGTCATCCGCTTCAAGCCGGACAGCAAGATCTTCGAGGAGACCTCGTTCTCCTTCGACACGCTCTCCAACCGGCTCCGCGAGCTGGCCTTCCTCAACAAGGGGCTCAAGATCGTCATCGAGGACGAGCGCGACGAGCGCTCGCACACCTTCCTCTACAAAGGCGGCATTATCGAGTTCATCAAGCACCTGAACCAGAACAAGACGCCCGTCCATCCGAAGGTGCTCTTCTTCGAGGGCAAGAAGGACAATATCGAGGTCGAGGTCGCCCTGCAGTACAACGACGGGTACCAGGAGAGCCTCTTCTCCTTCGCCAACAACATCAACACGCGCGAGGGCGGCACCCACCTCACGGGCTTCCGCGCGGCCCTGACCGGCCAGATCTCGAGCTATGCGCAGGCGCAGGGCTACCTGAAGACCTTCAAGGGCGCCGTCACCGGCGACGATGTGCGCGAGGGGCTGACGGCGGTCGTCTCCGTCCGCATCCCCGATCCGCAGTTCGAGGGGCAGACCAAGGCCAAGCTCGGAAACTCCGAGGTGAAGGGTCTCGTCCAGCAGATCGTCAACGACCGGTTGGCCGAGGCCTTCGAAGAGGACCCGACGACGGCGCGCAAGATCGTCGACAAGTGTGTGCGGGCCGCCCAGGCGCGCGAAGCGGCCCGCAAGGCGCGCGAGCTCACGCGCAAGGGTGGTCGGGACGACGAGGGGCTGTCGGCCAAGCTGGCCGATTGCTCGGAGCGCGACCCGCAGTTCCGGGAGCTCTTCCTCGTCGAGGGTGACTCCGCGGGCGGCTCCGCCAAGCAGGGGCGAGACAGGAAGACGCAGGCCGTCCTGCCTCTCCGCGGCAAGATCATCAACGCGGAGAAGGCGCGCTACGACAAGGTGCTCTCGCACCAGGAGATCCGGCTCCTCATCTCGGCCCTGGGCACCGGCATCGGCCCCGAGGAGTTCGACCTCGCCAAGCTCCGCTACCACAAGGTCATCCTCATGACGGATGCCGACGTGGACGGCGCGCACATCCGGACCCTCTTGCTCACGTTCTTCTTCCGGCACATGGTGTCGATCATCGAGGCCGGCCGGCTCTTCATCGCCCAGCCGCCGCTCTTCAAGGTGAAGAAGGGCAAGACGGAGCGGTACCTGATGAGCGAGCGCGAGATGGAGGAGTTCCTGCTCGCCCAGTGGGTGGAGAAGGCGACCATCAAGATCCCGGGCAAGGCCAATCCCTTGAAGGAAGACGCCCTCCTCGAGGCGCTGAAGCGCACGCTCGAGTTCCGCGCGCTCTTCAGCAAGTTCGCCCGGCGCGGGGTGCCCCCGGCCATCCTCGACGGCCTGCTGCGGAAGAAGTTCAAGGGCACGAAGCGCGGGGTAGGGGACGCCGAGATCACCGCCGCCATCGCCGAGGTCGCGGCCGAGATCGACGGGTGGAGCGCGCGGCTCGTGGGCGGAGACAACGGAGACGCCACCACCATCCAGATCGCGGGGCCGCACCCCTTCGCCTTCAGCCCCGATCTGCTCAAGTCGCCCGACTACGCCCAGCTCCTCGACGTTCACGGGGAGATCGCGGCCCTCCACAAGGGCCCGTGCACGGTGGTGGACGGCTCGGGCAAGGAAGCCACCACCCGGAGCGTCGACGAGCTGATCCGGGTCGTCATGGTCTTCGCCAAGGACGGCCTGTCCATGCAGCGCTACAAGGGTCTGGGTGAGATGAACCCCGAGCAGCTCTGGGAGACGACGATGAATCCCGAGAGCCGCACCCTCCTCAAGGTCAC
>QHSC01000200.1 GCA_003220345.1 Candidatus Rokuibacteriota bacterium | reverse complement strand
CAGGACGTCGTGAAGATCGGCCAGATCGAGGCCCAGACGGGCGCCAACGCCATCTACGGCTGGATGTCCTCGCAGGGCACGGCGCTCGCGGTGGACGAGATCAACAAGGCGGGCGGCTTCAAGGTCGGGAGCAAGACCTACAAGATCCAGCTCATCGCGCTGGACACCCGCGGGGAGCCCAAGGAGGCGACGGTCCAGCTCAAGCGCCTCATCGAGGTGGACCAGGCCAAGTACATCTTCGGACCCTTTCTCTCCAACGTCTTCCTCGCCGTCCGGCCCTACGCGGGCGAGTTCAACGGCAAGATCCTGATGTGGGGCGGCGCCACGCGGATCCACGACTATGTCGGCACGCCCGGCCACGAGTTCCTGATGCGCACGTGGAACTGGGACGCGGGCGGCAACGGATTCGGCGAGCTGATGGTGGACAACCTGGTCAAGGCCACGGGCGCCAAGAAGATCGCCATGCTGTTCCAGAACGACCAGGGCGGCAAGGTGCTCGAAGACATCTACGTCCCCATGTTCAAGAAGAAGGGGATCGAGTCGCGCCTCGACTACTTCGAGCCCGGCACCAAGGACTTCTCCGCGGTCCTCGCGAAGATCGCGGCCTGGAAGCCCGACTTCCTCTTCCCGAGCTACGCCGATTCCTACCTCTACGACATCGTCAGGCAGGCGACGGAGGCTGGCCAGCTGAAGAAGTTCTTCCTGGTGCGGGGCTCCCTCGGCCCCGGGCTCAAGAACAAGGACGGCCTGGACGAGTACATGGTCTACGTCCCCAAGTACTTCGAGGAGGCCGAGAAGAAGGACCCGAAGGTCGCGAAGTTCGTCAAGGCCTACAAGGACTTCTACAAGCGCGACTTCCCGTACGACCAGGCGCCCCTCTGCTCGGCCTCCTGCTACGACCACGTCTACATGCTGGTCGAGGCGATGAAGAAGGCGGGCACCGTCGACGAACCCGCCGCCGTGAAGAAGGCGCTCATGTCGATGACCTATGACGGACTCTGGAAGATCCGCTTCGACGACAAGGGAGAGGCCATTTTCAACTTCGACGTCGTCCGGCTCAAGAAGGGCGGCGCCCTCGAGGTGACGCACATCAATCCGAACTAGGGTGTGACGCAGCTCGTTCTCGGCCAGGTCCTCAACGGCGCGATCATCGGCGCGATGTACGGCATCATTGCCCTTGGTATCACGCTGACCTTCGGGATCACCGGCATCGTGAACTTCGCCCTGGGCGAGTTCATGATGATCGGCGCCTATGCCACGTACGCGCTGGCCGAGCGCGGCGGGCTCCCCTACCCGGTGGCCGTGGTGCCCGGATGCCTCGTGGCCGCGGCCGCCGGGTATCTCTCCAACAAGGCCTTCTTCCGCTTCACCCGCAACAACCTCGTCAACGGCCTCCTCGTCTCCATCGGCCTCATCTCCATCTTCGAGAGCGCGGCCATGCTCCTGTGGACGGCCACGCCGGTCGAGATGCACTTCGTCCTCCCGGGCGCGCTGCGTGTGGGCGACATCGGTCTGCCCAAGATGAAGCTCGTCGTCTTCGCCGTCATCGTGGTCGTCATCGTCGCCACCTACCTGGGCCTGGCCCGCACCTGGCTGGGGCGCGCCGCCTTCGCATACGCGCAGAACCCGGAAGCGGCCATGCTGATGGGAGTGCACACTCCCCGGCTGGAGACCGCCGTCATGCTCTATTCGACCGGGCTGGCCGGCTTGGGCGGCGCCCTTTACGCGAGCCTCTACTCGCTCGAGCCCGCCATGGGCGGCGTGTACGTGCTCAAGGGCATGGAGGCGGCGATCCTGGGCGGGATCGGCAGCCTCATGGGCTCGCTCTGGGGCGGTGTGATCCTCGGCGTCATCGAGGGCGTCGGCTCCATTCTCCTCCCCACGGCCTTCCGCGACGCGTACGGCCTGGCCGTGCTGGTGGCCATCCTGCTCTTCCGGCCCGCGGGCCTGTTCGGCGACGAATGACGGGCCAGACGCTCCTCTGGGGCGCGCTCTACGCGCTGCCCCTCCTCGTGCGGAGCGACTTCCTGCTCACCATCTTCATCTTCACGTTCATCTACGGCATCCTCGCGGTGACCTTCGACCTGATCTTCGGCTTCACGGGCCAGCTCTCGATGTTTCACCCGGCCGTCTTCGGCGTCTCCGCCTACATGACCCATCTGCTCGCCGTCCACGCGGGGCTGCCGTTCTGGGCGGCCACCCTGCCCTCCGCGGCGGCGTCGGTCGTGCTCGCGGTGGTCGTGGGCAGCATCTGCTTCAAGTTCCGGCTCAAGACCTTCTATTTCGCCGTGGTCACCCTCGCCTTCTCGGAGATGATCCGCCTCGTCGTCATGAACTGGAACAGCGTCACCAACGGCACCCTGGGCCTCGTGGTGGCGGGCAAGCCGACAATCTACTGGCCGGGGAGCGGCGTGATCCCGATCAAGGGGCCCGTCGCCTGGTACTACCTCACCCTCGTCTGCCTCTCCGTGACGGTGCTGATCTGCTCGCGCTGTCTCCGGTCGTGGATGGGGCGCTGCTTCGGCGCCATCCGCCTCAACGAAGACCTCGCCCGCACCCTCGGAATCAACGTGTTCCGCTACAAGCTCCTCTCTTTCGCCATCGGCAATGCCCTCGCCTCGTTCGCCGGTGGGCTCTACGGCTACTACACCGGGTACATCGACCCGGGCTACCTCGGCATCAACCAGTCGATGGAGGTGCTGGCGATGGTCCTGCTGGGCGGCCAGGGCACCCTCACCGGGCCCATCGTGGGCTCCCTCGTGCTCACCGGCCTGCCGCATGCCATCGATCTCCGGGCCGAGCTGCGCGCCGTGCTCTACGGCGCCATCCTGATCTTCACGATCCTCGTGATGCCGCGAGGCATCGTGGGCACGCTCAACGCCTGGAGGTCCCGGCGTGTCTCTTGAGGTGCGCGGGCTCACCAAGCGCTTCGTCGGCCTGGTCGCCGTCGACGACGTCTCCTTCACCGTGGAGCCGGACGAGATCGTGGGCATCATCGGCCCGAACGGCTCGGGCAAGACCACGCTGCTGAGCATGATGGCGGGGCTCCTGACTCCCACCTCCGGCCGGGTGCTGTGGAAGGGGAGAGAGGTCCAGCGCCTGCGGCCGGACATCATTGCCGGGCAGGGCGTGGTCAAGACCTTCCAGAACCCGCAGGTCTTCGCTGAGCTGAGCGTATTCGAAAACGTGCAGGTGGCGAGCCACCTGAAGCTCAAGCGCGAGCTGGGCCTCCGCCGCGCGCTCGAAATCGTGGGCGCCGCGCGGGACGTCGAGCGGCGGCTGGCCGAGCGAGTGGCCGAGGTGCTGGCCCTCTGCAACCTGGGCGGGGCCAGCCGACAGCTCGCCGGCAACCTCTCCTACGGCGAGGAGAAGATGCTCGGCATCGCCATGGCCCTCATGTGCGAGCCCGAGCTGTTGCTCCTCGACGAGCCCGCCACCGGGCTCGGGCGCGACGAGATCCGTAACCTGGAGGCCGTCCTCGACAAGGTTCACGCCGCGGGCACGACGCTGTGCCTCGTGGACCACAAGATCGGCTTTCTCCGCGGGCTGGCCGGCCGGGTCATCGCGCTCAACTACGGCCAGAAGATCGCGGAGGGACCGCCCGAGCGGGTCCTGAACGAGCCGGCGGTGATCGAGGCGTATCTCGGAGCGGGCCATGCTCGAGCTTGAGGGCATCGACTGCCACTACGCCAAGGTGCACGTCCTCCGCGGCGTGAGCCTCGTGGTGAACCGCGGCGAGATCGTGTCCATGATCGGCCCCAACGCCGCCGGCAAGACCACGACCCTCCGGGTCATGGCCGGCCTCAAGCAGCCCTCGGCCGGGCGCATCCGCTACCTGGGGGAGGACATCACGCGGCTCCTGCCCTTCGAGCGCGTCCGGCGCGGCCTCGTGCTCGTCCCTGAAGGACGGCAGATCTTTCCCAAGTTCACCGTGCTGGACAATCTCCGGATGGGCGCCTACCAGCGGCCGGACCGCGGCGCGATCGACGGCGACCTCGAGAGCGTCTACGAGCTGTTCCCCCGACTGCGAGAGCGTCGCGACCAGCGCGGCGGCTCGCTCTCCGGCGGCGAGCAGCAGATGCTGGCCATCGGGCGCGGGCTCATGGCCCAGCCCAAGTCCCTGCTGCTCGACGAGCCTTCGCTCGGGCTCGCGCCCATCGTGGTCAGCGAGATCGCGCGGACCATCCGCGAGCTGGCGAGCCGCGGGCTCACCATCATGCTCGTGGAGCAGAACGCCGCCATGGCCCTCGAGCTGGCCGACCGCGCCTATCTGCTCGAGTCGGGGCACATCTCGCTGCACGGGACGGCCGCCGATCTGCAGAAGACCGACGTGGTCCGCAAGCTCTATCTCGGAGCGTGACGCCGCCATGGCTGCGTTGCTCGACGTGATGGCGGTGCGGGCGACGGGCGATCCCGGCGCGGCGCTGGTGGACTGCGGCGAGCCGGGCGGGCGTGTCGAGGAGCGGGTCTGCGAGGTGCTCGTCGTGGGGGGCGGGACGGGCGGCGTCGCGGCCGCCCTCGCCGCCGCGCGCGCCGGGCGCCGCGTGTGCCTCCTCGAGGAGACGGACTGGGTAGGCGGCCAGCTCACGGCGCAGGGCGTCGCCGCCCTCGACGAGCACGAGCACATCGAGCGTTTCGGCGGGACACGGAGCTACTACGTCCTTCGCGAGGCGATCCGCGATCACTACCGTCGGCTCTCGCCTGCCCTCGCGTCAGCAAAGCACCCGAACCCTGGGAGCTGCTGGGTCACGCGTCTGGCCTTCGAGCCGCGCGTGGCCGTCCAGGCGCTCCTCGGCATGGCCGCGCCTCACGTCGACGCCGGGCGACTGGAGATACTGGCGCGCGCCAAGGCCGTCCGCGCGGAAGTCTTGCGGGACAGGATCGAGAGCGTGCTGGCCGTCAGCCTGGACGATCGGCGCTGGACTCGTATCCGTCCAGTCATCGTCATCGACGCCACGGAGCTCGGCGATCTCTTGCCGTTGGCGGGAGCGGAATACGTGGTCGGCGCCGAGACCAAGGCCGAGACGGGCGAGCCCCACGCGCAGCCCCTCGAGCCAAAGGCCCACTGCGTCCAGAGCTTCACGTATACTTTCGTTCTCGAGAACACCGGCCCGGGCCATTCTCACGTGATCCCGGAGCCCGAGCGCTACGAGCACTACCGCGACGGCCAGCCCTTCTCGCTCCGCATCCACGTCCACGGCGGCGAGATCTACGGTGAGGAGACGAGGTGGCTCGAGTACCAGGTCCTCGACCAGGCGCCCGGGACCAAGGGTGGGCTCTGGACGTACCGCCGCCTCATCGATGCGAGTCTCTTCCCTTCCGGCAGCGGCTACGCCGACGACATCAGCATGATCAACTGGCCGGGCAATGACTATCGCGACCGGAGCATCCTCGATCGATCGCCGCTCGAGCAGGCGGGAGCGCTCCAGGACGCCAAGCGCGTGAGCCTCGGCTTCCTCCACTGGCTTCAGACCGAGGCGCCACGGCCGGGCGCTCCGCCGGGATTCCCCGAGCTCAAGCCCAGGCCCGACGTCTTCGACACCGCCGATGCCCTCGGCAAGCATCCTTACATACGGGAATGCCGGCGCCTCCGCTCCCTCAAGACCATCGTCGAGCAAGAGGTCTCCGCGGAGTATCAGCGGGGAGCGCGGGCGCAGCATTTCCAGGACTCCGTCGGCCTCGGCTGGTACCCGATCGACATCCACAATTCCGGCCCTGACGACGTCGGCGTGTCCTGCCGCACCCGGCCATTCCAGATCCCTCTCGGGGCGCTCATCCCGGTCAGGGTGAGGAATCTCCTGGCCGGGGCCAAGAACCTCGGCGCCACCCACATCACCAACGGCTGCTATCGCCTCCATCCCATCGAGTGGAACGTGGGTGAGGCTGCCGGCGCCCTCGCCGCCTTCGTGCTGGAAAACGGACACGATCCCGCGGCGGTCCACGCCGACCCTCGGCTGCGGCGCGAATTCCAGCGACGTCTCGTGGGCGAGGGCATTCCCCTCTACTGGTTCACGGACGTCGGCGTGGATCACCCGGCCTTCTCTGCCCTCCAGCTCGCGGCGGTGACGGGCGAGGTGACCGGCGCCCCCGACCGCCTGGAGGCGGCGGCCCTGCCTGCGGACGTGCGCCGGAGATTCGGCCTGTGAGCGCCCGCCTGACCATGGACGGCGCCGTCGCGCGGCTCACCCTCGAGCGGCCGGAAACGCTCAACGCGCTGAACCGGGACGTCGCCGCGGCGCTCGAGGATTCGCTCGGGCAACTCGAACGCTCTCGCGACGTCTCGGTGGTGGTGCTGGGCGGGCGCGGCCGGGCCTTCTGCGCCGGCAACGACATCGCGGAGATGCCGGCCCTCTCGTCCTCCGAGGCCGAAGCACTGTCACGGCGCTGGCAAGATCTCATGGACCGCTTCGCGCGCCTGCCCCAGGTCACCATCGCGGCCGTGCAGGGCTACGCCCTCGGCGGCGGCTGCATGCTCGCGGCGGCCCAGGATCTCCGGATTGCCGAGAGGGGGGCCAAGTTCGGGCTGCCCGAGATCACGTTCGGCTTCAATCCGAGCTACGGCATCGCGCGGCTCCTGGATGTCGTGGGCGGCGGCCACGCGCGAGAGCTGCTCCTCACCGGCCGCACCGTCGACGCCGCCGAGGCGCTGCGCATGGGCCTGGTGACGCGGGTCGTCCCCGACGGCACTCTCGAGCGCGCCGCGACCGACTTCGCCGCAGAAGTGGCCCGTCATCCGCGCGGCGGGCTCGCCGCGACCAAGGCCATCGTCGCCGATATCCGCGCGGGCCGCAGCGGAGATGCGGCCCAAGCCTACGCGGCGGCTCTGAGCGCCGACCCGGAAGCGAGAGCGCGCATCGCCGCCTTCGTCGCCCAGAAGAAGCGAGGCTGAGCCGGCGATGCTGATCGTGGGAACTCGCACGCTCGGGAGCGCGCTCGAGGACAAGGCGCGGCGCTTCCCCGACGAGCCCTTTCTCATCTTCGAGGACGCGACGGGAGCGACCGGACGCTGGACCTGGCGTGAATTCGACGCCGATGTCAACCGCGTCGCCCATCTGCTGCTCGCGCGCGGTCTCCGACACGGGGACAAGTTCAACCTGCACCTCGGCAATTGCCCCGAGTTCCTCCTCTTCTGGATGGCCTCGGCCAAGACGGGCACCGTCATGGTGCCGACCAATCCCGGCTCTGCCGCGGACGAGATGGAGTACATCCTCGCTCACTCCGAAGCTCGTCTCGCCGTGACCGAGCCCCAGTACGCGGCGACCTTACACGCGGTCGCGGGACGGTGCCCGGCACTCGGCGGGGTCCTGGAAGCTCGGCCGCTCGCCCCGCTCCTCGATGGCCTTCCGTCCGTCAGGCCCGAGACGGCAGTCGCGCCCCTCGACGAGATCTCCATGCAGTACACCTCGGGCACCACCTCCAAGCCCAAGGGCGTGCTCCTCACCCACGCGAACTACATCTACGGTGGCGAGGTCATGTCCAAGGCCATGCGCGTCGGCCCCGGTGACCGCCATCTCATCGTGCTTCCCCTCTTCCACGCGGGAGCCCAACTGCACGCGTTCATACCGATGCTGCTCTGCGGGGGCAGCGTCGCCCTCATGGAGCGGTTCAGCGCCACCCGCTTCGTCGAGCAGGCCATTCGCCACGAGGCGACCCTCGCCGCACTCTTCGCTGCGCCCATCCGGATGCTCCTGGCCCGGCCGCGCTCCGCCTCCGACAGCAGGACGCGGCTCCGCGCGATCTCCTACGCCCAGAACATCACCCCCCAGCAGTTCGAGGAGTGGCACGCGCGCTTCCGGGCCCCCCTCATGCAGATCTGGGGCATGACGGAGACCATGAGCCTGCCTCTCATGCAGCCGCTGGATCTTCCGCGCAAGCCGCTCGCCATGGGCATGCCCGTGCTCGGCTACGAGTGCAAGGTGGTGGACGAGAGCGGCAAGGAAGTGCCGCCGGGCACGGTGGGCGAGCTCGTGGTCGGCGGCATCCCCGGCGTGAGCCTCATGAAGGGCTATTTCAAGAATCCCGAAGCGACGGCGAGCACCCTGCGCGAGGGATGGCTGCACAGCGGTGATCAGGCGGTCATGGACGAGGACGGCTGCTTCTTCTTCGTGGACCGGAAGAAGGATATGATCAAGCGCGCCGGCGAGAACGTGTCCGCCTCGGAGGTGGAGGAGGCCTTGAAGCAGCACCCCGCCGTGTTCGACGCCGCCGTGGTCGGCGTCCCGGATCCCGTGCGCGACCAGGCCATCAAGGCCTACGTCATCCTGAACGACGGGGCGAGCGCCACGAGCGAAGAGCTGATCGCCTGGTGCCGGGCGCGGCTGTCCGGCTTCAAGGTGCCCGAGCGCGTGGAGTTCCGCGACGTCTTCCCTCGCACCTCGGTCGGCAAGATTCAGAAGCATCTCTTCTAGGAAAGGACAGGCGATGGCCGTCAAGCTTCCGCTCCTGTACACGCACGTGATGGGCAGCCACGGCTTCCCCGGCTGGTTCTGGACGGCGCTCGACAAGATCAAGGCGGAGGAGTACGGGCAGACGGACGCGCGGGAAGCCTTCGACGACGCGACCCAGCTCGCCATCCGCGACCAGGAGCGCGCGGGCATCGACGTGATCTGCGACGGCGAGATGCGCCGCTTCTTCTTCGTCCAGACCTTCTACGGAAAGATGGAAGGGCTGGAGACGCTGGAGCCGCTGCGGAAGACGGGTCTCTACGCGTACGACAGCGTGCCGCGTTACCGGCCAACGAGCAAGATCAGAGTGCCCAAGGGTCTTGGCACCGTGGACGAGTTCAAGTACCTCAAGACCCAGACCGACAAGCCCGTCAAGGCCACCTGCCCGGGGCCGGTGACGCTCTCCATCCACGTGCAGACGCGGCCGGGCGATGCGTACAACAACGACCGCCTCGCTCTCTGCTGGGACCTGGTGCCCGCCGTCAACGCCGAGCTCAAGGCGCTGGCCGCCGCGGGCGCCGACTGGATCCAGGTGGACGAGCCCTCGGCGGCCATTGTGCCGGGGCAGGCCCCCGAGTACGTGAAGATGTTCAACGCCTGCGTGGAGGGGGTGAAGGCTAAGATCGGCTACCACGTGTGCTTCGGCAACCTGCTCTCGCGCCCCCGCGGCAAGCGGAGCTACCGGTGGATGTTCCCGGCGCTCCTCGAGACCAAGTGCCAGCAGTTCGTCTTCGAGTACGCCAACCGCGAAATGGCCGAGATCGAGATGTGGAAGGAGATCGGCGTGGACCGCGACATAGCCTGCGGGGTGGTTGACGTGAAGTCCTTTTACATGGAGACTCCCGAGGACGTGGCGGAGCGGGTCCGTCTCTGCCTCGAGCACATCCCGGCCGAGCGGCTGTCCCTGGTGCCCGACTGCGGCTTCTTCGCCGTGCCGCGCTGGGTGGCCTTCGAGAAGCTCAAGCGATTGGCCGCGGGCGCCGAGCTGGCGCGCAAGCAGCTGAAGGGCTAACGTCTCAATGACGAGGGAGGCACACATGGCGGCGAGCAGACGCGAGTTCCTCAAGACGGCGGGAGCGGCCGCGGCCGTGGGCGCGCTGGGATTCCCCGCGGTGGCTCGAGCGCAGGCGCGGCCGGGCGTGCCTTCCGATCCGGTGAAGATCGGCATCATCGCCATCCGCGCGGGCATCGCGGCGCCCGTCGGCACGGCCGGACTTCGCGGCACCGAGTGGTGGACGGAGCGGGTCAACAAGTCGGGCGGCATCCTCGGGCGCCAGGTCCAGCTCGTCGTGGAGGAAGAGTCCACACCGAAGGACACCGTGGAGCGCTACCGCAAGCTCATCCTGCAGGACAAGGTGGAGGTCGTCATCGGCGGCATCTCCACGGGCGTGACGCTGGCCCTCGGCCCCGTCGCGGAGGAGATGGAAGTGCCGTGGCTGTCCTGGGACGGCACGACCCAGAAGGGCGTGGAAGAGACCATGCCCAACCCCAAGTGGGCCTTCAAGAGCGTGGACAACGAGGTCGAGGCCATCGTGGCCGGCCAGCTCACCCCCAAGTACTTCAAGGGCATCAAGACCATCGCGGGCATCAACAACGACTACTCCTACGGCCACGACTGCTGGGAGACCTACCAGGCCGTGCTCAAGAAGCTCGGCGTGGAGGTCAAGCCGGTGCTGGAGCTGTTTCCGAAGCTCGGCGTCACCGACTTCACCTCGCACATCGCGGCCATCCAGCAGGCCAAGCCCGATCTTCTGATGTGCTCGTTCTGGTCGGGCGATGCCACCATCCTCATGAAGCAGGCGGCGGCCGTCGGCCTCTTCAAGAGCATGAAGGGCGTCTTCACCACGGCGGGGGGCGTGCACGACTCGCTCAAGAAAGAGTTCACGCCCGAGGGGCTCCTCCTCGGCTACAACACCATGTACTTCGACGATCCCAAGGGCTCGGCGCTCCTGAAGCAATTCGTGCGCGAATACAAGGCCAAGTACAACGAGTACCCGCCCTACGAGTGCGATCACGCGTACTTCAACATCGAATCCTACAAGGCCGCCGTCGAGAAAGCCTACGCTCAGACGAAGCAGTGGCCGACCAAGGCGCAGGTGGTCACCGCGCTCGAGGGCCTCGAGGCCCAGTCGCTCTCCGGCACGCGCTCGTGGCGGACGGACCACGTCCAGATGTGCAATTTCTACCAGGGCATGACCAGGCACAGGAACAGCTACGACTTCGTCACCATGTTCCCGATCGAGGTCGTCTCCACCAAGACCGCCATGAAGCCCGCGGGCACGAAGCTTCTCGACTGGATCAACGGCTGGAAGATCTGAGTTCCCGCGCCAGCGGCGCCCCCTTATCTACTCAGCTCTCGCCTCGACGCTCGAAGCGAGCGTCTCGGCTCGCTCCTCGACGTGCAGAGGGTTCCCTGAATATATCCCTCGCCCCTCTGGGGAGAGGGCAGGGTGAGGGGCGCCTTCAGGTTCGCGCTGACGCATGACGGCGAACCTCGTCAATGTGCTGATGGGCGGTGTGTTCCATGCCGCCATCCTCTTCCTGGTCGCCGCCGGTTTGCAGGTCGTCTTCGGAGTTCAGAAGATCTTCAATCTGGCCTGCGGCTCCTTCTATGCGCTGGGCGCGTACGCGGGGGTGTCCGCCGTCGCGTACTTCACGGGGCACGGAGGGCCGCCGGCGCTCTTCATCGTGCCGCTTGCCCTGGGGGGCCTCGTCGTCGGCCTGATCGGCATCGTGGTGGAGCGCGGGCTCCTCCGCTTCGTCTACGACCGCGATGAGACCTTCCAGCTCCTCCTGACCTTCGCGCTGGTGCTCATGCTCGAAGACCTGATCCGCATGACCTGGGGCACCGCGCCCGTCTCCACGGGCGGGCTCTATTTGAGCTACGGTCAGGCCCGCGTGCTGGGCGCCACCGTGCCCGTGTACAACCTGATCGTCATCGCGGCCAGCCTCGCCATCGCGATCGGCATCGGCTGGCTCCTCACGCGCACGGCCTTCGGGCGCATCATCCGTGCCTCCGCCGACAATCGCGAGATGGCCGAGGCGCTCGGCGTGGACATGCGGTGGGTCTACGTGCGCGTCTTCACGCTCGGCACCATGCTGGGCACGCTGGGGGGCGCCCTCGTCATCCCCGCCACGGCCGCCATGAGCGAGATGGGCATCGAGCTGATCGTGGAGGCCTTCGCGGTCGTGGTCATCGGAGGCCTCGGCAGCATGCGCGGGGCCTTCGTGGGCGCGCTCGCCGTGGGCATCCTCCGATCGGTCGCCATCTCCGTCTACCCCGAGCTCGAGATGCTCCTGATCTACCTGATCGTCATCGTCGTGCTCCTCTGGCGCCCTCGCGGTCTCTTCGGAGCCGTGACCGCGTGAGGACAACGGTCGTCTTGAGCCTCGCCGGCCTCGCCATGCTGGGCTTGCCCGTCGTCGCCCCGACCTACTACGTCACGCTGATGCTGCCCTTCATGGCCTATGGCGTCATCCTGCTGGGGCTGAACCTGCTCTTCGGCTACACGGGGCTCGTCTCGTTCGGGCACGCGCTCTTCATCGGTGTCGGCGCGTATACGGGCGCCGTG
>QHSC01000199.1 GCA_003220345.1 Candidatus Rokuibacteriota bacterium | reverse complement strand
GCGGCCGCGCTCGCCGCCGCGATCGTGGCGGCGCCGGTAGGCGCGCTCTGCGTGCGCTACGTCAAGATCTACTTCGGCATGCTGACCCTGGCCTTCGGTATGGTCTTCTACACGTTCCTGCTCAAGTTCTACAAGCTGACGGGTGGCGACGAGGGGATGCGCATGCTCCGCCCCTCTCTCCTCGGCAGCGGCTGGGAGGGCTTCTCCAAGACCGCCTACCTGGTGGGTCCCTATTACTATTTCTCGCTGGGCATCTTGATCCTGGCCACGCTCTTGATG
>QHSC01000094.1 GCA_003220345.1 Candidatus Rokuibacteriota bacterium | reverse complement strand
GAGGGCGGCGATGATGGACGCATACTTCTCATTGATGAACCCGCGACGGACCTTCCGGGTTCTCGTGATCTCGGCGTCGTCGGGATCCAGCTCCTTGTGCAGGATGGCGAAGCGCCTGACGCGCTGCGAGGGCGCCAGGGTGTCATTGGCGCGACGGATCTCCTGGTGGAGCAGCTCATAGGTGGCGGGATTCTGGGCAAGGTCCGTATAGCCCGTGTAGCCGATGCCGCGTCGCTCCGCCCAGTTGCCCACGACCTCCATGTCGATGTTGAGCATCGCGGCGATGTAGGGGCGCGCGTGGCCCACGGCCACCGCTTCCTTGACGTAGACGCTGAACTTGAGCTTGTTCTCGATGTACTGGGGGGCGAACACCGTGCCGTCCTCCAGCGTGGCCACGTCCTTCACGCGATCGATGATGACGAGCTGTCCGTCGGGATCGAAGAGGCCGGCATCGCCGGTATGGAGCCACCCATCGCGCAGCGCCGAAGCCGTCTGCTCCGGGCTCTTGTAGTACCCCGTGAAGAGGCCCTCGGTGCGGATGAGCACCTCGCCCCGGTCGGAGAGCTTGATGTCGACGCCGGGCAGCGGCGAGCCCACGGTCTCCAGCTTGACTCGACCGTCCCGGTGCAGGGTGGCCGGCGCGCAGCACTCGGTGGCGCCGTAGAGCTGCTTGAGGTTGACACCGATGGCCCGGAAGAACTGCATCATCTCGGGGCCGAGGGCGGCGCCCCCCGTGATGGCCGCGCGGATGCGCCGAAACCCGAGCTGATCGCGAAGGGGGTCGAAGACGAGCCAGCGTCCGAGCCAGGTCAGGGCGCGGAGCGGGGTGGACACCGGCTTGCCCTCGAGCTCGAGACGCGCCCTGAGCATCCCGCGGGGAAGAAAGAACTTCGCGAGGCGCCGCTGGAGCCAGTTGGCGTCCTCGATGCGCACCTGGGCCTGGGAGAGGATGTTCTCCCAGATGCGCGGCGGCGCGAAGGTCATGGTCGGGCCGATCTCCCGGAAGTCGTGACGGACGGTGGAGGCGTCTTCCGGGCAGTTGACCGTGCAGCCCGCGAGGAAGGCCACGGCGAGGGAGAAGAAGCTGTCCCCGATCCAGGCCATGGGCAGGTAGGCCATGATCTCGTCGCCACGGCCCATGGGCTCCACCTCGAGGAACTGCCGTGCCGTGGCGAGGAGGGCGCCGTGGGAGATCATCACACCCTTGGGAAACCCCGTCGTCCCCGACGTGTAGTTGATGATGGCGAGATCCGTCGCGAGTCCCCTGGCCATCTCGGTGTCCCAGTGCGCGGGATGGTCGCGGGCGAACTCGACACCCCGCGCCTGGACCTGATCCAGGCTCAGCAGCCACGGCTGGTCGTAGTGCCGCATGCCCTTGGGGTCGTCGTAGATGATGACCTCGACGAGGGGCAGCTTGTCCTTCATCTCCAGGATCTTGTCGACCTGCTCCTGGTCCTCGCACACGACCATCCGGGATTCCGAGTGATCGATGACGTAGTGGATCTCCGCGGCGATTCCATCCTGGTAGATGGGCACGGGCACGCCACCGAGGGCCTGCGCCGCGACCATGGTCCAGTAGAGCTGGGGGCGGTTGTCGCCGATGACGGCGATCTTGTCACCGCGGCGGAAGCCGAGGCTGGCGAGGCCGAGGGCGATGCGCCGCACGTGCTCGACGTAATCCTTCCACGTATGTGCCTGCCAGATCCCGAACTCCTTCTCGCGGATGGCCACGGCCGCAGCGAGGCGCTGGGAATTGTCGAGCGCGAGCTTCGGGAGGGTGTCGAGGCCGGGGGCAGGCATCAGGAATGCGTCATCCGGAGGGTTGGATGGCTGGCACACTCACACTGTCTGCGCCCGCGCGCCTTTGCGCGGATCACATGGGATCCGTGAAGCAACACTCGCCTGCGCCAATGGAGAGAGTTTCCACAATCGTCCGAGCCTTGCCCCGGGCACCGGCCTGGGGGGTAGCCACGCCGGGGGTGCTGGAGTGGCGAGAGTCTAAACGACCGGCCCGGGGCTGTCAAGCGACTTTGCGAGCCAAGACAAGGGTTTACGGTCACCTTCGGACCCTCTGGGTAGCCCACTGATCATGCGCTCGCCTGTCTGGGTCGTATGGGTCGTTCTCGCCTGGTCGATCGGCTGGGCCCCGCTCGAGATGGACTGCGCCTGGCCTCAGCAGGCCCGAAGCGTGGTCGGCCGCTTGATGCTCTCGGAGATAGAAGGCGCCGAGGACACCAATCGGGCGGCCATGTGGGAGGCCTTCGGTCGCTGTCCAGGAGGGTCCGGCGCCGCCGCATGCCGCCGGAGGGAGCAGCAGCGCTTCGAGGCCCACTGGGAGCGCCAGAAGCGAGCCATCGAAGACAAGTACCGGAAGATGCTATCCGAATTCGAGGAGCGCTGCCAGGCCTCGGCAGCCTAGAGAGGCTTTTTGATCAGCCGGGCCAGCTCCCCGATGACACCGCGCCTGAAGGTCAGCACGCAGAGCACGAAGATCACCCCCTGCACCACGGTCACCCAGGACCCGAGCTGCGACAGGTAGTTCTCGAGCGAGACGACGATGAAGGCACCCACCACGGGGCCAAAGACGGTGCCGAGACCGCCCAGGAGCGTCATCAACACGACCTCGCCCGACATGGTCCAGTGGACGTCGGTGAGCGAGGCGAGCTGAAAGACGATGGCCTTGGTGCCGCCGGCCAGCCCCGAGAGCGTGCCGGAGAGCACGAAGGCGAGGAGCTTGTACTGCTCCGCGGTATAGCCGAGCGAGACGGCCCGCGGCTCGTGCTCGCGAATGGCCTTCAGCACCTGGCCGAAGGGCGAGTGGATGGTCCGGTAGATGAGCAGGAAGCTCGCGAGGAACACCGCCAGCACCACGAAGTACATGGTCATGGTATGGCGCAGATCGAGAAGGCCGAAGAGCATGCCTCGTGGCACCGCCTGGATGCCGTCCTCGCCGTGAGTGAACGGGGCCTGGCACCGATCAGGACGCCGAGAGCTCCCGCCACGACCGTCCCCGCGAGGATGGCCAGCTCCGGCGGCCAGCCCCAGACCTTGGCCGTGTGCGCCGAGATGTAGCCGGCGGAACCGAGGAACGCGGCATGTCCGAAGGACAGGAGCCCGACATAGCCGATCAGGAGATTGAAGGCACAGGCGAAGAGCGCGAAGCAGAGCGCCTTCATGAGAAAGAGCGGGTAGATGAAAAACGGCGCCACCACGAAGAAGACGACCATGACGGCGAAGGCGACGAGCTGGTGGCGACTCGTGGCGGAGGGCGTCTCGAGGGCGGGCGCGGCTTCCCGGGCCGTGGTCACCGGCTACTTCTCCCGCCCGAAGAGTCCGGTGGGCTTGACGAGCAGGACCAGCGCCATGATCACGAAGATGACCGTGTTCGAGGCCTCGGGATAGAAGACCTTGGTGAGGCCCTCGACGATCCCGACGGCGAAGCCGGTCAGGATCGAGCCCATGATCGAGCCCAGCCCGCCGATCACCACCACCGCGAAGACCACGATGATGAGATCGGCGCCCATGAGGGGATTCACCTGGTAGATAGGTGCGGCGAGCACCCCGGCCAGAGCGGCCAGCGCCACCCCGAATCCGTACGTGAGCGTGATCATCCGCGGCACGTTGATGCCGAAGGCCTGGACGAGGGCCGGGTTCTCGGTGGCCGCGCGCAGATAGGATCCCAGCTTGGTTCGTTCGATCACGTACCACGTGACCAGACACGTCGCGAGCGAGAAGACGATGACCCAGGCCCGGTAGTTCGGCAGGAACATGAAGCCCAGGCTCCGCCCCCCCGCGAGCTGCGCCGGCATGGCGTACGGAAGCCCCGAGGATCCGAACTCGTTGCGGAAGAGGCCCTGGATGATCAGGGCGAGGCCGAAGGTCAGGAGGAGCCCGTAGAGGTGATCGAGGTGGTAGAGGCGCTTCAGCATGGTCCGCTCCAGCACCACGCCGAGGAAACCAACCACGATCGGCGCAAGCAGAAGGGCCCACCAGTAGCCGAGGCCCGCCCACTGCAGGAGGAAGTACGCCACGAAGGCGCCCATCATGTACAGGGCGCCGTGGGCGAAGTTGATGATGTTGAGCAGCCCGAAGATGACGGACAGCCCGAGGCTCAGGAGGGCGTAGAAGGAGCCGTTGATCAGTCCGATTCCCTCCCTGGACAGGGAGAGAGGGACGAATCGGTCACGCTATTTCTTGACCAACGGGCACTCGCCCTGGTCGAGGGGGCGGAAGGCCTGGTCCGCGGGGATGGTCGCCCGGATCTTGTAGTAGTCCCAGGGCGCCTTCGATTCCGAGGGCTTCTTGACCTCCACGAGATAGGCGGGATGAATCTTTCGGCCATCGACACGAATGGTGCCCTTGCCGAAGAGCGGGTCGTCGGTGGGGATCTCCTTCATCTTCGCGATGACCTTGGTGCCGTCGTCGCTCTTGAGGGCCTCCACCGCCTTGAGGTAGTGCGTGACACCCGCATAGACGCCGGCGTGGATCATGGTCGGATGGATGCCGCGGTTACGGTCGGCAAAGCGCTTGGCAAAGGCGCGCGTCCGATCATTCAGGTCCCAGTAGAACGTCTCGGTGAAGACGAGCCCCTGCGCGGTCTGAAGGCCGAGGGCATGGACGTCCGTGAGGAACACGAGGAGCCCCGCGAAGTTCTGCCCACCCTTGACGATGCCGAACTCCGCGCCTTGCTTGATGGCGTTCGTGGTGTCGCCGCCCGCATTGGCCAGCCCGATCACCTTCGCCTTGGAGGCCTGGGCCTGGAGAAGGAAGGAGGAGAAATCCTGGGTGTTGAGCGGGTGGCGCACCTTGCCCAGCACCTTGCCACCGTTCTTGAGCACCACGGCCTCGACGTCCCGCTCGAGGGCATGACCGAAGGCATAGTCCGCAGTGATGAAGAACCAGGTGTCGGCCCCCTGCTTGACGAGGGCATTGGCGGTGCCGTTGGCGAGTGCCCACGTGTCGTAGGTCCAGTGGATGGTGTTGGGCGAGCAGGCCCTGCCCGTCAGGTCCGAGGTCGCGGCCGACGAGACGATGAAGGCCTTGCCCTTGTCGCGCGTGATCTGGCTGACGGCGAGGGCGACCCCGGAGTTCGGCACGTCGACGATCAGATCCACCTTGTCCACGTCGTACCACTGGCGGGCGATCGCCGACCCCACATCGGCCTTGTTCTGATGGTCGGCGAAGACGACTTCCACCTTCATGCCCTTCTTCTCGGCGCCGTAGTCCTCCACGGCCATGCGGGCGGCCACCACCGAGCCCTGCCCCGCCAGGTCGGCGTAGAGGCCCGACTGGTCGTTGAGCACGCCGATCTTGATCACGCCGTCGGAGATCTGGGCCCGCGCCGTCGCGGGCCCCAGGGCGAGCAGTGCTGCCAGCAGGATCGCGATGCGCATAAACATTTCTGGGACTCCTTTCGTCAGTTGAAAGCCAGGAAAGCGGAGGGATTATACCCCAAGGTATTCGTGGAGCTTGCCCATGCTCGCCTCGAGGGCGGCGTTGGGAATCACGTCCACCACTCGCCCGTGCTCCATGACGCAGTGCCGGTCCGCCACCGTGGCCGCGAAGCGGAAGTTCTGCTCGACGAGAAGGATGGTGAAGCCCTCGGAGCGCAGGCGCCGGATGGTGGCCCCGATCTGCTGCACGATGACGGGGGCCAGGCCCTCTGTCGGCTCGTCGAGGAGGAGCAGGCGCGCGCCCGTGCGCAGGATGCGACCGATGGCGAGCATCTGCTGCTCGCCCCCCGAGAGCTTGGTGCCCTGGCTGCGGAGCCGCTCCTTGAGATTCGGGAAGAGACCGAAGACCCCGTCGAGGGGAAGCCCGCCCGGGCGGACCTCCGGGGGGAGCAGAAGGTTCTCCTCGACGTTGAGGCTCGAGAAGATTCCCCGCTCCTCGGGGCAGAAGGCGAGGCCGAGGCGCGCAATGCGGTTCGAGGGCAGGGCCACGAGCTCGTGCCCGTCGAAGCGGATCGAGCCCTGTCGCCGCGGCACCATGCCCATGATGGATTTGAGCGTGGTGGTCTTGCCGGCGCCGTTGCGCCCGAGCAGCGTCACCACCTCCCCCGCCCGCACCTCGAAGCCGACGCCGTGCAGGATGTGCGACTCGCCATACCAGGCGTGGAGGTCCCGCACCTCGAGCAGCGAGCTCTCAGGCATGGCCGGAGCCCATGTACGCCTGGATGACGTCCGGGTTCTTCGAGACGGCGGCGTAGTCGCCCTCGGCCAGGATCTCGCCGCGGGCGAGCACGGTGATGCTGTGGGAGAGATTGGCGACCACGCTGAGGTTGTGCTCGACCATGAGCACGGTGCGGTTCGCGGCGACCTGCCGGATGAGGGCGGAGATGCGCTCCACGTCCTCGTGGGTCATACCCGCCGTCGGCTCGTCGAGCAGCATCATCTCGGGATCGAGGGCGAGGGTGGTAGCGATCTCGAGCGCCCGCTTGCGCCCGTAGGGCAGCTCCACGGCGGGGGTGGCCGCGAAGGCGGCGAGGCCCACGGCCTCGATCAGCTCCAGGGCCCGGCCGTCGAGCCCCTCCAGCACCCGCTCCGATCGCCAGAAGTCGAAGGAGCGCCCCCGCCGCCGCTGGAGGGCGACCCGGACATTCTCGAGCACGCTCAGGTGCGGGAAGACGGCGGAGATCTGGAAGGAGCGGACGAGGCCCAGCCGCGCGATGTGGGCGGGCGTGGAGCCGGTGATCTCGCGGCCGTTGAAGGTGATGCGTCCCCGCGTGGGCGTGAGGAAATGGGTGAGCAAGTTGAAGCAGGTGGTCTTCCCCGCCCCGTTGGGGCCGATGAGGGCGTGAATGGTCCCCCGGCGGACCCTGAGGCTCACGTCCTTGACGGCGAGGAAGCCGCGGAATTCCTTGGTCAGACCCTCGGTCTCGAGGATCAGATCGGTCGGCATGGCCCGCCGATGATAGCGATGGCGCAGGGACGGTGCAAGCGGATATCATGTGCGCCATGAGCTCACGAATCCTCGTCATCGGCGCAGGCGCGGTTGGCAGCTATCTCGGCGGCTTCCTCTCCCGGGCGGAGCACGACGTCACCCTGATCGATCCCTGGCCGGAGCAGGTGGAGGCGATCCGCAGTCGCGGCATCGCCCTCAGCGGGCCGCACGATCCCTTCGAGGCCCGCCCCCGGGCCCTCCACGTCCACGAGGCGCAGAGCCTCGGCCAGGACTTCGATTTCGCCATCGTGGCCATGAAAGCCTACGACACGGCGTGGGCGACGCACCTCGCCGTGCCCCATCTCAAGCCGGAGGGCTATGTCGTCTCCGCCCAGAATTGCTGGAACGATCCGACGGTGGCCGCGGTGGCAGGCGTCTCGCGCGCGGTCGGCCTCGTCATGTCGAGGATCTCCGTGGCCCTCTGGAAGTCGGGTGAGGTCGAGCGCGGCAGCGAGAAGGGCAGCGCCTCCGGACACGAGGTCTTCCGGGCCGGCGAGCACGACGGTCGCATCACGCCGCGCGTGGAGTCGCTCGCGAAGATTCTCTCGGTGGTCGACGGCGCCCGGCCCACGGACAATCTCTGGGGCGAGCGCTGGTCCAAGCTCTGCCTCAACGCCATGGGCAACCCCGTCCAGGCCATGACCGGACTGGGCAGCCTCGAGGTCGCCCGCGAGGCTCGAGGCCGCGAGATCACCATCCGCCTCGGCGCCGAGTCGGCCCGCGTGGGGCTGGCCCTCGGCTACACGATTCCCAAGTTCGGGGTGGCCGACGTCAAGACCTGGGCCGCCGCCGATGACCCCGTCGTCTACGCGGAGCTCGACCGGCTGCTGACCCCGAAGGCGGATGCCTCTCGGAACTGGCGCGCCTCCATGGCCCAGGACGTGATCAAGGGCCGCCGCTCGGAGATCGAGTACATGAACGGCCACATCGCGGCCAAGGGGAAAGAGAAGGGCGTGGCCACGCCTGTAACGGCGGCCGTGGTCGGGATCATGCGGGAGATCGACGCCGGAACTCGCACGTCCTCACCCGCTCACATCGAGCAGGCACTAAAAACCGCCGGCTTCTAACCGGCGGTTAGGACGTAGGTGGGGGATAGAAGCGGACGTCCTTCTTCGCGCTGTCCCACGCGCGGTTGGCAGCCTCGATCTCCCACGAGCTCCGGCAGGCCGCTTGTGCCCGCACGATCTCCTCGATCATGTCGCGGGGGTCGGTGTGGAAGGACGCCTGGAGCAGACGCTTGGCGTGCCCCGTCGCGGTGCGGGAGGCGTGGAAGGCCTTCTCGACGATCTCCTCGATCTTCCTGTCCAGGTGGGCGGGGGGCACCACCCAGTTCACGAGGCCCATGGCGAGCGCGGCCTCGGCCGTGATGTGGTCATTGAGGAGCGTGAGCTCCTTCGCGCGCCCCATTCCGATGATCCGGGCGAGACGAAGAATGGACCCGTCGGGAACGAGGCCGTGGCGGGTGGCGCCGAGCCCGAGCACGGCATCATCGGTGGCGATGCGAAGGTCGCACGCCACCGCGAGCTGGAGCCCACCGCCGATCGAGTAGCCGTGCAGGACCCCGACGACCAGCTTGTCCATGTCCTCGAGGCAGTTGAGGGCGCGGATCCAGTGCCGGTAGAAGGCGTCGCCGATGTGCCCGGCCGAGAGGGCCTGGCGGTCCATGCCCGAGCAGAAGGCGCGCCCTGCCCCTCGCACGACCACGACCCACACGTCGGCGTCCTTCTCCGCCGCCTCCACGCGATCGGCAAACTCGGCAACCATGACCTGGTCGAGCGCATTGAGGACGGCGGGGCGATTCAGGGTGAGCGTGGCCACGCCGCTCCCGACCTCGTACAGCACGCTCGACTCGGCCATGGCATTCCTCCCGTGTCGATCTAGCGCAGGCCCAGGATATCCCGCGCGATGACCATGCGCTGGATCTCGGAGGTTCCCTCGCCGATCTCGGTCAGCTTGGCGTCGCGGAAGATGCGCTCGATGGGAAACTCCGTGATGTAGCCGGCGCCCCCGTGGATCTGGAGCGCCTTGGTGGCCGCCTTCATGGCCACCTCCGACGCGAACACCTTGGCCATGGAGGCCGCCGTTCTCGCCGGCTTGCCCGCATCCTTGAGAGCGGCGGCCCGCAGGGTCAAGAGTCGGGCCGCCTCCACGTCCGTGCCCATGTCGGCGATCATGCCCTGCAGTCCGTTGAACTCGGCCAGGGTCTTGCCGAAGGCGCTCCGCTGCTTCATGTAGGCCAGCGCCTCGTCGAGAGCGGCCTGGGCAATGCCCACGGCCATGGCTGCCATGGCGATGCGCCCACCCTCCAGCACCTGCATGGTGTTGACGAAGCCCATGCCGAGCTCGCCGAGCAGGCGGCCCGCCTCCACGCTGACGTTGTCGAACACGAGCTCGGCGGTGTTGGAGGCGTGGAGCCCCAGCTTCCGGTAGGGCCGCCCCACCGCGAAACCCGGCATGCCGCGATCGAGGATGAAGGCCGAGACGCCCTTGTTGCCGCGCGCGGGATCGGTGAGGGCCATCACTACCGCGACCTCGGCAACGCCCGCATTGGTGATGAAGGCCTTGCTGCCGTTCAACACGAAGCGATCGCCCTCGCGCACCGCGCGGGACTTCATGGCCGCGGCATCGGAGCCGGAGCCGGGCTCGGTCAACCCCCAGGCGCCGAGCGCCTCCCCGCGCGCCAGGCGCGGCAGGTAGCTCTCCTTCTGCGCGGAGGAGCCGAACAGCACGATGTGGTTGGTGCAGAGCGAGTTGTGCGCCCACATGGTGATGCCCACCGAGGCATCCACGCGGTTGAGCTCTTCGACGGCGAGGGCGTACGAAACATAGTCGAGTCCGGCGCCGCCATACTCCTCGGGCACCAGCGCGCCGAGAAGACCCGTCTTGCCCAGGCTGCGCACGATCTCGTGCGGGAACTCGTGCGTCTCGTCGAAGTGGTGGATCACGGGAGCGACCTCGGCCAGCGCCCACTCCCGCGCCATGCTGCGCACCGCCTGCTGTTCCGGTGTCAGGTCGAAGTTCATGGGTGAGTTTGCTGAGTTCGGAGGCGCGAGGCGGCGGTCGGGAGAAGGCAGGGGGGTGCCGTCGTCCGCTCAAACCTCCTCGCCTCGCGCGCCACCTCGCTCGGGCGCCTCCGCCTGCCCCCCCATCCCCCCGAGGCGGGGGGTGCGCTCGCCGCCCTGCTGCGCAGGGTGGCTCGCGCGGCGGAGACGCCCTGCGCTTCGGGGCGCGCTACGGCTCGTCGGATTCGCTCCCGACGGCACCCCCCTGCCTCCTCCCGACGGCCGAATGTGCGTGCGGTCATGCGACGGCATCCTGCCTCCCCCCGACGGCCGACGGTGCGTGCGGTCAAGTGGAGGCGAGAGATCATACGGTGGCCCGGATGTTGTCGCGGACGAAGCGGATGATGTCCTGGGTTGTGGCGCCGGGGGTGAATAGCTCTTTGACGCCCATGGCTTTGAGGGCGGCGATGTCATCGGCCGGGATGATGCCGCCGCCGAAAACGGCGATGTCCTCTGCCCCCTTCTCGCGAAGCAGCTCGAGGACGCGCTTGAAGAGGTAATTGTGGGCCCCCGAGAGGACGGAGAGTCCGACCGCATCGGCGTCTTCCTGGATGGCCGTCGCCACGATCTGCTCCGGCGTCTGGTGGAGACCGGTATAGATGACTTCGAAGCCCGCGTCGCGGAGCGCGCGCGCCACGATCTTGGCGCCACGATCATGCCCGTCCAACCCGGGCTTGGCGACCACGAGCCGTATCTTCCGCTCGCTCATGACTCGCGCCTTTCGAGATTTCCCTCGGCCATGACTATCCGAACATGGCGCGGATACGGTCCGCGGTGCCCATGATCTCTTCCCGGTTCCCTGGGACTTCCTTCCAGTCGAACCCCTTCCCGTCGTTCGTCCACCGCGGGATGAGGTGCAGGTGAAAGTGTGGCACGGACTGGAAGGCCGCCGCTCCATTGGCCTGAAGCAGGTTGAGCCCGTCGGGATTCAGCGCCTTGCGTATGGCGCCCGCTACCTTCTTCGCCGTCGCGATGGCGGCCTTGAGATCCTCCGTCTCCGCCTCGTAGAGCGTGGCCGCGTGGGCCTTGGGCACCACCAGGCAGTGGCCGCGGCTCAGCGGATTGATGTCCATGAAGGCAAGCGTTCGCTGGTCGTCGTAGACCTTGGCGGACGGGATCTTGCCGTCACGGATCATGCAGAACACACAGTCAGCCATGGCGGCCGCTCGACTAGACCTCCACCGTCCAGCTGCGCGTGTCCGGGAGCTTGCCGTACTGGATGCCCACGATGGCGTCGTAGAGCTTCTGGGTCGTCGGTCCGATCTTTCCCTCGTTGATGACCATGCGGCGGCCCTTGAAGGCGAGCTCGCCCACGGGAGAGATGACGGCGGCGGTGCCGGTGCCGAAGATCTCCTCCAGAGTGCCGGCCGTGTCGGCGTCCACCACCTCGTCGATGGAGATCTGGCGCTCGCTGACCTTGCTGCCCCAATCGCGCAGGAGCGTGAGGACAGAGTCGCGGGTCACGCCCGGCAGGATGGTGCCGGTGAGCGGAGGCGTGATCACCTCGCCCGCGATCTTGACCATGATGTTCATGGTCCCGACCTCGTCGATGTACTTCCGGTGGACGCCGTCGAGCCAGAGGACCTGGGTGAAGCCCTCGTGCTTGGCCTCCTCCCCGGCCATGAGGCTCGCCGCGTAGTTGGCGCCGGTCTTGGCGTCGCCCAGCCCGCCCTCCACGGCGCGAACGTGCCGCTCCTCCACGCGGATCTTGACGGGGGCCATGCCCTCCGGGTAGTAGGCGCCCACGGGCGAGAGGATGACGAAGTAGATGTACGACTTGGCTGGCCGGACGCCCAGAAAAGGCTCGCTGGCGATGATGGTCGGCCGGATGTACAGCGACGTGCCGATGGCCTTGGGCACCCACTCGCGCTCGATCCCCACGAGGGTCACGAGCGACCTCAGGGCGAGCTCGGGGTCCAGGGGCGGGATGCACATGTGCCTGGCGGAGTTGTTGAGGCGCTCCACGTGCTTCTGCGGGCGGAAGAGACGGATCTTGCCATCGACGCCCCGGAAGGCCTTGAGGCCATCGAAGACGGCCTGGGCATAGTGCAGCACGGCGGCCGCGGGATCGAGGGGCAGGACCCCGTAAGGCTCGACCCGCGGGTCGTACCAGCCCTTCTCCTCCTGGAAGTCCGCCACGAACATGTGGTCGGTGAAGACATTTCCGAAGCCCAGCTCGGCATCCTTCGGCTTCGGCTTGTGCGTGGACGCCTTGACCACCCTGATCGCGTCGGACATGGTCCTACTCCTTCTAGAAGATGATCGGTTCCCGGTAGAGACCGAAGACCTGCCGGTACACGTCGGACACTTCGCCCAGGGAAACGTAGTCCTTGACCGCGTCCACGAGGACGGGCATCACGTTGTGGCCGTTCCGGCACGCCTCCGCGAGCTGCTTGAGCCGCCGCTCCACCTTTGTAATATCGCGCGATGCCTTTCGCGCCCTCACGCTCTCGATCTGCTCGCGCTCCATCGCCTCGTCGAGCTTGAGGTACTCGACGGGCTTCTCGCTCGCCATCACGTACTTGTTGACGCCGACCACGACCTTCCGGCCGCGGTCGTCCATGAGCTGGTACCCGTAGGCCGCGTCGGCGATCTCGTGCTGGGGATAGCCCGTGTCGATGGCCCGGATGATGCCGCCCAGCTCGTCGATCTTGCGGATGTAGGCCATGGCCTGCGCCTCCATCGTGTCGGTGAGGGACTCGAGGAAGTACGCGCCGCCGAGGGGGTCGATGGTCAGGGTCGCCCCCGTCTCCTCGGCGATGATCTGCTGGGTGCGCAGGGCCACCGTCACCGCCTCCTCCGTGGGCAGGGCCAGCACCTCGTCGAAGGAGTTGGTGTGAAGGGACTGCGCCCCTCCGAGCACCGCGGCGAGCGCCTGGATGGCCACCCGCGCGATGTTGTTGAGGGGCTGCTGGGCGGTGGCCGACACGCCGGCCGTCTGCGTGTGCGTGCGCAGCCGCATGGACTCGGCCTTCTTGGCGCCGAAGCGGTCCCGCATCGCGGTGGCCCAGATGCGCCGGGCCGCCCGCAGCTTGGCGATCTCCTCGAAGAAATCGTTGTGGATGTCGAAGAAGAACGACAGACGCGGCGCGAAATCGTCCACGTCGAGCCCCCGCTCCACGCAGGCCTGCACGTAGCCGAAGCCGTCGGCGAGCGTGAAGGCGAGCTCCTGCACGGCCGTGGAGCCGGCCTCCCGGATGTGATAGCCGGAAATGGAGACGGGATTGAACTTCGGCACGTGCCGCGCGCAGAACTCGATGGTGTCCACCACGATGCGGACGGCGGACTCCGGCGGCGAGATCCACTCCTTCTGGGCGATGAATTCCTTGAGCATGTCGTTCTGCATGGTGCCGCCGATCCTGTCCCACGACACGCCCTGCTGGTCGGCCAGAGCCAGGTACATGGCGAGGGCCACCGAGGCCGTGCAGTTGATGGTCATCGACGTGGTGACGCGATCGAGCGGAATGTCGCGGAAGAGGACCTCGAAGTCCGCGAGCGTCGAGACGGACACCCCCTCGCGTCCCACCTCGCCCCTCGCGCGCAGATGATCGGCGTCGTACCCCATGAGGGCGGGCATGTCGAACGCGGTGCTGAGGCCCGTCTGCCCCTGCTCGAGGAGGTACTTGAAGCGGGCGTTGGTGTCTTCGGGACGGCCGAAGCCGGCGAACATGCGCATGGTCCAGAGCTTGCCGCGGTACATGGAGGGATAGGGCCCGCGCGTGTACGGGAACTCGCCCGGGAAGCCGAGCTTGTCCTCGTAGCGCCAGCCCGCGAGGTCCGCGGGGGTGTAGAGCGGCCGGACGGGAATGCCCGAGAGGGTCTCGTACGGCACGTCCCGCTCGGGGGAGCGCCGGACGGAGTGCCCGTACGTTTCCTTTTCCCAGCGCTCCTTGTCGTCAGCCATGTCGCTCCTCTCTCTCAGCACTCGCCTCGCCGTGCTCCTCGCTTGCGGCTCGTCGGCCACGTCTCAGCTCGAACTGCTTATGCTGCCTGCGCCTGACCGCCGAGAAGGTGTCGAGCGATGACGAGCTTCTGGATCTGCGACGTCCCCTCGTAGAGCTGGGTGATCTTGGCGTCCCGGAAGTGCCGCTCCACCGGGTACTCCGTGATGAACCCGTAGCCGCCGTGGACCTGAATGGCGTCCGTGGTCACCCGCATGGCCATCTCGGAGGCGAAGAGCTTGGCCATGGACGCCTCGGGACCGAAGGGCAGGCCCCTGTCCTCGAGAAAAGCCGCCCGCCGCGTGAGAAGGCGCGCCGCCTCTATGGCCGTGGCCATGTCCGCCAGCATCCACTGCACCATCTGGTGCTCGCCGATGGGCACGCCGAAGCTCTTGCGCTCGCGCGCGTAGGCCAGCGATGCGTCGTAGGCCGCCACCGCGATGCCCACGGCCTGGGCCGCGATGCCGATGCGTCCGCCGTCGAGGCTGCCGAGGGCGATCTTGAATCCTTCGCCCTCGTCGCCGAGGCGGTCCGCCACGGGCACCCGGCAGTTCTCGAAGAGGAACTCAGCGGTGTCCGAGGCCCGGATCCCGAGCTTCTCTTCCGTCTTGACCACCGTGAAGCCGGGCGTCCCCTTCTCCACGAGGAAGGCGCTGATCCCGTGGTGGGCACCATCCGGGTCGGTCTGGGCGAAGACCAGGGCGGCGTGCGCCTCGCGCCCATTGGTGACGAAGATCTTCCGGCCGTTCAGCACGTAGATCTCGCCCTCGCGCTCGGCCCGCGTGTGCTGGTTGGTGGCGTCCGACCCGGCTTCCGGCTCCGTCAAAGAGAAGCAGCCGAGCTTGGCGCCGGAGGCGAACGGCGCGAGGAAGCGGCGCTTCTGCTCGTCGGTTCCGCGCTCCCACACGGGGGCGCAGTAGAGTGAGTTGTTCACCGACATGATCACACCGTGCGAGGCGCAGCCGCGAGAGACTTCCTCGACGGCCACGGTGTAGCCCACGGCATCGCCGCCGCTGCCCCCCCACGCCTCGGGGACGCAGATGCCCATGAGCCCGAGCTCACCCATGCGGCGAACGGTCTCCCGGGGAAAGCGTGCCTCGCGGTCGATGATCCCCGCGATGGGCCGCAGCTCCTTCTCGGCGAAATCGCGCGCCACGTCCTGGATCATCCGTTGCTCGTCAGTCAGCTCGAGATCCATGCTCGCCGCTCCGTATCCGGCTACTTCTCCAACAGCTTCTTGAACTCTTGCTCGAGGGCCGGGGCGACCTCGAAGAGATCGCCCACGATGCCGAAGTCGGCGATCTTGAAGATCGGCGCCTCGGGGTCCTTGTTGATGGCGCAGATCACCTTGGAGGTGCGCATACCCGCCAGGTGCTGGATGGCGCCCGAGATACCGAATCCCAGATACAGCTTCGGCGAGATGGTCCGCCCCGTCTGCCCGATCTGGAAGCGGTGGGGCCGCCAGCCCGCGTCGACGGCTGCGCGCGAAGCACCCACCGCCGCCCCCAGCACCTTGGCGAGGGATTCCAGGATGACGAAGTTCTCCGGTCCCTTGAGCCCGCGGCCGCCTGACACCACGATCTCGGCCTCGGCCAGCTCGGGAAGACCGGTGGAGGACTCCTCCCGCCGCTCCACGAGGCTCATGGCGGGCGCGGGCACCGTGGCCGCCGGCTTGTCCACCGCGGCCGCCGCCCCCGACTGGGCCTCTGCCGGCTTGAAGACATTGGGCCTGAGCGTGGCGAGCCACGGCGTCTTGGCCCAGGTCATCTTCGAGAGCAGCTTGCCCGCGTAGACGGGCCGCGTGGCGACGAGCTTGCCGTCCTCGACCGCGAGGGCCACGACATCGGCGGCGAGCCCGGCGCCCAGCCGCGCGGCCAGGCGCGCCATGACCTCGCGCTGCCTCGTCGTCACCGCGCCGAAGACGGCCTGCGGCGACTCCTTCTGCACCAACTCGGCGAGCACGGGCGCCCACACCTCGCCGCGATACGGCGCGAGACCGGCGTTCTCGACGAGAAGCACGCGCTTGGCGCCCCACTCACCGAGCTGCTTGATGCCCGCCTCCGTCGCCTTGTCGGTGAGCCACACCGCCTCCGCCTGGCCGGTCAGCGGCGAAGCCAGCCGCGAGGCTTCGCCCAGTACCTCGGCCATCACCTTCTTGGGATTGCCCTGCCTGTCGTCCTCAACCACGCACCAGATCGCGCCGGCCATGTCGTTGTCGTCTCCTAGCAGGGTTAGATTGCTTTGGCGTCTTCGCGAAGGGCCTTCACGAGGGCCTTGGCCGCCTCCGCGGGGTCGCCGGGAATGATGCGTCCCGGCGGACGCGGCGGGAGCGCTTCGAGCTTGACCACGGACAGGGCGGGCGCCTCGGAAGCCAGGCCGAGATCCGCGGCCTTGACGTCCTTGATCTCCTTCTTCTTGGCTCCCATGATGCCCTTGAGCGTCGGATAGCGGGGTTCGTTCAGGCCCTTCTGCGCCGACACGGCGGCGGGGAGCGGCAGATCGAAGATCTCCAGTCCGCCTTCCACCTGGCGCCCGACGCGGATCGTCTTGCCCGCCTCGTCCACCGACTCCTCCATGATCCAGGACGCGCACGGCCAGCCGAGCAGCTCGGCCACCGCCGCGCCCACCGCGCCCATGTCGTCGTCGATGGCCTGGCGGCCGAAGAGGGCGAGGGCGGCCTGCTCCTGCTTGATCACGGCCGCGAGCGCGCGCGCGGTGAGGAGGGTGTCGGCCTGCTCCCAGGTGGGATCGTTGAGATGGACGGCGCGATCGACGCCCATGGCGAGGCAGGACCGCAGGGCCTCCTTGGCGCGCTCCGGGCCCAGGGTGACGGCAACCACTTCGCCCTGTCCCCGCTTCTCCTTGATGCGGAGCGCCTCCTCGACGGCGAACTCGTCGTAGGGAGAGACGATCCAGGTGATGCCGGCCGTATCGATGGCCTTCGGATCCGAAGAGACCTTCACCTGGGTCGCCGTGTCCGGCACCTGCTTGATCATGACGAGGATCTTCATGCTGTCGCACTCCTGTCGTAGTGGAGTTGCCGCGTGATGCGGAAGCGATCGCCGGGGATGAAGACACGGTCGTAGACGATGGGACGGCGCTCCGCGTCGGTGGAGACGCGGTCCGAGCGGAAGCAGGGAGCGCCCGCCGCGCAGCCGAGCTCTCGGGCCGCCCGCGCGGGCAGCGGCTCCGCGGACACGGTCTCGCGAGCGGCGGTGATCTCGATGCCGAGCTTGAAGGAGAGGACGTGGCGGAGCGGGGTCACGGTCAGATCCGCCTTGGCCGCCTCTTCGCCGATGGCCGCGGGCAGGTGCGAGACCTGGAAGGACAGCGGCTGGCCGTCCACGAGGCGGAGCCGCTCGAGGACGAACATCCGCGCGCCCTCGGCCAGGCCCAGCTCCTGCGCCACGCGCCGATCGGCCCGCCCGAAGCGGCTGCGGAGAAACCGGGTCGCCACGTCCTCGCCCACGGCGCTGAGATCCCCCGCGAGCGTCCTGAACTGGAGGATGTCGTAGTCGACGGGCGGGGGCGCCACGAAGGTGCCGAGGCCGTGGCGGCGCGTGATCAGGCCCTCGCGCGCGAGCACGTCGAGGGCCTGGCGGAGCGTCATGAGCGTCACTCCGAAGGACTGGGCGAGCTGGCGTTGATTGTCGAGACGCTGCCCCGCCGTCAGGCCGCCCGCGCTGATGCGCGCGCGCAGAGCCTCGGCGATCTGGTGATAGCGCGGCACCGTCCTTCGCATCTCCGCCTCCGGGCTCCTGGCCGGTCTTCTAGAACTCTGGTAGCCGCTCAACGCCGTCGTCGAGCTACGGAACGGGATTTCAGAAGGAACGACCGGCAGTTACGGCAACCAAGGCCATTGTAACCGGGGGCCCCGGCCCGGGTCAATGGCTGTTCGACCGCGCGAAGAGTCTGACGAAGTAAGGCTCATGCCCTCACGAGCACGAGTGTTCCGCTACTAGTTGGCGGCGAGGCTCTGTGAGCGCTCCACGAGGGCGGCGAGCTTCGACGCGGCCGCGCCCGAGTCGATGGACTGGGATGCCATCCCCACGCCCTCCTTGAGGTCGCGCGCCTTGCCTCCCGCCACCAGGGCCGCCGCCGCGTTCATGAGGACGATGTCCCGTCGCGGGCCGGGCTCGCCTCCGAGCACGAGGCGGATGATCTGGGCGTTCTCGCCGCGGTCGCCGCCCCGGAGATCACGGATCGTCGCGCGGGGCAGGCCGAAGTCCTCGGGGCGCACGCGCGAGCTCCGCACCACCCCCTCGTGCACCTCGGAGATCTGGCTCTCGCCGGTGTTGGAGATCTCGTCGAGCCCGTCGGCGCCGTGGACGACGAACGCCCGGATGGTGCCGAGCTCCGCGAGCACGCGGGCCAGGGGCTCCGTCAGGCCCGCCGAGGCGACACCGATCAGCTGGGCGTTCGCGCCGGCGGGATTCGTCAGCGGCCCCAGGAGATTGAAGACGGTCCGGACACCGATCTCACGACGGGCCGGCATCACGTGCTTCATGGCCGTGTGCAGGAGAGGGGCATACATGAACCCGATGCCGATCTCGTCGATGCAGCGGCCCACCTGCGCGGGGGTGAGCTCGAGGCTGATCCCGAGGGCCTCCACCACGTCGGCCGATCCGCACAAGGTGGAGGACGAGCGGTTGCCGTGCTTGGCGACTTTCAGTCCCGCCCCCGCCACCACGAAGGCCGTGGCGGTGGAGACATTGAAGGTGCCGGAGGCGTCGCCGCCCGTGCCGCAGGTGTCGATGAGCATCTCGCGGTCGGTGCCGGTGAGACCCGCCACCTCGTCCCCGCGCGTGCGGACGCGAACGACCTTCTGCCGCATCACCTGCGCGAAGCCGATCAGCTCCTCGACCGTCTCGCCCTTCATCCGGAGCGCGACGAGAAAGGCCGCGATCTGCGCATTGGTGGCGGCACCGGACATGATGGCGTCCATGGCTCCCGCCGCTTCGACCCTGGAGAGGTTACGCCGCTCCACGAGAGCCCGCACCGCGTCGGCGATGATGGGGCTCGTCACCGCGCGCTCGGGGGCCGAAGGGCCGCGGCGACTCCCAGGACTTCCTTGATGTTGATGGGCTTGGCGAGAACGGCGTGGACGCCGCTGGCCTGCAGCTCCTCGGGGCTGACCTCGACGGCGTAGCCGCTCACGAGAACAACGGGCATCCCGGGGAGAATCTCCTGCACGGTGCGAGCCAGCTCCCACCCCGTCATGCCGGGCATGCTCAGATCGCTGAAGACGAGGTCGAAGGGCTCCGCCTTGATCCTCGAGAGTCCCTCGGCCGCGCTCCGCGCGACCTCCGCCGTGTGCCCGGCCGAGCGCAGCACGTCAGCGACCACGTCGCCCACCGCCTCTTCGTCGTCCACGACCAGGCAGCGGAGCGAGGAGACCGCGGGCGCGGGCTGGGCCTCGGGGGCGGGAGCCCTGGCCGCCGTGCCCGCGGGGAAGAGCATGGCGAAGGTCGTCCCGCGGCCCTCGACGCTGTCGACGGAGATGGTGGCGCCGTGTCGCGAGAGGATGCCGTACGTCATGGAGAGGCCGAGGCCGGTGCCCTTCGGCCCCTTGGTCGTGAAGAAGGGATCGAAGATCTTGCTCCGCACCGCCTCCGGAATGCCCACGCCCGTGTCCGTGATCCGGATCTCCAGCTTGTCGTTCCGCTTGGCGGTGGCGAGGGTGAGCGTCCCGCCGCGCGGCATGGCATCGACAGCGTTCAGGATCAGGTTGGTCATGACCTCGCGCAGCTCGGAGGGGTCGCCGATCGTCGTGGGCAGATCGGGCTCGAGCTTGGAGACGACCTGGACGTGAATCCCTCGGCGCGGCGGCTCCAGGCGCCAGGACGCCTCCGTGATCTCGAGCGCGTCCCGCACGACCTGGTTGAGGTCGACGGCCACCGCGGGCTGATCTCGCCGGATGCGCGTGAACTCCTGCAGGCGCCGGACTGTCCTTGCGCCGTCGGCGGCCGAGCGCTCGATGATCTGCAGCCACTGCCGCGCGGTGGGATCCTCCACCTTCTGGAGCAGGAGCTGGGCGCGCCCGAGAATGGCCGCGAGGAGATTGTTGAAGTCGTGGGCGACGCCCGAGGCCATCTCGCCGAGAGCGCGCAGCTTCTCGCTCCGGACGAGCTGATCCTGGGCCTGGGCCAGCTCTTCGTAGGCCCGCGTCCGGTCCTGGTAGAGACGCGCGCTGCGCAAGGCGAGGGCGGCCAGGCCGGCCAGATTGCTCAGCACCCGCTCGTCGTCTTCCGTGAACCGACGCTCCACGCTGCGAAGGGCGAGCACTCCGACCACCTGCGTGCCCGCGAGCATGGGCACGCCGATCCAGTGCCGCATGGGCACGGGGGATTGGCCCGCCTCCACTCCCCGCCGTCGGCACTCGCCGAGGTAGTCGTCCGTGCGGATCGAGCGGCCGGACTCCGCGACGAGCGAGGCGAGGCCTCTCCGCTCCGCGCTGCTGAGCGGCGGCGGGTTGAGCACCCGCGCGCCGTCACGAAGGAGGAGAAGCGGAACGAGGTCTCCCGTGGCCTCGTCGGTCACGGCGAGGATCATGTTGCGGATGTCGAGGAGCCGCGCGACCTGGCGCTGGATGGCTTCGACCACGTCCTCCTGGTGGAGCTGGCCCGTGACCGTGCGCGAGAGATCGTGCAGGACGGACAGCTCGGCGAGCAGCGCCTCCGTCTCCTCCAGCCGGAGCCGGGTCTGACGCGCGAGCTCGGCATTCTCCATGGCGAGGCCGACCTGCGCGGCCACGCCCTCGATGAGCCGCACTTCCTGGGCCGTGAACTCCCGCCCGGCGCCCCACCAGATGAGGAAGACGGCGCCCACCGGCGCGCCATGGGCCATGGTGGGCGCGAAGAGCACGGCATGGGGCTCGAGATCCTCGAAGATGGCCTGGGCAAAGCCCGGGTCGTTCCTGACATCGGACGACCAGGCCGCGCGGCCCGAGCGCCAGGCCTCGCCGAGGGCGGGCATGCCGTCGAGCCGGAAGGGGCGCGTCATGAAAAGCTGGAGGAGGTCCTTGGGCACGTGCCAGCCCGCCGCGGGCACGAGCGCCTCTTGCTTGGGGTCGAACCGGTAGACACCCGCCATGTCGGCGCCAAAGGTCCGGCCAGCCTCGCGCGCCACGCTGCGCATGACCTGGTCCGGCGCGTCGATCTCGGACAGGGCCCGGCTCACCGCGAGGACGGTCGTGGTCTCACGGAGCCGCTCCTGCGCCTCGGCATAGACCCGCGTGTTGTCGAGGGCAAGCGCGAGCTGGCCTGCAATGGTCACGGCCAGATCGGCCTGCCAGGGCTCCCAGGGTGGCTGGCGGTCGGTGTAGTCGAGCTGGATGGCCCCCATCACGCGGCCCTGGCGGATGAGGGGCACGATCATGCAGGTCTTGAAGCCGAATCCCTCTACCCAGTCGCGCGGAAGGAGCTGCGTCTCCGCCACATCCGCGATTACGACGGGCCGGAGCGTGCTGATGAGCTGGGCATAGGCGGGTACGTCGGCGGGAGTATGCGAGCGCAGCTCCGTGAATCGCTTCCACATGACGGAGTCCCGGCGACCGTCGGCGTACTGGGACATGAGCGGCGTGACGCCATCCTCGGTCCAGCGCTCCACCGAGCAGCGATCGACGCGGCAGACCTGGGCGATCTTGGCGCAGGCGCGCTTCAGCATCTGCTTGGGATCGAGCGAGGCGTTCAGGATCTCGGCCACTTGGAGCAAGGCCCGGGTCTGCTCCAGGCGCTGGGCCGTCTGGGCATAGAGTCCCGCGTTGCGGATGGCCACCGCGGCCTGCGCGACGAAGCTCTCGAGGAGCTCACGCTCGTCGGCGTCGAGCCGGAAGGGCGCCCGCCCGCAGAGGGCGACCACGCCGAGGAGCCGATCCTGGAGCACGATCGGCATGCCGAGGAAGCTCGTGAGCGCGTGCTCGCGCCACCAATCCTCGCCGAGCAGGCGCGGGTCGTCCACCATGTTCGGGATCGAGAGAGGCTGGCGATGCAGGGCGACCAAGCCGATGGAGCCCTGCCCGAACGCGATGGTCCGCAGCGGGAAGGCCTCGCCCATGGCGGCATCCGAGAAGGCGCGCACGCTCAAGCTCTCCGTGTCGCCGTCGGCCACCCACACGGACACGACAGGCACGCCCATGAGGGCGGCGGCGGCCCGCGCGATCCCCCCCAGGACCTCGTCCGTGTCCAGCGAGGAGGAGATGAGCTGGTTGACACGCGCGAGCGAGCGGAGACGCTCGGCCTGCTGGGCCGCCTCCCGGAAGAGCCGCGAATGCTCGAGCGCGATCGCCGCCTGGCCGGTGAATGCCTCGGCCACCTCCTGGTCGCGCCGAGTGAAGAGCCGCCGAGCGCGGAACGTCAGCACGCCGATGATGCGCTCGCCCACGCGGAGGGGGACAGCCATGTAGTGCGTGTAGCCGAGGCGGCGATCGGCCGCCATCACCTCGGGCGTCATGGCCGGCAGCTCGGCGAGCTCACCGATGACAGCCGCCCTGGTCGCCACGACATGCCCGGCGAGACTCTGGCCCTCGTCCACCTTGATTCGCGCTCGCAGCATCGTCTCCGGCGCGGTCCCGGCGAGTCCCGCCACCACCAGCTCATCGCCTTCGAGCAGCCGGAATCCAGCGTTGTCGAGGTCCAGCAGCCGCATGGCCTCTTCGGCCACCGAGGTCAGGAGGGCGTCGGTGGGGCCGAGGGCGCCGATCTTCTTGTTGACCTCGAGGAGGGCGGAGAGATACGCGCGGCCGCTCCGCTCGTCGGCAAAGAGCCGGGCGTTCTCGATGGCCACCGCCGCCTGGTCGGCGAGCGCAGTCATCACCTCGACCTCCGCCGCCGAGAGCGCGTGGGGCTCCCACCAGTACATGGTGATGCCGCCCCAGGGCTCGCCCTTGATGAGGACGGGCACGGTGAGCACGCTCCGGTAGCCCTCGTGCTCGACGAGCTGCCGCGTGGCCTCATCGAGCGGGATGGTCGGGTCGTTCAGGATGTCCTCCGTCCACACGGGCGCCCGCTCGCGAATGGCCCGGCCGGCCGTCCCCTCACCCACGCGCACGCGCAGGCTCGTCACGAACTCCTGGGAGACGCCCGCCGCGCGCAGATAGCCGATGGAGTGCGTCTCGGGGTCGACGCGGAAGATGCCCGCCGCCGCCGCGCCCGTCAGACTCTGACAGCGCTCCACGATGGCGTCCAGGATGGGATCGGCCTCGAGGTCCGTGGCGAGGGCGCGGCTGATCTCGAAGAGGGCGCGATAGCGGGCGGCGCTCGCCTGCTCCTGGGCGAAGAGCTGGGCATTGTCGATGGCGATGGCGGCGTGACTGGCAAAGGAGAGCAGGAGGTCCATGTCTTTCGGCTCGAAAGCGTCGGGAGCGCGCGTGAGCATGGTCAGGGAGCCCACGAGCCGGTCGCGCACGAGAAGGGGCAGAGCTATCCCCGCCACAAAGCCTTCCGCCAGGAGCCAGGAGCGGCCGGCCAGATCCAGATCGTCCTCGATTCGCTCGCACACGGTGGGGGCGCGATTCTGGGCCGCGCGCCCGGCGAGGCCCTCACCCATGCCCAGGCTCTCCACGATCTCCGCGGGCGCGCTGCCGCGCAGGCCCGCCTCGGCGCGGAACACCAGCCGGTCGCCTTCCACGAGGGCAAGGCGGGCGGCCCCGTCGGAGACGAGCCGGCGCGCGGCGCTCACGACGGCGTTCAGCACATCTCCCAGGGAGCGGGCCGCCGTGAGGGCGTGGCCGCTCTCCGCGAGGGTCTCGAGGCGGCGGCTCTGCTCTTCCATCTCGGCGAGGAGCATGGACCGCTCGACCACCTGGCCGATCTGGTGAGCCACGGACTCGAGGACCTTGACTTCCTCCTGCGGGAAGTCGCGGCGCTCCTGCGAGATGAGCGACATGACCCCCCACGTCCTGCCCTTGACGGGAATGGGGAGAGCGAGCTGGCTGCGATGGGCCCGCGTCGCCTGGAGCCGGGTCAGCTTGGGATCGGTGATCGAGGCGGGATCGATGTGGGTCACGATGAGCCGCCCCGTCCGCGCCGCCTCGCCGACATAGGAACCGTCCAGCGGCCTCACGCGGATCTGCTCGGCGAACTCGGGCGAGAGTCCGCGCTGGGCGATCGTCGTCAGGGTGCCCGCAGAGGAGTCGACTCGGTGCACGGCGCCCACATCCATCTGGGCCAGCGCGCGGACCACGTCAAGCATCTCTCCCGCCGTGGCCAGTACGTCGGCGGAACGGCCCATGCTGAGGGCAACGGCGTTGAGGGCCTCGAGCTCGCGGTTACGACGCTGGAGCTCGGCGTCGGGGTCTTGCGTCTCGAAGGGTATGAACGGGGTGGTCTTGCTCGCCCGGCCTCCCCGCGAGGGACGGGCGAGAACTAGCGCAGCCACCGCGCTCGCCAGGGCAATCACCCCGAGGCCGCCGAGCCAGGCCAGGAGCTTCGACCGCTGGGAGGCGCCGACATCGCCCGACAGCACCCAGAGCCGGCCCTGCCCTGTTGACGAGACCATGGCCTGGCTGGCCGGTCGCACGAGGTAGGCGCGGCCATCGGGCAGGATCAGGCGTCCCGAGGCCGTGGCCCGGGACCAGTCGATCTGCGCGGGAGCCCCCAGACCGATGGCAACGCTGCGGTCACCTTCGATGAAGACGAGAGCGGGCCGGTCGGGACTGCCGAGAGCCGGCGCGATATTTTCGAGCCGCCGCGCCACGAGGACGAAGCCGTTGGGGCTCTCCCCCGGTAGCCGCACCTGAGCGGACGCGATGATGTATGGGCGATCACCCACGGAGATCAGCGAGGGCGGCGCCGTGGCCAGCGCCATCGGATTCGCGAGCGCGGATTGCGTCTGGGGCGGGGCCTGGAGAATGACGCTGCCCGTCTCGTCGAGAATGACGACGAGATCGGCGATGCCTTCGAGGGTCAGATCGGTCAGCCGGGGTGATACACCTCGGACGAGGGTGGCCCAGTCGCGCTTCGCCACGCCCTCCACGAGGGCCGCGTCCCGAGCCAGGAGGCCGGCCTCGCGGCGCAAGGCCGCCTGCGCGTCGGCGATGAGGAGCCCCGCGGTCTCCTGACCTCGCGCCGCCGCCTCCTGGCGGGCGAAGGAGAGATGCCGCAGGGTGACCGCGACCCCACCCATGCCCAGGCCGCTGAGAACCAGCGTGGCCAGGGCCACCAGGAAGAGAAGATGCCGTGTCGAGAAGCGCATGGACGGCTTCCGGGAACGAGCAACTCCCGGCGTGACCAGCATATGCGTAAGTGCCCGAAACGGCAACTTTCCTGGAGCCTGGGTGCCACCTTTCGTGGCCAGGGACCGGGTGCGGCGGCTGAGGACACGCCTACAACCCCTGCTACGACTCCTGCTACAAACCCAGGTAGGCCTGCTTGATATGTGGGCTCTGGAGCAGGCTCTCGCGAGAGCCTTCCAGCGTGATCCGCCCGTTTTCCAGGACATAGCCCCGGTGGCAGAGCTGCAGCGAGCGCAGCACGTTCTGCTCGACGAGGAGGATGGTCAGCCCTTCCGCATTGATGCGCTCGAGATCGTCGAAGATGAGCTTGACCATCACGGGGGCGAGACCCAGGCTCGGCTCGTCGAGCATGAGAAGTCGTGGCTTGGCCATGAGGCCACGGCCGATGGCGCACATCTGCTGCTCTCCTCCCGACAGTGTGCCCGCCAGCTGCCCCTGGCGCTCGGAGAGCCGGGGGAACAGCTCGAACACCCAATGTAGCGTCTCGATACGCTGCCGCCGGGCCTCGCTCGATCGGGCCCCGAGCTCGAGGTTCTCCCTGACGGTCATGGTCGGGAAGAGCTGGCGCCCCTCGGGCACGTGCGCGACGCCGAGCCCGACGATGTCGGCCGTGCCGAGGCCGTCGAGGCGCCGCCCGTCGAGCTCGATGTGCCCGCGGCGGAGAGGCAGGAGCCCCGACACGGCGCGCAGGGTCGTGGTCTTGCCCGCCCCGTTGCCGCCGATGAGAGCCACCGTCTCGCCCTGGCGGACCTCGAGCGAGGCTTCGTGCACAGCCGTCATGTCTCCGTAGCCGACCTGGATGCCGTCAATGCGCAGCAGGATGGACATACTCGTCTCCGAGATAGGCCTCGATGACCCGGCGGTCGGTGGCCACGGCGCGCGGAGTGCCCTCGGCGATCTTCTCCCCGAAGGACAGCACGATGATCCGGTGCGAGAGGGACATGACGGCCCGCATGTTGTGCTCGATGAGGAGGACGGAGATCCCCCCCGCGTTGATGGCGCCGATGAGGCGGACCATGGCCTCGATCTCGGTGGCGTTGAGCCCGGCCATCACCTCGTCGAGCAAGAGGAGCGTGGGCTCCGTGGCGAGCGCTCGGGCCAGCTCGAGCCGCTTGCGGTCGGCCAGGGTGAGGCTCGAGGCGAGCTCGGAGGCCCGGTCGACGAGCGCCACCCGCTCCAGGACCGCCCGCGCCGCGGCGAGCGCATCCGCCATGGCGGGATGGCGGGCCAGCGCGGCGACCTTGACGTTGTCGAGCACGGAGAGCCGCGCGAAGGGTCGCACGATCTGGAAGGTGCGCGCGAGGCCGAGCCGGCAGATGTCGTGCGGCTTGAGCCCCCCGAGGCGCCGCTCGCGGAACCGGATCTCGCCCGCGTCGGGAGCGAGAAACCCCGAGAGCAGGTTGAAGACGGTGGTCTTCCCGGCCCCGTTGGGTCCGATGAGGCCGACCATCTCGCCGTCGGCCACGGTCAGGTCGAGGCCCTCCACGGCGAGGAGGCCTCCGAAGCGCTTGGAGAGCCCGCGCACCTCGAGCAGGCTCAGCGCGCCATCCTCCACGATCGCGCGAGGCGCGCCACGAAGGGAGCGGCGCCCTGGGGCAGGAAGAGCACCACGGCGATGAGGAGCGAGCCGTACACGATCAGATGGCCGCCCGACCAGCCGGTGGCCGCGAAGTAGCTCCGGGAGAGCTCGGCGAGCGGGGAGAGGATGAAGGAGCCGAGGACCGGCCCCAGCGGCGTGCCCGCGCCGCCCACGATCGGACGGATGATGATCTCCACGGAAAGCGGGATGCCGAAGAGCGTGCTGGGCTGGAGCGAGAATTGATAGAAGGCGTAGAAGGCCCCGCCGATCCCCGTGAGGAAGGCGGAGAGCACGCTCGCGAGCAGCTTGCACCGGAAGGCGTCGATGCCGAGGGCCTCGGCCGCCTGCTCGTCCTCCCGGATGGCGACCAGGTAGGCGCCGAGGCGCGACTGCTCCAGCCGCCACACGACGACGGTGGCGCCGGTCATCAGGACGAGCGCGATGTAGTAGTAGGCCCGGGGGTTCTGAAACTGGAACTGGGCGGGATTGCCCGTGAACGTGATGTAGAGCCCGACCGCGCCGCCCACTGCCTCGGTGTTCAGCGCGATGATCCGGCAGACTTCGGCGAAGGCCACGGTGAGAAGCACGAAGTAGAAGCCGCGCAGCCCGAAGCGGAAGCCCAGGTAGCCGATGATGGCGCCCAGCAGCGCTGCCGCGGCTGCGCCCACGAACATGCCGATCCAGGGGGTAAGGCCCACCCGGAGCGACAGGACGGCAGTGACGTAGGCGCCGATGCCCACGAAGGCCGCGTGGCCGGCGGAGAGCTGTCCCGCGTATCCCCCGAGGATGTTCCAGGCCTGGCCCAGGTAGGCGTAGAAGAAGATCAGGGTGAAGAGGGTGACCGCGTACGAGCCGATGAAGGGAGGCAGAGCGGCGAGGGCGGCCAGGGCGAGAGCGAGGGGCCAGAGCCTCACGCGACCTTGCCCCCGAAGAGGCCGGCCGGCCTGAAGAGGAGGATCAAGATGAGCAGGGAGAAGGAGACGAGCTCCTTCAACGACGGCGAGAGGAAGACGGCGCCGAGAGATTCGGCCACCGCCACGAGAAGGCCGCCGAGGAAGGCCCCGGGCAGGCTGCCCATCCCGCCGATGATGACGATGTTGAACGACGTCACGCTCGCTCCGAGCCCCACGGAAGGCTGAAAGGGATAGAAGGGCGCCACGAGGGCGCCCGCTGCCCCTACGCAGGCCGCGCCGATGCCGAAGGCCACCGCGTACACGCGTCGGACATCTGTGCCGATGACGGCGGCCCCGTATGGATTGTCGGCGGCCGCCCGCATGCTGCGCCCGAGATCCGTCCTGAACAGGAAGAGATACAGGAGTCCCGTGAGCGCGCCGGCGAGCAGGAACGTCACGAGCCGCGCCACGTCCACGAAGAGCGGACCCAGCCAGACGGTGGAGAGAGCGAGGAAGGACTTCACGCGCCGGGGGTCGGGGCCGAAGACCACGAGGGCTCCATTTTCCAGCACGAGGGCGATGCCGAGCATGAGGAGGATCTGCATCTCGTGCGGGGCGTCGATGATGCGGTTGACCAGTCGGCGCTGCACGACGAAGCCCAGGGCGAAGAGGGCGGCCGCGCACAGGGGAAAGCCCGCGTAGGGATCGAGCCCGAGGCGCGTGGCGAGCAGGAAGGCCAGGTACATGCCCCAGACCATCATGTCGCCGTGGGCGAAGTTGACCACGCGCATGACGCCGAAGATCAGGGTCAGGCCCACCGCCATGAGGCTGTAGACGCCTCCGAACAGGAGGCCGTTGAGAAGGCCCTGGGCGATCAGCACGAGGTCCATGGACTGTCCGGTACTTTATACTCGAAGGGGGGCTTCGCCCCCCTTCCGAAGCCTCCCCCCCTAGGAGTTGCGCCGGCAAAGCCGGCGCTCGAAGCGGCGAAATCTACTTCTTCACCGGAAAGACGTATCGGGTCTGCGCGGCGTCCCGGGGCCACACGACTTGAGGCTTCTGCTCGCGGATCTGGATCATGGCCGTCGAGGCATTGAGGTTGTCGCCGAGGTCGTTGAAGACCACCGGCCCGCTCGAGACCATGATGGGATCCTTGAAGCTCGTCCTCTTGATCGCCTCCACCACTGCGTCGGCCTCCGTCGTCTTGGCACGCTCGAAGACGTCGGCCATGACCTCCATGGCCTCGTAGGAGTAGCCGGAGTTGGTGTCGAAGGTCTTGCCTCCGGAGCGCTTGCCGTACTCCTCGCCGATCTTGACGGCGCGCGGGTTCTTGAAGTTCACCCAGGGAACATTGTCCATCACGTTCTCGATCAGCTCCTTGAGCTGGTCGATCTGCCCCTTCTCGTAGAAGCCCGGGGTGCCGGGGCTGATGACCCCCATCGCCTCCACGCGCTGCTTGGCCAGCTCCTGCAGGAGAAGGATGCCGCTCGTGGCCCGCACCACGGGAGCGATCACGTCCGGCTTGGCGGCCTTGACCCTGGACACCTCGGTGGAAAGATCCTGCGTGTTCTCCGGGAAGGCGATCGTCTCCACGATGGCGAAGGGCGGCCTGAGCGCGTCCACCGCGGCCTGAAACTGGCGCGTCTGGGTCTGGCCGAAGAGGTCATTGCTGTAGATGACGACCACGCGCTTGGGGGTGACCTTGGCGTCCGCGAAGATCTCGGTCATGAACTGCACGGCCTTGCGTCCGAAGGCGGCCGTGGTGATGAAGAGCCGGTACACGTACTGGACCTTCTGCTGTCCTTCCTTGACGGACTTGGCCACGTTGGCCGTGATGGCATCCGCCGCGGAGATGTCGATGAGGAAGGGCACCCGCTTCTGCTGGGCCACGGGCACGATGGCCGCGGTGTGCTGCGAGTGGAAGGCACCCGTCAGGATCACCGCCCCCGCGTTGATGAGGCGCTCCGCCTCGGTGCGCGCCACATCGGGATTGGTCTGCGAGTCGCCGAGCAAGAGCTCGAGCCTGGCCCCGCCCATGGACTTGACGCCGCCCGCGGCATTGACCGCGTCCACCCCCATCTGAGCGCCCAGTCGGCAAGCCTGACCGATCTCCGCGAGGCCGCCCGTCACCGGATGGACGGCGCCGATCTTGATCGTCTTGGGCTGGGACCGCAGGACGGCGGGAAATCCCAGCATCACCGCGCCGGCCGCCGCTCCGCCTGCAGTGAGAAAGCTGCGGCGGGGCAGACGAATCGTCGAGCCGTGCTCGCTCATGTGGATCCCTCCTCGAGATTCTCTCCGTGGATTCTTGCCGAGGCTGCGCGCGTCAGAGCTTGCCCAGGAGATGCTGGGCGATGACCAGGCGCTGGATCTGGTTGGTGCCTTCGTAGATCTGGGTGATCTTGGCGTCCCGCATGAACCGCTCGACGGGGAACTCCCGCGTATACCCGTAGCCACCCAGCACCTGCACGGCGTCCGTGGCCACCTTCATGGCGCTGTCCGAGGCCAGGCACTTGGCGAAGGAGGACTCCATCGCCGTCTGCGTCTCCCCTCGATCGATGAGCCCGGCCGCGTAATGCACGGTCAAGCGTGAGGCGTGCACGGCAATGGCCATGTCCGCGAGCATGAACTGGATGCCCTGGAAGGCGCCGATGGGCTGGTCGAAGGCGCGCCGCTCGCGGGCGTAGGACACCGCGGCATCGAGCGCGGCCTGGCCGATGCCCACGGCCTGGGCGCCGATGGTGGGCCGCGACTGCTGCAGCGTCCGCATGGCGACCGGGAACCCCTGCCCCTCGTCGCCGAGGCGATTGGCCACGGGCACCTCGCAGTCGGTGAAGTGCAGCGCCACCGTCGGGCTCCCGTGAATTCCGAGCTTCCTCTCCGGCTTGCCCACGCTGAATCCCTTCAGGCCGGGCTCGACGAGAAGGGCGGTGACGCCCTTGGCGCGCTTGGCCCGGTCCGTGGTCACGAAGACCGTGATGACGCCGGCGTGAGAGCCGTTGGTCACCCACATCTTGGATCCGTTGACGATGTATCGATCACCCTTCCGCACGGCGGTGCAGCTGACCGCGGCCGCATCGGAGCCCGAGCCGGACTCCGAGAGCGAGAACGCGGCGGTGATCTCGCCCGCGGCGATGCGCGGGAGGTAGTGGCGCTTCTGCTCCTCGGTGCCGGCGAAGAGGATGGGATAGCCGCCCAGGTTCTGCACGAGGAAGATGGTCGACGTCGAGGCGCAGGCCCAGGCGACTTCCTCGGCCGCGAGACAGAAGGCCAGCGCGCCCGCCGCGCTGCCCCCGTACTCCTCGGGGATGTGCAGCCCCATGAGGCCCTGCTTGGCGAGGGCCGCCAGCTGCTCCTGAGGGTATTCGCCCGTCTCGTCGACGTGCGCGGCCCGGGGAGCGATCCGCTCGCGCGCGACGTCGCGAGCCAGATCGCGGATCGCCCGCTGCTCGTCGGTGAGGTAGAAGAGATTCTGCATGGAGGGCGTCCTGGCCCCGAGGCGTCGGCTATCTATCTCTGCGTGTAATCGTAGAAGCCCCGGCCGGACTTCCGTCCCAGGCGCCCGGCCATGACCATGCGCTTGAGGAGCGGGGGCGGGGCATAGCGGGCCTCGCGGAACTCCTCGAACATGACTTCCGCCACGAACATGGTCGTGTCGAGTCCGACGAGGTCGAGCAGGGTGAAGGGGCCCATGGGGTAACCGCAGCCCAGCTTCATGGCCTGGTCGATGTCCTCGAGGGTGGCGAGCCCGCCCTCGTAGACGCGGATGGCGTCGAGAAGATACGGCACGAGCAGGCGGTTCACGATAAAGGCCGTGGAGTCCTTGGTCTTCACGGGCACCTTGCCCACTGCCTGCACCCACTCGTAGGCCGTGCTCACGCTGGTGTCGTCGGTCAGGATCGACTGCACGACCTCCACCAGCTTCATCAAGGGAACCGGGTTGAAGAAGTGCAGCCCCAGCACCTGCCCGGGCCGCCCCGTCGCGGCGGCCATGGCCGTGATCGTGCACGACGAGGTGTTCGAGGCGAGCAGGGCGTGCGGCCGGCAGATGGTGTCCAGCCTGGCGAAGGTCTCGTTCTTGAGGGTCTGGTTCTCCGTGATCGCCTCGATGACGAGATCGCAGTCCTTGAGGTCCTCGAACTGGATCGAGCCCTTGATCCGCCCGAGCGTCTCGTCCTTGGCGCGAGCCTCCATCTTCGCCTTGGCCACCTGCGCCTCCAGGCTCTTGCGGATACCCGCGAGACCCTTGTCGAGGAAACCCTGATTGGCTTCGATCACGATGGTGGGGAACCCCGCCTGTGCCGAGACCTGCGCGATGCCGGAGCCCATGAGCCCGCAGCCGATGACGCCGACCTGCTTGATGGCCATGCTCGAACGACCTCCCTGGTGCGCGGAGCGAACAGCGCGGAGCGGCGGTACGGCTACCTGCGGCCGCGGCCGGGCAGCGGGACAGCCATCTCGTGGGCGATATCGCCCGGCGGGCACGGGTTCTTGATCGTCACCGTGACGGAGGCCCCGTCCATGCTGCCGTAGCGGACCGAGCCGTCCGGCATCACCTGTCCCTCCGAGGGGCACGTCACCTTGTAGAGCTCGGCGTCGCGACGGAGGCCCTCCTTCATGATCGTCTCGGGCTTGTCGGCGGGCCGTGACAGCATCTGGAGAATCAGCGGAGCGTTGAGGCCCTGACGAAGCTCTTCCGCGGCGGCCGGCGCGGCCGCGCCGACCAGCAGGAACGGGAGCGCCCACGCGATCGTCCGGATCGATCTAGTCATCGAGTGCCTCCACCCCCAGCTCCCGCTCCACCGCGAGGTATTGCGCGGCGAAGGCTTCATTGATCTCGACGAGGTCGAGCTCCTGCACCCCGAGGCCGGCCCGATGCAGCGCCTGCCGCGAGGCCGGCGCCGACCCTATGCCCATGATATCCGGATCGACCCCCGCCACGCCCCACGAAACGATGCGGCCCAGGGTCGCCCCCCCAAAGGCCCGGGCGCGCCATGGTGCTCTCGCTCAACGGACCATCCATGCGGATTCCTTAGTCGTACTGGATGAGCGACTCGACGCGGTAGCCTTTCAGCCGATCACGTCCCTTGAGGAACCTGAGCTCGATGAGGAACTCCGCGGCTACCACGACGCCGCCCAGGCGCTCGATGAGGCGAAGCGTGGCGGCCATGGTGCCGCCCGTGGCGAGCAGGTCGTCCACGACCAGGACCTTCTGGCCCTGACGGATGGCGTCCTCGTGAATGGCGAGGACGTCTCGGCCATACTCGAGCTCGTACTCTTCCTCGATCACCCGCGAAGGCAGCTTGCCCCTCTTGCGCACGGGGACGAACCCTGCCCCCAGCTGCTGCGCGAGCGCGCCGCCGAAGATGAAGCCTCGCGACTCCACACCCACCACCACGTCCACGCTGCCTCGGCCATGCCGGGCGGCCAGATGCTCGATCACCGACGTCCAGGCCGGACCATCCTTGAGCAGCGTGGTGATGTCCTTGAAGAGAATGCCTTCGGTGGGGAAATCCTTGATATCGCGAATTTTTGCCCTGAGGGCGGCCACATCCATGACGGGCGTCGATCTTACGCGTGACACTTCCGTGACGCAACACGAAACGGGGACGCTCGAGTCGAACGGCCACGTTCTCGGTCGCCGGCGATGCTCAGGTATCGAGGAGGCGATCGACGAGCTGGCGAAGATCGGTGACCACGAGATCGGCATGCGCGGCGCCGGATGTGCCCGCGGCCGCGAAGTGAATCCCACGCATCCCGATGCCCTGGGCGCCCTGGACATCGGCGATGGGGTTGTCGCCGACATGCGCGGCGTGGCGCGGCTCGGTGGCGAGGCCGGCGAGGGTGCGGCGGAATATCTCGGCGTCGGGCTTGCGGTAGCCGACTTCGTCGGAATACGAGATGACGGAGAAGTGACGCAGGAGGTCGTAGCGTTCGAGGATCTTCCTCAGGATGATGCCGGGCGTGCGGCCCGTGTTCGACACGATCCCGAGGGCGATCCCGCGCGCGGCAAGCGCACGCACGGCTTCGTCCGCCCCCGGGCACAGGGCGGGCGGGAGACGCAGCACGGGCTCGATGTAGCCGGCGAGCGCCTCCTCGAAGTGCGCGGAGGGCATCGTCTCGCAGACGCTCGGGGAGACGATCTCGAGCACGAGCCGCACCTGCTCCTCGATGCGCGGATCGCGATCCTGGCTCCAGAAGCTCTCGGTGAGCACGCGCTCCGAGCGATCGTAGGCCTCCACGACCAGCGACTCCTCGAGCTCGCAGCCGGCTCGACGGACGGCCCGGTGGAGGGCCTCGATGCGGAGCCTCCGCTGGCGGCGCAGGTTCTCCGCCGAATCCTGCACGAGCGTTTCCCAGAAATCGAAGGTCACCGCCTTGAGCATGGCCCTACTCGAACTTCGGCCGGCGCTTCTCGAGGAAGGCGAGGGTCGCCTCGCGGGGCTCGCCCGTGGCGTAGCTCTGGGCGAAGGCGTTGATGCCGAAGCGGATGGCCGAGGAGAGATCCGCGTTTCGCCACCGCACGATCAGCTCCTTCTGGAGGCGGATGGCGCCCGGCGCGCACGCGAGGATCAGCTGCGCCATCTCCGCCGTCACGGCCTCGAGCTTGTCCGGCGCGGCGACACGGTTGACGAGACCCCAGTCGAGCGCCTGGGCGGCGTCCACGGGCTCGCCCGTCAGGAGGATCTCCGCCGCGCGCCCGGGACCGACGAGGGCGGGCAGGAGGGCCGCTTCGATCACCGAGGGCACGCCCACCTTGACCTCCGGCAATCCCAGCCGCGCGCCGGCGGCGGCGGTGCGGATGTCGCAGGCCATGGCAAGCTCGAAGCCGGCGCCGAGACAGGCGCCGTTGACCATGGCGATCGTGGGAAAGGGCGCCTCGTGGACGGCGTGGATGGCCTCGTGCAGGGAGGTAATGAGGGCCTTGGCGGAGGCGGGCGTGAGGTCATGCAGCACCTGCACCTGCATGCCCGCCGTGAAGACGCGGCCCGCTCCCGTCAGCACCGCCGCGCCCACGCCGGCATCGCGCGCGAGGGTGTCGAACGTCTCACGCACGGCCGCGATGAGCTCGAGCGTGAAGAGGTTGAGCGGGGGGCGGTCGAGGGTCACCCACGCGCAGCGACCCCGGCGCTCCACTCGAACTAGAGGCATTTAGTACCGGCGCATCGAGGGATCGATGCTTCGCGCCCAGGCGTCGAGACCGCCCGCCAGGTTCTTCACGTTGCCGAAGCCCAGGCTCCGCAGATACTCGGCCACGGCGGCGCTGCGCACTCCCTGATGGCAGTACACGACGATCTCGTCGGCGGAGTTGAGCTCATCGGTCCTGTGCTCGATCTCCTCGATGGGGATGTGGACGGCGTTCGCCAGCCGGCAGAGCTTGGTCTCCCAGTCCTGGCGCACGTCGAGGAGCACGACCGGGGCGCGCTCGTCCAGGCGCGCCTTGAGTTCGGCCGGCGTCAGCTCGTTGGTCATGAAAGAGATCCTCCGGCCCAGAAGATATCACGGGGCGGGCCGCTCGTCGGGGAGGAGGACGGAAGTCTCGGGGGACACCTCGATCTTGACCTCATCGCCCAGGCGAAAGCTCCGGCCCACGAGGGCGGAGGTGATCATCTCGACCCTGACCGTCGCCCCGGGAATGTCGACGTCGTAGAGCTGGCGCGAGCCTTCGAACACGTGGCCGGCCACCGTGCCCGGAATGCCTCCGGGGGCGAGAGCCGCCTCCTCCACCCGCAGCGCCTCGGGCCGGAGACAGAGAAGGGCGCGCGCGCCCGCCGTCCACGTGTGCGCGCCCGAAGAGACAGGCAGGCGCGCGCCGCCCGCCGTCTCCACCACCACGCCCATCTCACGCAGCTCGGTCACGCGAACGGGCACGAGATTGGCCGCGCCCACGAACTCGGCGACGAACGCGTTGCGCGGCTTCCAGTAGATCTCCTCGGGCTTCCCCTCCTGGATGAGGGAGCCGCCCGACACCACCCCGATGCGGGTGGACAGCGAGAGCGCCTCGGCCTGGTCATGGGTGACGTACAGCGTGGTGATGCCGACCTCGCGATGCAGGCGCGCGAGCTCGAGGCGCATGCGGGCGCGGGGCTGCGCGTCCAGCTCGGAGAGCGGCTCGTCGAGAAGCAGGAGCCGGGGCTGGACGACGAGAGTACGCGCCATCGCCACCCCGCGCGCCGCGCTCGCGGAGCCCGAAGGCCACGTTCTCGAACACGCTCAGGTGGGGCCAGAGGGCGTAGTCGCGGAAGACCATGCCCAGGTTGCGCTTCCAGGGCGGCACATCGTCGATGGGCTCGTCGTCCACCACGATGCGCCCCTCGTCGGGCGTGATGAACCCCGCGAGCATCCGGAGCAGCGTGGTCTTGCCGCTGCCCGAGGGACCCAGGAGCGTGTAGAACTCGCCGGGACGGATGGAGAGCGAGATGTCGCGAACGGCCCACGTGCCCCCGTAGCGCTTGCCCACGCCTTCCATGCGCGCTTCCGATACCCGGACCACCGTCCCGTCCTTGGTCATCACATCGCCTCCTTCCCGCCGCGGCCCCGAAGACCGAGACTGGCCACGAGGGGCGCCACCAGCAGCCCGAACGCGGCCACGGTCAGATAGACCGCGGCCGGCGACAGCCACGCGAGCAGCGTGGTGGCGAGCACGGGCCCGATGAACCCACCCGCAATCCGTGACGAGTTCACGATGCCGATCGACATTCCGGATGCCCGCTGCGCGATGCCGGCCACCGAGAGGGGAAAGATCGGCGCGATGCACAGCACTTGAAAGAACCGCACGATGGCGAAGCTCCACACACCCGGGGCCAGGGCGAGCGCCCCCAGCAAGAGCGAGGAGGCGGCGAGAAACCAGACGATGGTGGTCCGATCGCCCACGATCTCGCCGATGCGCGGCGCGGCCATGGCGCCGATGGCCGCGGCCAGACCCGTGGCCATGATCAGGAACCCGCCCACCTCGAGGGTCATGGCGGTTGGGACGCCGAGGGGCGGAAGGATCGTCGGCAAGATGGAGGTGAGGAAAAATATCTGGGTCGAGCCCGCCAGCACGAGCAGACATACCGTGGCGATCTCACGGACGGATGTGGTCTGGGCGCGGTCGCGCGCGTGCTCCTGCGGCTGCCGCGTGGGGACGCCCCAGCCCACCAGAGCCGAGCATGCCCAGAGCATGAAGCCCGCGATCACGAAGGAGAGCCGAAAGCCCAGGCGCGCCGCCACGAGGGCGCCCACGGCCGGTCCCAGCACCTGACCCAGAGTCATACCCGACTGGATGGCGGAGATACCGCGCCGGATGTCTCCGCCGCTCCGTCCCACCATGATGAAGGCGAAGGTGGAGACCGCACCCATGAAGCCCAGGAGCATCCGCGAGAAGAAGAGCTGGAGAAGCGTCCGGGAGACGGCCATGAGAAAGAAGCCCCCGCCCTGGAGCATCTGGGTGGCGACGTACGAGCGCTTGGGATTCTTCTCTCCGAAGATGCGCGCGGAGAACGGCGCCATGACCATGGTGACGAGCGAGCTGACGCCGAGGATCCATCCGGTCCACCGCAGGGTCGCCGTCGCGTCCAGCGTGGAGATCTTGCCGATATAGAAAGGCAGGCTGACCTGGATGAACGACCAGGCGAAGGTGCCGATGAACATGGACAGGGGCAGGGCCCAGAGTCCCCGCCCCCGCGCGGACGCCATCGCCTCAGCTCCTCGTCGTGGCGGCGGCGCGAAGCGCGAGCCGCGCGGCGACCCCGGTGCCCGCGGCCACGATCGCGATGACCAGCACGCCAAGAGCGGCGCCGGGGCCACGACCACCGGCTTCGTTCATCGAGACGAAGGCGCCGTAGGAGAGCGTCCCCAGCTCGGGGCGCGACACCAGGAGCAAGGTGGACGAGAGGTCGGAGGCGGCGCTCACGAAGGCCAAGAGGCCGCCCACGAGAAGACCACGCGTCACGAGCGGGACGGTCACCCTGCCGAACGCGCGCGCCCGGCTGGCCCCGAGACCCTGGGCCGCCTCTTCGAACGCGGGCGGCAGCGCCTGGAGCGCCGCATAGCTGCCGCGCACCGTGTACGGCAGACGTCCCACTGCGTAGACCACCACGAGTACGAGCCAGGTCGAGGTCAGGGGCGCGCCGAGACCCGGCAGGCTCCAGCCGTGGAACATGCGCAGATATCCCAAAGCCAGGACGACGCCAGGCACGGCGAGCGGCACGATGGCGAGAGCATGAAGCCACCCGGCTCCCCGCGTGCGGCCTCTCAGTAAGAGCCAGGCGATCACGGTGCCCAGCACCATGTCGACGCAAGCCGCCAAGATGGCGTAGCGGAGCGTGTTCCAGAGATAGTGCGGGGTTCGCCAGAGAACCTCGCGGTAGTGGTCCGCGGTGTACGCGCTCGGGAATATCGTCGGGCCCCATTCCCTTGAGACGGAGAGGAGGAGGACGCCCACCTGGGGAAGGAGCGCGGGAGCCAGGAGGAGTGCGGCGAGAGCCCACGCCCCCGCCGTGCCGCCGGCACCCAGGCTGACGCCAGACCTCTTCCCGCTCTGGCCCAGCGACGTCAGCTCCTTCCGGCCCAGCGCGCGCGTGAAGAGCCATAGCGCAACGAG
>QHSC01000198.1 GCA_003220345.1 Candidatus Rokuibacteriota bacterium | reverse complement strand
GCTGATGTAGCGCAATGGTGTGGACCCCGTCGTCTAGCCTGGCCCAGGACGCGACCCTTTCAAGGTCGAGATCGCGGGTTCGAATCCCGCCGGGGTCACCAATTCGCGTGCAAGTCAGCGAATTCGAACTCAACCTCGCGAAGCAGTCGAATGGCCTGCCACCAGCCTCACGCCGGCCACCATCGCTCGGAGCTTCGCGAGCGCCAGATCCCGGGAGAGATGCTTCATTCCACAATCGGGCGCGATGACCAGGCGCTCGGGCATCGCGTGCTCGAGCGCCTGGCAGACACGCCTCGCGACCACGGCGGCCTGCTCCGCCTCGGGTGCGCCCAGGTCGAGGACGCCGAGGACGATCGTCTTCGTGGGCAGCGCGGCCAGCACCGATAGGTCCAGCCCCGGCTGGGCTGCCTCGATCGAGATCTGATCCGCCGTACAGCGGTCCAGCTCCGGGAGGAACGAGTACCCGCTCGGCTTGTCCTTGACCGCGAAGGCGTAGCCGAAGCACAGGTGCACCACGGTGGTCTTGCGTAGACCGGCGAGGGCGCGATCGATGGCCGGCACCGCGTACGCGCGCGCCTTGTCGGGCTGGGCTTGCATGTAGGGCTCGTCGAGCTGGATCACATCGACGAGGGGCTCGAGCTCCCGGACCTCGGCGTTGACGGCGGCCGCGTAGGCCATGGCCAGCTTCTCTGCGTCCCCGTAATAGTCGTCCTGGGCGAGCTGGGTCATGGTGAAGGGTCCAGGAATCGTCACCTTGATTCGCCGCGCGGTGACGCTGCGGAGGAATCGCGCGTCGCGCGTGAGGACCGGACGGGCGCGCGCGATGGGCCCCACCACTCGGGGCACCTGCTGAGGCTTGCCGCGACGATTGATCGCCGTCCCGGGCCGGTCGAGGTCGAGGCCGTCGAGCGCGGTGGCGAATTGATTGAAGTAGCTCTCGCGGCGCTGCTCTCCATCGGTCACGATGTCGATGCCGGCCCGCTCCATGTCGCGCACGGCGAGGCGGACCGCGTCGTCCTGCGCCTCCTCCAGGTAGGGCTCGGCGACGCGCCACATCTCGCGCATGCGGATGCGCGGGACCGCGTTCGACGTCAAGACCTCGTGGTTGAGCAGCCAGCGAGGCTGCGGATAGCTGCCGACGACGGTGGTCGTCAGCATGGACGGGGTCCCGCCGTTCAGGAGCGCGTCACGACAGGGGCGGGCTGCTCGATGTCCAGGGTCGTGACCCGGCGCAGCTCGCGACGATACTTGGTGTCGTCGAAGGGCCGCGCGCGATGCATGGTGGCGCGGTTGTCCCAGATGACGAGGTCTCCCACGCGCCAGCTGTGCCGATAGACGAACTCCGCCTGCGTCGCGTGCTCGATCAGATCGCGAAGCAGGAGCCGCCCCTCGGGCACTGGCCAGTCGATGATCCGGGAGGCGTGGGACGCGACGTACAGTGAGCGGCGGTGCGAGCGGGGGATGGTGCGGACGAGGGGATGGATGGCGCCCTGCAGGGCGTCTTGCTCGCCCTGGGAAAACTCGAAGCCGAGGGTCTGGCGCGAGTAGGCGATGGAGTGGTGGACGCGGAGTCCCTCGAGCCGCCGCTTCTCCTCCTCGGGCAGCGCGTCGTAGGCGGCCCGCGTGTCGGCGAATTCCGTGTCGGCGTCCACGGGCGGCACGACCTTGGCCGAGAGCATCGAGTAGCGTCCCGGGGGATCCTGGAAGGAGGCGTCGGTGTGCCACAGGCGATTGCCGAGCCCGTACATGCGGCGGCGATTGTCGGAGCGCATGATCTCGCCGCTCTCGTCGAGATTCGAGATGTCGCCGAGCGCCTCGTTGCCCAGGCGATTCTTCTGCAGCGCGCTGATCCCCAGCTTGGTGTGGAGCACGCCGTCCAGGCGCTGGGCGAACGCGAGCTGCTCGTCGTCGGCGAAGGGTTGATCCCGGAACACGAGGACGGCGTATTCGTCCATTCCCGCCCGGATCTGGCCCAGGGTCTCGGGATCGTGAACCCGGCGCAGATCGACCGGGCTCACCTCGGCCACGAAGCACGGGTGAAGCTTCCGAAATGTCAGCGTCACTGGGCGCCCTCCTGAGTCAGACCGAGTGCCGGGGGTCATCCACCCCCGCCGCCACGAGCCTAGGATGACCGCGGGCGGGGAGTCAAGCGCCGGGTCGCCGACCGGCTCACGTAGGGATTGCCCTTGATCCAGAAGCGCCAGGGCTTGTCGGCCCACTCCTGCGCGTAGTCGATGCCGACACGCGGGCCGACAGCGATCTGCGAGGCCCGGACCTCCCGGCGCCCTTCCTCGAGCCAGACACGAGGGCCGAGCAGATCGGCGCCATCGAGGCTCCGACTGATGCCCAGGGCGGCGCAGAGCTTGCCCGGGCCATTGGTCAGGTCATGATCCGCCCGGCCGGGCCGTCGGCGGCGCATCCGGGCGATTCCCTCGACGGGCTCGAGCGCTCGCACGAGCACGGCGTGGGGGGCGTCGCGGACATTGGTGACGACGTTGAACTGATGGTACATGCCGTACACGAAGTACACGTAGGCCGTGCCGCCGGTCCGGTACATCGTCTCCGTGCGGTTGGTCCGCCGGCCGCCGTAGGCATGCGAGGCGCGATCCTCCGGCCCCCGGTACGCCTCGGTCTCCACGATGATCCCCGACACACGGGTCCCGTCGCGGGAGCGAACGACGAGCAGTCGGCCGAGGAGCTGGCGCGCGACCGTGAGCACATTGGCGCGCGTGTAGAACTCGCGGGGCAGGGTTCCGTCGCTCACGGGCTTCGGTCGGTCGGGCACGGTTGTCCTTTCGAGGCTTGGCGGCCGAGCGCTCCCGGATTGTGCCAGCAGCGTGTCTCAGCCGTCCATCCCGCCGGGTCGCGGGGTGAGTGGAACATTTTTTCCCTCTGCTCGGCTCGATCCGTCGTCGCGGTCTTGTGCTCGGGCGGGGCCCTCGGGGCAGATCACCCAGGCGGGGTGGCATTCCCTCGGGCACGATGCCCACGACTTCCCCGAATGATGTGACGGGATCGGCGCGTTTTCGCGTGGTTGGCGGGTGGCATCGCTGATGCTACTAACGCGCGCGAACATTTCAAGGGAAAGGCCAGCTAAGCGCAGCGCATGCGGCGCGGTCAGCCACTCCCGGATCAACGTGACAGTCAGCGGGGAGGGAGCAGGGATGAGGGACGGTCTGGCAGCCAGCCGCGGTAGGTGGCCGAGTGGTCCTCGTAGTTCGAAGAACCTGATCCGCCTGATTCGATTCCTCGTGGTTATCCCCATCTTCCTCACTCCCGTCGTGTCCTGGGCTCAGGCGCCGGAGCTGGGGGTGGTGACGACGCTGCAGGGACAGGCCAGCGTGGCGCGGGCAAGCGGGCCGGGGGCGCTGCCCCTGAAGTTCAAGGACGCGGTGTTCGACCGGGACCGGATCCAGACGGGCGAGGAGTCCATCGTCAAGGTGCTGATGGGCGGCAAGGCGATCGTGACCATCCGCGAGCTGTCGGTGCTGACCATCACCGAGGAGCTGGGCAAGACGACGATCAACCTCACCTCGGGCAAGATCGCGGTGGGCGTGGCCAAGCAGCGCATGCAGCCCGGGGAGCGGCTCGAGGTGCACACCCCCAACGCCGTGGCCGCGGTGCGCGGCACCGTGTTCGTGGTGGAGGTGACGCAGCAGGGGGCCCAGGGGACGCCGGGTCCTCTGGCCGCCAATACGCTCGTGACCTGCGTCAACGGGGCGGTGGACGTGGCTCCGAGGGCAAATCTCGGCCAGGGCACCCAGCTGACCCCGTTCCGCTCGGTTCCAGTGGTTGGAGCCTTCCTGGGCAACACCCAATCCGTCACTGTGCAGCAGATGAGCCAGAAGCTGGCTGGGTTCACGGCGCCCCTGGTCGTTGGTGTCCGCCAGGGCCGGGAAGCACTGATTAACCAGGAGACGAACAAGCTGATGGCCCTGGCGGCGGCCCTCGCGCCGGAAAGCAGCGAGGCTGGCACGAAGATCCAGGGCTGCACCTCGGGATGCCAGGCTCAGATCATCCCGCCCGTTGGGCTCCCGAACGTCCAGAGCACCCTGAAGGGCGAGAAGCTGAGCAATGGCGGCTTCGAATCGGGCAGCTTCCCTCCCGGATGGAGCCTGGGCGGTGGCGGCCAGGTGATCACGAGCCTGGGAGCCTTCACGGCTCCGGCAGGGCAGTTCATGGGATTCATCTCGAGTGGGCCAGGCTCTCTACCCGGCTCGCTTGATCCGAGTGGCCGCTTCACCCAGTTCAGCACGCTGTCCCAGTCTTTCCAGGCCACAGGCGGGACGCTCTACACCGTCAAGGCCACCTACAACTTCGTCAGCAACGAGTATCCGTACTGGCCCACGCTCTACGGGGGCAATAGCCCGTTCAACGACACGTTCAACGTCAAGATCAAGACAGGAACGGGGGAGACGACGTTGACAACACTGTCAGTCAACAGCGCCTTCACCCCCAACCAGGTCTCGCAACAGCAGGTCGGTGTCGCCGGCTTCAGCGCAGGGGGAGATTGCGCGACGTGCGGGTGGGGATATACCGGCTTCAAGACGCTCACGTTTAGCTGGCTGGCGCCGGCCAACTCCGGCCAGGCCTCCGTCGTCTTCGAAGTCGGTGACGTGGGCGACACTGTCTATCCAAGTGGCGTCCTGATCGATGAGGTATCCGTCCTTCAGGACCCGCCGCTATACCTGGTCCAGGGCGGGGCGACGCTGAGCCGTACGAGACCTGATCCGCTGCTCGACTATCACGGTGGCTCTGCGGCTTTCGATTCGGCGATGGTCGTGGCGGGAGGGTCGAAGGCAAGCCTGGCCGGCCCGCTGCTCCGTGCCACCGACACCAATCTCGCGGCCCCCGTGAGCCTGCTCTCGGTGCTGCCCGGCGGAAGCTTCGTCTCGACGACGACTGAACCCCTGGTCTCTCTGACCGGTGGTAACCATGCGATCGGGACCGACATCGCGATCTTCGACCTCGCGGGCAGCGGCACGGCCGTCGATCCCCTGACGGGGCAGACCGTGGCGACGGACACGCCGCTCACGACGGGCGGCGGGCTGCTCGCCGCCGACGGCGCCACGATCACGACCCAGCAGGTGCTCCGGGTCGACGCGGCCCTGCTCGAGGCCTCGGCCCCCATAGTCGCCCTCCTCCGGGGCAGCCAGCTGACCAGCGCCTCGGATGCGATCGCGGTGAGCGGCCAGAGCCGGCTCACGAGCCACGGGACGAGCCTGGTCGCCCTCGATGCCAGCCGGCTCGTCGTCTCCCGCGGCGCCCTCGTGAACGTGACGGGCGGGAGCGGGCTGACCGTGACGGGCAACCTGCTGACCCTGAGCAACGGCAGCACGCTGTCGCTCCTGAACGGCCCGCTGCTGAGCGTCAGCGGCGGATCCTTCGCCAGCATCGGCGGGGCCCTGGTGGCCTTCGGGGGCACGGGGGGCAACCTGCTCTCCGTCTCGAACAACCTGTGCGGCGGCTCCTGCGCGCTGTTCGGGGGGATCCCGGTGGCTCTCCTGAACGGAGCCACCGTCGCCAACGTCTCCATCGCCGACGGCGCCGTGAAGAACCCGAGCCTCGGGGCCATCAAGTACGTGAGCCCGACCAGCGCGCTCGTGTCCGTGAGCGGCGCGGGCAGCAAGGTCACGGTCGGCGGCAAGTAGCGCCCCCCGTCGCCGCCCGGCGACCGGCTCAGTACTGGTAGGAGATGGTCACCGACAGCACGCTCCGGTTGTACTGGAAGACCTTGATGTTGGACTGCGCCGAGATGATCTGATACTCCACGGCGAGGGTCAGGGGCGCCCGGGTCGCGCCCCCTTCCTGCTTGAGCAGCCAGGGCAGCGGCTGCTCCAGCCTGAAGATGTGGTTCTGCTCGGTGTCCTCGCGCTGGGTGGAGCCCGGATTCTGGATGGGCAGGAGCACGTTGGCGTGCAGGTAGTTGCGGAAGTGCACGTCCAGGTCGTAGCGGAGCCGCGTCGCATACCCGGGGAGCGTGTACTGGACCCCCGCCAGGATGCGATTGCCCCGGTACTGGAAGTCGCGTCCGTCGGTATCGTCCATGTCCCACTGGTATCCCAGCCTCAGCCAGTGCTTGTCTCCCGACCAGTAGAAGGTGTGCGAGAGACCGATCATGTAGTTGATGCCGCTACGCTCTTCCTCGGGAGGCGCGGGGAAGTCGGAGAACTTCGCGAACATCTTCCCCTGGACGCGAGCGATGGGCGTGGTCACGTTGGCGGGCAGCCAGGCCTTGCCTTCCGGGGAGGCATTCCACTGCGTGGTGCCGAACACGGTGCCCGTGTGACGCTGGAGGAACTGCTGGCCGCCCAGCGTCTGGTAGTCGTAGGCGTACTGCGACCCGAGCAGGAAGCGTCGCCCCGCCAGCGCCCCCGTCTCGATGGCGCCTCGATAGGTCATGCCCAGGACCCCGACATGATCCTGCACGCTGAAGTCCGGGAAGCTGTTGACGTAGTTCTCGAAGAACTGATAGCCGACGGTAGATTCCCAGGGGCCGGAGCGGAGCCAGTCGTAGGACAGGGTCAGGGAGGCGAGCTCCCCCAGGGACTCCGTCGCGCGGTAGCGAAGCGATTCCGCGATCGGATCATGGCTTGGCGCGGGGTTGACCTTGACGTTGGTGTCGTACGTGAAGCCGAGTCGGAGCTCCGCGTGGAAGCGGTTGCCTCCCGGAACACCGGCCGCGAAGCTGTCGCGGAGACGCTCGGCGGGGCCCGTGAGGGCGGAGCCCGTGAGGCCACGAGTCGCCGCGTCCAGCTCGACGGCGGCGCGCTCCGGAAGTCCCATGACGGCGAGGGCGAGGCCGGAGTAGAAGCGGGTGAGCTGCTGGATGGCCGGATTCTCTGAGCTCTCGGCGCGAAGCGCCTCGACGGCCGGCGCGTACTGTTTCTTGCGGTATCGCATGAAGCCCACGTAGTAGCCGAGACCCTCGGTCTTCGGCCGCTCGCGGAAGCACTGCTCGAGGATGGGCTCGGCCAGCTCGTAGCGCTCCTGGGAGAAGTACACGACGCCCAGGAGGAAGCGCACGGAGAAGTCGTTGGGGGTGAGCGCGCGCGCCCGTTCCAGGGCCTCGGCGGCCTGGGCCATGCGCTGCTGGGCGATGTAGACGAGGCCCATGTAGTACCAGGCCTCGACGTTCTTCGGCTCCTGGTCGACCGCCTCGCGGAGATAGCCCAGGGCCTCGTCGTATCGCTTGTCCTCATAGGCCAGGATGGCCTGGGCCACGAAGACATCGGTCTCCGACTGCTGGGCCCCGGCGGGCGCGATGACAGCACCCAGCACGGCCAAGAGCAGAAGAGAGGCCACGGCACGTCGGCCCAGGAGATATCGCATGGGGCCTGGTTTTTTTACCAGAAACGGAGCCCTCCCGTCCCGAAAAACGAGATGCGGCCAATCCTTAGAAGGTGCCCCCGCCTCCGCCGCCCATGCCGCCGCCCGAGGATCCCCCGGACAACCCTCCGCTTCCGCTCCAGGAATCGCCCGCGCCCCGGCGGGAGGTCAGCAGGGCCTGCTCGGTGCCAGAGGAAAAGCGGCTGAGGCTCCGGTCGAAGCCGTCGAGGTCGAAGCCGCCGCGGGAGACGTACCACGAGGGCTGGCTGACGGGCAGTCCGTCGAAGGCGTGGATCCAGCGCTCGCTCACGCCCAGCGCGATGGCCCAGGCCAGCCACTTGTGCATGGTGTCGGGCGGCAGGCGTCGAAGCTCGTCCTTGCTGGTGCGCTCGAGGAACTCCCGGAAGCCCTTGACGCGGTCGAGGGCCTGCACCCCGCGCCAGGTCTTGCGCGGCATGATGCGCGAGAGCGCGATCACGATGAGGCCGGAGAGACCCGCCCCGAGGGCAAGAGGCCCCGGCGCCGCCCCCAGCCGTTCCGTCCCGGTGGCGAGCGCCCACCCCGCCACACCAACGAGGGCGATGCCCGCCACGAGCCAGACCGCCCGCACCCGTTCCGGAGAGGAGGGAAAGAATCCGTCGCGCACCATGCTCCGGTAGATCTCGTCACGCACGGTGGGGAAGACGTTGTCGTAGTCCCGCCTGAGGTCGGAGAGCTGGCGGGCATTGAGCCCCCAGTCGCCTCCGAAGACCCGGCTGAGCACGTAGAGCTCGAGCGGCTTGAGGGTGGGATCGCCCGAGAGCGGCTTGAGCCGGTGAAAGACGAAATCTTTCTCGCCGAAGTCGGGCTCGATCTCCTCGATGCGGATATAGCCGCGCACGGCCAGATCGACAAGGGTGGCGACCACGTCGCGCGGCTCCGCTCTTTCGGTGACGAGAGCTCCCCCGGCCGCGGGACCGAGTCCCTCGGGCGGGGCATACTCCGGCTTGATGGTGCGGGCTCCGCCGGGATCCCGTCCATAGACCCGCCAGATGATCAGAGCGCCCGCGATGGTCAGGAGGGGCAGCGCGAAGGGCCAGTTGTCACCCAGCCACCACAGGGCCCGGCGCGCCGCCGAGGGCCCTCGTATGGCGCCGGGCGGCCAGCCCACGGCCACCGTCAGCCCTTCGCGCGCGCGAAGCGGGCGCGTGGTGCGGAAGGTCAGGTACGTATCGGCGCGGTCCACCGTGTAGTCCGTCCCCGCGGTCCCCGCCGCCCCGGTGTAGGCGATGGCCTGAATCTGCTCGGCCGGGATCGAGGCGGGCGAAGAGACGACGGCCTCGGCCTGGCGAATCGGCACGTCCCACTCCGAGCCGGTGACATTCCAGTACAGCTCCTCGTGCCCGTCCACCGGCATCAGCGCCCGGCGCACGCGATATGTGAGGATGACCGTCTGGGTCGTGTTCACCGCGCCCGGGACCCAGACCTTGACGTGAAGGGCCCGCCCCAGCCGGGAGACCTCGGATCTCAGCGGCGTCACGCGCTCGTCGAAGGCATGGACCTCGTCGATTCGAAGGGCGAACTCGAAGCCGCGGCGTTCGTAGCGGACGGGAATGGTGCGGAAGATCCCCTGGTGGCTGCCTTTGAAATCGAAGGTGATGGCCTCGCGCACGTTCAGGGTGCCGTCGGCCCTGACCTCGAGGGTCACGGCGAAGCGGTCGATGGCGAAGCTCGTCCCCTGCGCCGCCGCGGGCGCAGCGAGAGCCGCCAGCAGGGCGAGGGCGAGGAGGGCTCGCGTGATCGCTACGCCCCGAACGAGACCTTGGGGACCTGCCGCTCCTCGGGCCGGTCGAGCTCGAAGTACGCGCGCTCCCGGAACTGGAAGAAGCCGGCCACGAGGTTGGAGGGAAATATCTCGATCGCCGTGTTGAGGTCCCGCACCACGGCGTTGAAGTAGCGCCGCGCGCTCTGGACGGCGTCCTCGATCTCCCCCAGCGAGGCCTGGAGCGCCTGGAAGTTGGCGCTCGCCTTGAGATCGGGATAGGACTCGGCGAGCGCGAAGAGGCCGCGCAGGGCCTGGGTCAGCTGGCCTTCCGCCTGGGCGCGCGACTCCGGCGTCTGCGCGGCCACCGCGGCGCCGCGCGCCCGGACCACCGCGTCCAGGGTGCCGCGCTCGTGGGCCGCGTAGCCCTTGACCGACTCCACGAGGTTGGGGACGAGGTCGGTGCGGCGCTTGAGCTGCACGTCCACGTCCGACCACGCCGACTGCGTGCGCTGGACGAGCGAGACCAGGCGGTTGTAGCTCACGATCACGAAGACCACGATCGCGACCACCGCGGCGAGAAAGATCAGGAAGGCGAGACTCATGGGCGCGCGGTCCTCCTCATTTCCATGATACGGCGCTCCGCCCCCACCTCGAGACAAGAAAGAAGCCCCTCGATTCGGAAGGGGGCAAAGCTCCCCTCCGAGCTTCTCCTCCGGGTTATGGTAGCGGCATGACGACCGACTGGACCGCATTCGAGACGAGACTGGCCGGCAAGCGCCGCGCCATCGTCGACGGGTTTCTCGAGCTCCTCCGTCGCAATACCGTGAGCCAGAATCCCGAGGGCGTGCGCGCGGGCAGCGAATGGCTGGCCGCGCTCATGCGGCGGCGCGGGCTCGAGACCCGCGTGCTCGAGACGGCGGGCGCCCCCGCCGTCTTCGGCGAGCGCAAGGTCCCCGGGGCCACGCGCACCGTGCTCATCTACTGCCACTACGACACCAAGCCCGCGCCGACCAAGGAATGGTTCCAGCCTTCGCCCTTCGAGCCCGTGTTCCGCAGAGTGGATGACGCGGACAACGCCGCCTTCGTGCCCTTCGACCGCGTGCCCACGGACGCCATGGCCGAGTGGCGGGTGTTCGCGCGCGGATCCTCCGACGACAAGGGGCCGATCTGGTCCCATCTCGAAGCGCTGGCCTTGATGGACGAGCTGGCCTTGCCGCCGCGGGTCAACGTCAAGTTCATCTTCGACGGCGAGGAGGAGATCGGCAGCCCGTTCTTCGGACCCTTGACGGAGAAGCACCGGGAGCTCCTCGGCGCCGATCTCGTCCTCGTCACGGACGGGCCCAAGCACGCGAGCGGCCGCCCCACCGTCATGTTCGGGGCTCGGGGTGTCCTGAAGTTCGAGCTGACCCTCGAGTCGGCTCGACGCGATCTCCACTCGGGCAACTTCGCCGCCCCCAATCCCAACTGGCGCCTGGCCGGGCTTCTCTCGAGCATGGCCGCCCCCGACGGCGCGCCTCTCATCGAGGGCTTCGAGGATGGCGTGATTCCGCCCACCCCGGCCGAGCGCGAGCTCCTGGCGCGCTATCCTCTCGATCTGCCCGCGCTCGAGCGCGAGCTCGGCGTCACCCTGCCCAGGGACTACCTCGAGCGAATGATGTTCCACCCGACCCTGACCATCCGCGGGCTGCACAGCGGCTTCGTGGGCGCGGAGGCCAACACCATCATTCCCCACCGGACGACGGTGGCCATCGACATCCGCATGGTCAAGAACCAGAGGCTCGAGACCGTGTACGCTCGCGTGATCGATCACATCCGTGCCCAGGGCTTCGAGGTCATCGAGGGCGCGGAGGCGCCGCTGCCCGATCACCTGCGCGGCCGGGCCGTGCGCGTGGTCGACAAGGGCGGCTATGACCCCGCCAAGACGCCCGCCGATCTGCCGATCTGCCGCGAGGTGGTGGCCGCCGTCGAGCGCGCACACGGCGGCCAGGAGGCGGTGGTGGTGCCGACGGCGGGAGGCAGTGTCCCCATCTGGGCCTTCACCGATATCCTGAAGCTGCCCACCCTCCTCGTGCCCTACGCCAACGCGAACAATCGCCAGCACAGCCCCAACGAGCACCTGAGGCTGGATCATCTCTTCCAGGGAGTGAGGACGACGGCGGGACTCCTCCGCGACCTCGGCGCCTAGCTCCTGCGCGACCTCGCAGGTGCGCCTCGGTAATCTCGAGCTCTCGCGGCCCCCCTCCGAATCATTTCGGCAGCCACCACTTGCGCCCATCGCGCTCGATCAGCGCGTCGGCGGCCGCGGGGCCCCAGGAGCCGGCGGGATAGTTGGGAAACTCCCGGGCGGGCAGGGACGCCCACACGTCCAGCACGGGCGTGACGATGCGCCAGGCCTCCTCGACCATGTCCTCGCGATGGAAGAGCGTGGAGTCGCCGATCATGCTGTCATAGAGGAGCCGCTCGTACCCGGTGGCCGCGCTCGTCTCGCCGAACTCCTTGTATGAGAAGGCAAGCTTGACCGTATTCAGCTCCATGCTCGGCCCGGGATGCTTGGCCTTCATCTGGATCTCGATGCCCTCGTCGGGCTGGATGTGGAGGACGAGGCGATTGGGCTCGACCTGCGCCTCCCGCTCCTCGAAGAGCAGGAGGGGCGGCCGACGGAACTGGATCATGATCTCGGTGTCGCGTCGGGTCAGCCGCTTGCCCGAGCGGAGGTAGAAAGGCACGCCGGCCCAGCGCCAGTTCTCGACCTCCAGCCTCATCGCCGCGTACGTCTCCGTGTTCGAGGTCGGGGAGACCTTTGGCTCGCTCCGGTAACCTGGGACGGCCTGGCCGTTGGCGACCCCGGGTCCGTACTGTCCCCTCACCGTTGCCTTCAGCACGTCCTCGGGCTTGAAGCTGCGCATGGCCTTGAGCACCTTGACGCGCTCGTCCCGCACGGCCTCCGCCTGGAAGGAGGTGGGCGGCTCCATGGCCACGAGGGCGAGGAGCTGGAGCATGTGATTCTGCATCATGTCCCGCACCACGCCCGCCTTGTCGTAGTAGTTGCCGCGGTCCTCCACGCCCACGGTCTCCGCGACGGTGATCTGGACGTGGTCGACGTAGTTGCGGTTCCACACCGGTTCAAGGAAGCCATTGGCGAAACGGAAGACCATGATGTTCTGCACGGTCTCCTTGCCGAGGTAGTGGTCGATCCGGAAGATCTGGTTCTCCTCGAGCACGCGGCTGAGCTCCGCGTTGAGGGCGCGGGCGGACTCGAGATCGTGGCCGAAGGGCTTCTCCACCACCACGTGCCGCCAGGCCCCCGCCCCTTGCCGGCTCAGCCCCGTCTCGCCGAGGCGCTTCACGATCTCCCCGAAGAATTCGGGAGGGGTGGCCAGGTAGAGGGGTCGGTGAATTCTCCCGCCTGGTAGTACAGACACCCGCGAAGCTCGTCCCACAGGGCCTCGTCGATCCGCTGGGTGGCGAACTCGTGGATGTCCTTGGTCTGCTCTTCACGGAACTCCTCGTGGGTCTTCTCCTTGCGCGTCACCCCCACGATGGCGAAGCGGCGCGGGAGCAGGCCCGCCGCTTTCAGGTTGTAGAGCGCGGGGAGGAGCTTGCGCTTGGTCAGATCGCCCGCGGCGCCGAAGATGACGAAGGTGCAGGGAGGCGCCGGCCTCAGCCCCGTGGCCACGCTAGCCGCCCGCGGGCGGCTCGACGTGGCCGCCGAACTTGTGCCGCATCGCCGACAGCACCCTCTCGGCGAAGGTGTGCTCCTGGCGGGAGCGGAAGCGCGTGTACAGGGAGGCGGAGAGCACGTCGGCGGGGACGCCCTCCTCGACAGCTTGCATCACCGTCCACCGACCCTCACCCGAGTCGGCCACCACGCCCTCGAAGTTGGACAGGGTGGGGTTCTCCGCGAGGGCCTGCGCGGTCAGGTCGAGCAGCCACGAGCTGATCACGCTGCCGCGGCGCCACACCTCGGTGATGTCCGCGAGGTCGAGATCGTACCGCAGGTCCGGCTCCAGATCCTTGCTCGCGGCGTTCTTGAAGATGTCGAGGCCTTCCGCGTACGACTGCATGAGCCCATATTCGATTCCGTTGTGCACCATCTTCACGAAATGGCCCGCGCCGCTCGGTCCACAGTAAAGATACCCTTGCTCCGCCGTCCCTGCCAGCTTTTCACGTCCGGGCGTGCGCGCGATCGAGCCCATGCCCGGGGCCAGGGTCTTGAAGATCGCGTCCAGACGCTCCACGACATCTCGGGGCCCCCCGATCATGAGGCAGTAGCCACGCTCGAGGCCCCACACGCCGCCGGATGTTCCGGCATCGATGTAGTGAATGCCCTGTGGCTCGACCATCTTTTTCCGCCGCACATCGTCCTTGTAGAAAGAGTTACCGCCGTCGATGATGACGTCGCCTCGGGACATCCGCTTTGCGAGCTCCATCACCACCTGCTCGGTTGCCTCGCCCGCGGGCACCATGACCCAGGCCGTCCGCGGCTGCGCGAGCCGGGCCACGAGGTCGTCGAGGGTGCTGACCCCCGTGGCCCCTTCGCTCGAGATCTGCTTGACGGCGGCCGGATCTGTCGCGTACGCGACCACCTCGTGCCCGCCCCTCATGAGACGCCGTGCCATGTTGCCGCCCATGCGCCCCAGGCCGACCATACCGATCTGCATGTCCTGCCGCTCTCTTTCCGCGCTCTAGGTGAGCGCCTGTTCGACGGACCGCCGAAGCGTCTCCAAGCCGGCCGCCACGTCCTTGCCGAGATGCACCCTGAGGGCCCGTCGCTGCCGCTCCGCGAGCACCTGAAAATCGCCGCGGGCCTGCGCCGCCTTGACCACGCCGAAGGTGAGCTTCTGCCCAGGCACGGCCAGGTCCACGGCGTCGTCGCACGTGATCTGCAGGAACACGCCAGAGTTGGGCCCGCCCTTGTAAGCCTGGCCCGTCGAGTGCAAGAAGCGCGGGCCGAAGCCGAGGCAGGTCGCGACGTGCTTGCCGTCGCGAACCATCCGCCGCATGGCCTGAAGGGTCTGCTCGTGCGCCTCACTCATCTCGATGTAGGCGAGGAAGGCCGCGTAGTCGCCTCGCCGGAGCCTTTCGAAGTGCGCCCGAAGAGCGCCGACGATCGAGCTGCGGGCCCCCGGCACCGCCATGAGCTGTGCGGCATTGCGCTCGTCGGCATAGAGCCTCAGGCCGTCCCCCTCGAGGATGGGAGCTTCGGGCGCCAGCATGCCCGCCCGCTCGTACTGCTCGGTCAGCTTCCGCGTGGCGACCTTGCTCGCCTCGACGTCGGGCTGGTTGAAGGCATCGATGCCGATGATCGATCCCGCCACCGCCGTGGCGAACTCCCAGCGGAAGAATTCCTGCCCCAGATCGTACCGATGGCCCACGCGGATGCGCACGACCGGATGCCCGGCCCGCTCGAGGGCGGCCACGTGCTCGTCCTGGTGGAGGTCCGGGCTGGGCTCGAGGCGCAGGTAGACGAAGAGCCGATCGGCGCCGTAGACGGCGGTGTCGCCGGAAGGCTCGCGGTCCACGGGCACGATTCCCCTGCCCTCCTTCCCCGTGGACTCGGCGAGGAGCTGCTCGAGCCAGGCGCCGAGGTCGTGGATGCCCGGAGAGGCGATCAGCGTCACCTTGTCACGGCCGCGCCGGGCGAGCACGCCCATCACGATGCCGAGCGTCGTGCCGGGATTGTCGGCCACGGGCACTGCGGCGGAGCACGCCATTGCCATCTCCGCGGCCCGGCGCAGAAAGTGTTCCACGTCGAGTCCCATGATGGCGCCCGGCACCATGCCGAAATCCGACAGCGCCGAGTAGCGGCCACCCACCGAAGGCACGCCGAGGTAGACGTGCCGGAACTGGGCAGTCTCCGCGACCTGGTGCAGCTTCGAGCGAGGATCGGTGATCGCGATGAAGTGGCTCCCCGCGCTCTCCTCACCCACCGCCCGCCTGACGCGATCGAAGAAGTAGTCCTTGAAGATGTTCGGCTCGAGCGTGGTGCCGGACTTGCTCGACACGATGAACAGGGTCTTGGCCGGGTCCAGGCGCCGCTCCACCGCGCGGATCTGAGCGGGATCCGTCGAGTCCAGCACGTGCAGCTCGGGAAAGCCCGCGACCCGGCCGAAGGTCATCCGCAGCACCTCGGGGCAGAGGCTCGAGCCGCCCATCCCCAGGAGCAGGACATGGTCGAAGCTCCCCGCGCGCGCGTCTTCCTGGGCCCCCTTGAGATGATCGAGCTGCGCGATCTCCTCCTCGGGGAGCCCGAGCCAGCCGAGCCACGAGGCCTCGTCCGTGCCCGTCCACAGCGAGGCGTCGCGCTCCCAGAGGCGGCGCACCTTGCCCGCCTCCTGCCAGGCCTGGATCTCTCCCTTGACGGCCGCCTCGAGGTCGGCGGGCAGGGTCCACGTCTGCCTCTGCACGTCCTGCGGCGGATCGCTCATGTCCGGCCTCCCCGCTGCTCGAGCTGTGTCCGTACTATACCTGCCCCGGCGCTCATCACCGGGTCATCTCCCCCGCCACTCGCGCGGCGCCCCAGAGCGGCGCCCGAGGATCGAGGGAGACCTTGACGGGCACGGCCGACAGGAGCTCCGCGAAGCGCCCCTTGGAGAGGAAGGCCTTGACGAAGCGGCCGTCGGCGAGCCGCGCGCGGATCCGGGGCGCGATGCCGCCCCCCACCACCACTCCTCCCGTGGCCACGGCCTTGAGCGCGAGGTTGCCGGCCTCGCTGCCATAGACGGAGACGAAATGATCGAGCGCCTCCACGCACACGGGATCGCCCCCCGCGAGGGCGACCTCGGAGATGACGGCGCTCGGATCCTCGCTTCCCAGCCGGTGACGCAGCCAGTCGGGCGCGGCGTGTCCGGCACGCGTCTGTAAGAATCGGTAGAGGTGATGGAGGCCGGGCCCCGAGACCACGCGCTCGTAGCTGACGTGGCCGAACTCCGCCCGCAGAAAGCGGAGGAGATCCACCTCGAGCTCGTCGCGCGGTGCGAAGTCCGCGTGCCCCCCCTCCGAGGCGACCACTTGGTATCGAGCGCCGCTCCAGATCATGAACGCCTCGCCGAGGCCCGTGCCCGCGGCGATCATGGCCATGTGCCGTCCGGATCGCCGCTCTCCTGACTGCAGAATGAGGAAGTCCTCGTCCGGCAGGTCGAGGACTCCCGTGGCCGCCGCCTCCAGGTCGTTGATCAGCCGCACCGGACAGCCCAGCGCGCCCGCGAGCGTCGCTTCCTCGAGCTCCCAGGGCAGGTTGGTGGTGACGCAGCGGCCGTCGACCACGGGTCCGGCGACGCCGAAGCACGCCGCGCGCACGCGGAGGGCGGGGGCGCCGCCAACGAAGGCCGCCACCGCGTCCTCGAAGCTTTCGATCTCGCGACTCGCCAGGGTCGCCTCCCGCACGATGCGGCGAGTCGCCGAAGTCTCGTCGAGCGCGGCGAGCGCGGTCTTGGTGCCCCCGACGTCGCCGGCGAGGATCATGCGCCAGCCTTGAGATCTGCCGCGGCGGCGCGGTCGAGGAGCCAGCGCAGGTGACCCGACGTCGGTGCGATGAGCTGCACGGGCAGCCGCTCCGGATCAGCCGGGCCCTCGAGAACGGCCTTGAGGGTCTCGGCCTTGTCGGCGCCCGTGACGAGGAGCCGGAGATCCCGCCCCTGGTTCAACATGGGCGCGGTCAGGGTGATCCGGTCGGCCCCGAGCCGCGCCGCGTGGTTGCGGACCACCCAGCGCCTCCGCTCTTTCAGCGCCGGGCTCGCCGGGAAGAGCGAGGCGGTGTGACCGTCGGGCCCCATGCCGAGCAGGATCAGGTCCAGGGCCGGGGGCGGTCCCTCGGGATCGATCTCGAAGCGGCGGGCGATGGTGAGCTGATAGTCCCGCGCTGCGCGGTCGAGATCGGGATCCTCGCCGCGCATCCGATGCACGAGCGAAGGGGCGGCGCCGATCTTGTCGAGGAGCGCGGCGGCGGCCGCGCCGTAATTCGAGTCAGGATGCTCGGGGGGAACGGCGCGCTCGTCACCCCAGAAGAATTCCACCCGCCCCCAGTCGACCGCGTCCCGGAGGGGCGGCGTCGCGAGCAATTCATAGAGGCGCCGGGGGGTCGAGCCTCCCGACAGGGCGACGGTGAATCGGCCGCGCGCGTCGATGGCCGCCGTCGCCAGCGCGACGAACTCCGTCCCGGCCGCCTGGGAAAGCGCCGCCCCGTCCTCGAACGTCTCGAGGAGTCTCATCGCGCGACCTTCGCCCGCGGCTTCAGCTCGCGGACGCGCCCCCCCTCGGCCACCAGCACCAACGAGGCGGTGCCGAGAAAGAGGCCGTGGTCCAGCACGCCCGGAACAGCCCGCACGGATGCGTCGAGAGCGGCCTTGTCGGCGATCGGGCCCGTGCCGCAGTCGAGAAGGACGTGCCCGGCATCCGTCACGAAGGCGCGGCCGTCGACCGTCCGCAGCGCGGGGCGGAGGCCGAGGGCGGCCAGGCGATCCTGGCAGAGCGGCTGGGCGAAGGGCACGATCTCCACGGGAAGGCGCCCGTGATGCCCGAGGGCGGGCACGAGCTTGTTCGCCTCCACGAGGATGATCTGGCGCCGGGAAGCCGCGGCCACGATGCGCTCGTAGAGCAGCGCGCCCCCGAAGCCCTTGACGAGATCGCAGACGGGATCCACTTCGTCCGCGCCATCCACCGTCAGGTCGAGGGTCCCGGCCTCGAGGCCGACCAGGGGCACGCCGACCTCGCGGGCGAGGGTCGCCGTGTCATGGGAGGTGGGCACGCCGCGCGCGCGAAAGCCCGCACGCACGCGCTCCCCGAGCGCGCGCACGAAGGCCGAAGCCGCGCGGCCCGATCCCAGACCCACCACCGCGCCGTCGCGCACCTCGGCGAGGGCGCGCTCGGCCAGCAAGGCCATGGCGGCGGGGTCGACCTCCTCGGTCATGGGCGCAAGGTGGCCTGGATCGTCGCCGGGATGGCTCACCCGGCTACTCCCCGCTCTGCGAGAGCAGCTTGGCGACCACGCCCGTCCAGCCCGTTTGGTGGCTGGCCCCGAGGCCCGCCCCGTTGTCGCCGTGGAAATACTCGTAGAAGAGCGGCATGCCGCGCCAGTGTGGATCGCTCTGGAACTTCTCCGTGCCGCCGAAGACCGGCCGGCGGCCGTCGGCGCCGACGAGGAAGAGGCGACTCAGGCGTCGCGAGATGTCGGCAGCCACGCTCCACAGGCTCATGAGACGGCCGGAGCCGGTGGGGCAAGCGACCTTGAGATCGTCGCCGAAGAAGTGATGGTACTTCTGCAGCGACTCGACGATGAGGAAATTGACGGGAAACCACACGGGTCCGCGCCAGTTTGAGTTCCCCCCAAAGACTCCGGTGGTGGACTCCGCCGGCTCATAGCCCACCCGGTATTCCTGACCGCCCACGGGGATCACGTAGGGATGATCCTTGTGATAGCGGGACAGGGAGCGGACGCCGTGCGGGGAGAGAAACTCCTCCTCGTCGAGCATGAGCCGGAGGACTTTGGGAAGCTGCTCCGTGGTCACGATGGAGAGCATGACGCGCCGCCCGCCCCCCGGCTTGTCCTTGAAGGCGATGTGCTCGCGCAGCTCCGGG
>QHSC01000283.1 GCA_003220345.1 Candidatus Rokuibacteriota bacterium | reverse complement strand
CGCCGAGAGGCGTATGGGCGCCGTGATCACGCGTGAAGTCGGTTTCCAGCGCCACGATGGTGCCATCTCCGGTGAGGCCGAGGCGCGCCTGATGCTCCTGATCGCGGTCGGCAGCGGCGCTGAGGAAGTGCTCGCGCCGCGTCTCGATCCACTTGACGGGCCGGCCGAGCCGGCGCGCCACGGCCGGAATCAGGATGTCCTCGGGATAGACGTGGCCCTTGATGCCGAAGCCCCCTCCCACGTCGGGCGCGATGACCCGCACGTGCTCCTCCGCCATGGCGAGCACGGCGGCGATGCCGCTGCGCACTCCGAAGGGCACCTGGGTCGAGCACCAGACGGTGAGGAGGCCGGTGGCCGCATCGTGGGTGGCGAGCACGCCGCGCGGCTCGATCGGCATGCCGCCGACGCGTGGGTAGTGGAGCCGCATCTCCACCGTGACCTCGGCGCCGGCGAATCCGCTCCGGGCGTCGCCCACGTGAGTCTCGGAGATGCCCGCGAGATTGCCCGGCCAGTCGTCGTTGACCTTGGGCGCGCCAGGGGCGAGGGCCGCTTCCGGAGAGGCCGCCGCGGCCAGCGGCTCGTACTCGACGACGACGCGCTCGACGGCGTCGGCGGCGACGTAGGGCGTCTCGGCCGCCACCACCGCCACCCCTTCGCCCACGTGCTTGACCGCGCCCGCGGCGAGCACGGGATGGTGACAGGAAGGAAAGGTCGGGGCGGGGACCAGGGGCGGCACGGAGCCGCCGAGCTCGGGCATGTCCTCGCGGGTGAGCACGGCCACGACGCCGGGGAGGCGCAACGCTTCCCGACCGTCGATCTTCACGAGGCGGGCATGGGCATGAGGACTGCGGACGATGCCGAGCCATAGCATGCCGGGCAAGGTGTGATCGTCCGTGTAGCGGCCGAGACCCCGCAGGAGGCGGGCGTCCTCCTTGCGCCGGATGGAGGCTCCGACGAGCTTCTGGCCGGGATCCAGGGGAGCGCTCAGACGCGTGTGGGCTTCAGATGCGCGTCGCGGTTCTTCGCGAGCTCCGGGTCTGCATAGTCCATGAGCCCGGGCTGGCCGGCGCCGAGCATGACTTGGAGATACGCGCCCTCGACGCCGACGTTCTCGAAGCCGTGCAGGACGTTCGCGGGGCAGGAGATGCAGTCCCACTTGCCCAGTACCGTCTCGGCCCGCCCACCCTTGCCGTCCTCGAGGAAGACCTTGACCTTGCCCTCGAGGATGAAAAAAGCCTCCTCGACCGGATGTGTGTGCGCGGCATTGCCCTGCCCGGGTGGCACGTACATGATGGAGAGCGTGAAATGATCGGCGGGAATCGCCTTCGCGTCATTCTTGCCGGAGGCGCCGACGCCGATGAAACGGTGCTGGGCCCGGCGATAGCCCTCTGTGCGTGCGTCCGCGAATGCGTCCCAGTCCGCGACACGGTCGACGAAGCGGGCGACCCGACGCGGGAGCATCTCTTGAACTTCCATGATGTCCTCCGATCTGCGAGCGAGGCGCTCGATGCGGATGGTGAAACGGCGTCATACTCGTATCACAGGCAACCGGCAAAGTCGAGAGACCCTCGCCTTTTCAATGTGTTAGAGTTAGGCCATGCGTGGCGTCCTCATCACCGTCGAGGGCGTGGAAGGTTCAGGAAAGACCACCCAGTGCGAGCGGCTCGGCCAGTGGCTTCATGCCCGCGGCTTCGAAGTGGTTCTGACCAGCGAGCCTGACGGCACCCGTCTGGGCTCCGCCATCCGCGGGCTCTTCGAGCAGGAGTCCGGACCGCCGACGCCTCTGACACAGACGTTCCTCTTCATGGCGGCGCGCCAGCAGCACGTGACCGAGATCATCCGGCCGGCGCTCCAGCGTGGCGCCGTCGTCGTCTCGGACCGCTACGCCGACGCGACCTTGGCCTACCAGGGCTGGGGCGGGGGCATGGACCTCGAGACGATTCGCGATCTCAACGCCCTCGCGACGGGCGGCGTCACTCCTGACCTCACCCTGCTCCTCGACCTCGACCCCGCCGCGGGGATGTCGCGTATCGGCGGCCGCGACCTCGACGCCTTCGAGAAGATGGACCTGGCGTTTCACCGGCGCGTGCGCGAAGGCTACCTCGAGATCGCCCGTGCGGAGAAGAACCGCGTGCGCGTGCTCGACGCCGCGCGGGACGCCGCCACCCTGCACGCCGATGTCACGCGCGCCGTCGAGGAGCTGCTGGAACGGCGGGGGGCCGGCCGTGGGGCTTGAGTCGATCCGCGGGCAC
>QHSC01000282.1 GCA_003220345.1 Candidatus Rokuibacteriota bacterium | reverse complement strand
TCCTGCTGTTCGCCTTGGCGGCTCGTAAATTCCCGGTCATCGCGGTGTTTGTGACTCTCGTGGGCGGACTCGCTGGACTCGTCTATCTCATTACCACTCGGCGGTCAATGTCACCCCTGAAGCCCGAGCAGGAGCGAGAGAAGCACGAGCCCGGAGCCTGGTAGCTGGCCGCGCCGCCGCGTGCTTCGGGACGACGCGTTGAAATGATCGACTTCACGGCCAAGCGGGTGCTGACCTTCGACTGCTACGGGACGTTGATCGACTGGGAGACGGGCATCCTCTCCACGCTGCAGCCGATCCTGGCGGGCCACGGTGTCACGGCCGACGCCGAGCGACTCTTGGCGCTCTACGCCGAGCTGGAGTCCGCGGCCGAGCGAGGTCCCTACACGCCCTATCGCCAGTTGCTGATGACGGTCATTCGGGGTCTTGGCGAGCGCCTGGGCTTCACGCCGTCCGCAGCTGAACAGTCCCGGTTTGCCGACGCGGTCGGTGACTGGCCGCCGTTCGCCGATACGCGAGGGGCCTTGAGGGCGCTCGGGCGTCGCTTCCGCCTGGCGATCATTTCGAACGTCGACGACGACCTGTTTGCCCGTACCAATCAGCAGCTCGACGTGACGTTCGATTGGATCGTGACCGCGCAGCAAGTCAAGAGCTACAAGCCATCGCCGAATAACTTTCGGGAAGCCCTGGCGCGCATTGGTCTGCCCACGGAGCAAGTGCTGCACGTGGCCCAGAGCCTCTTTCACGACCATGTACCGGCCAAACAGCTCGGCCTCGAGACGGTCTGGGTCAACCGGCGCCACGGCAAGGCGGGCTCCGGGGCCACCCCGATTGCCGATGCCCGGCCGGACCTCGAGGTACGGGACCTGGCGACCCTGGTCACATTGTCGGGAGCCGCGTAAGGACCACCGCATGGAGCGAGAGATGACCAGCACGACGATCGCGGGGCACGGTCAGGCCTGAACGATCACCCCGGCCTGCAGGAGTCGGTCGATCTCGGCCGCGGCAATCCCAGCGCCGCGCAGCACCTCGACCGTGTGCTGCCCGATCTCCGGCGCGAGGGTTGGTGGAACCTTCTCTTGACCGCCGATCTGAAGTGGGCTCGACACGGTGAGCGAGGCGCCGGCCCGCGGGTCGTCGATGGGCACCAGAGCGCCGCGCGACCGCATCTGGACATCGCGGGGAACGTCGTCGAGGGTGGCGACGACGCCGAACGCGATGCCGGTCTTCTCGAGGATCGGCGACCAGGCCGCCCAGTCCTTCGTGCCGAACCACGCGTCGAGGATGGCGGTGAGGGCGCGGGCGTTCGCGCGCCGGTCGGGCGTCGCCGCGAAGCGTGGATCGGTCAGGAGGTCCTCGCGGCCGATCCCTCGAGCAAAGCTCTCCCAGTGACGCTCGTCGCCCGTGATCGTCAGCATGAACCAGCGCCCGTCCCGGCAGCGGTAGAGGTTGGCCAGCGCGCTGATGGCTTCCTCGCGGGGCGGGCGCACCTCGGTGCGCGCCCCGCAGAGGATGCCTTGCACCGGGATGGCGTTCATCCAGAGCCCGTTGGCCATCAGCGACGTGGCCACCATGGTGCCGCGCCCGGTACGCTCACGATGGTAGAGGCCGGCCATGATCGCCGCGAACAGTGCCGTGCCCGTCGGATGGTCGCCCATGCCGGGCAGCGAGCGCGCGGGTGGCACGTCGGAGGAGGCGCGCACGAGGTCCATCAGTCCCGTGCGGGCCCAGAGCGCGATGCTGTCGAAGCCGGGCTTGCCTGCCTCCTCGCCCGTCTCACCGTAGGCGCTGATCGACGCATAGACCAGGCGCGTGTTGAGGGGGGCCAGGTCCTCGTAGCGAACGCGCAGCCGCGCGCGCGAGTCGAGCGGCGCGTTGGTGACGAACACGTCGACGTCGCGCACGAGGCGGTGCAGGAGGTCCTGCCCATCCCCCGTGCGCAGGTCGATCGCCACGCTGCGCTTGGTGCGGTTGTCGAGGATCCACGGATAGTTGTACGGGCTCGGGGGATAGCCGGCGCCGCGGACGCGGTAGACGTCGCCGGTCGGGGGCTCCACCTTGACGACGTCGGCGCCGAAATCCGCCATGATGGTCGTCGACACGGGTCCCGCGATGAAGTTGGCCGCGTCGATCACGCGGATACCGTCGAGAAGACGCGTCATGGTCAAAGCTCCTCCAGTGGGCCGCCCCGTGACACGGGCAGGGGATGGGATGCGCTCGGGAAAAGAATACCGCGACTCGCTGCGCGGGGGGCGGCGGGACTGGGTCCTCGATGGGATGTGCGTGGTCGCCGATCCGTGCTCTGTCCGACCGCCGCTAGCAAGATAGTCATGAGCAGGGGGCACAGACCGTATGAAGAAGAGGACGGACCAGTGTGGAAAGAAAGCGCGCCCCGGTGCGTATGTGTGAACACCGGGGCGCCGTTGGACTACTTAACTCTATGGGTCGTTTTTTATACCGGGGAACCCCCAGAACAGGTCTGGCCCTTCCAGAGGGACAAATCGAAGAGCGATAAGGGTCATTTATCTACGGGTGATAAAACAGAAGCAGTATTCATCGAAGCCGGCGTTGTTAGCCAGCTGATGCAGTCTGTCCACCATGTGATTATGACCACCTTCAAAAGATCGATAAACCCCGGTCGCCTCCAGTATCGTTAGTTCCAAGGTCCCATTCAAGAAAGACCCGTTTAGCCCGTCGGGGGAAGGTGTTAAACCGCCACAGTTGGGAATGAACTGCATTGCAATCGCGCCGCCGGGGAGTTGGTAGACAGCCAAACCCGTGGGGCTGAACTGCACGTAAAACTTCCCGATCGCCGTGTTCTCGTTCGCGTTACACGGGATTCCTTCAACGTGGACGGGGTAGATCTTCGTCACCAAGTACGTACCATCATTCAGGTTCACCCCGGCCCGGTGCAGGCCGAGGTCGGGCCCGCTTCCGACAGGCACGGGCTGATAGAGTCCATTCAGCAGGAGGACGAAAGGATCTTCGGGCACAGAGTGACCCTCGCGTCGGTGATCCTCTCCCTTTCCTTGGGCCATCACCCGCCCAGGGGATGAAAGCAGAGCGACCAACGCCCCTCCGATCAAAGTTCTTCTTTGTATGTTGGACGGTTCCTTTTCGCTGCCGGGCTTGCTTTGGTTGGTCAAAGCTTGGTCGGCCGACGGAAGAGTTTTCATTCCGACACCTCCGGGGTTAGAGGACGGGCTGAAGGAACACGAAGAAAGGCGGTGGGATCGCACCGAGGGCCCTCCGAGCATCAGGCCGAACTGCTCGCCCCGCCCAGGAGAACGGAGCCGCGGACTGAGAAGGACGCTGAACCGTACCTCGTCGGCCCTGCGTCTGTCAAACAGCGCCCAGGACCGGTCTGCTTATCTAAGACGAGATGACCGGCACCATGTCGAGGTCGTGCACCGGGATGTCGGGGGCGGGCACCGGGATGTCGGGAGGTGCTGGGGCTCGCCCAACCTCTCTACGGCGTGTCGATTCGTCTTCTCGTC
>QHSC01000281.1 GCA_003220345.1 Candidatus Rokuibacteriota bacterium | reverse complement strand
CCAGCGGGACGGCGCGCAGGCCATCGCGGTGTGCTATCTCTTCTCCTTCGTCAATCCCGCGCACGAGCGGCGCACCCGGGAGATCTGCCGGGAAGTCGCGCCGGAGATCAGCGTGTCCCTCTCCTCCGAGGTGGACCCGACCTTCCGCGAGTACGAGCGCTTCTGCATCACGGCCTTCGACGCGTACCTGGGGCCGGTGGTCAAGCGCTACCTCGCCGGGCTGGCCGAGACGCTGCGCGGGCTCGGCGTGCCCGGCGTGCCCCTCGTGATGCGCTCGCGAGGCGGGCTCGTGTCGGCGGGGCTGGCCTCGCGGCAGCCGGTGACGCTCTTCCTCTCCGGGCCGGCGGCCGGCGTGGTCGGCGCGCGCTTTGCCGCCGAGCGCTCGGACGTGCGCGACTTCGTCTCCCTCGACATGGGCGGCACGAGCAATGACGTGGCGGTGGTGAGAGGCGGGAAGCCGCTCATCACCTCGGGCGGGTTCATCGGCCCGTATCCGGTGCGGGCGCCGATGGTGGACGTGAACACGATCGGGGCGGGCGGCGGGAGCATCGCGTGGATCGACGGGGCGGGCGGGCTGCGCGTGGGCCCGGTCAGCGCCGGCGCCGATCCCGGCCCCGCGTGCTACGGCCGCGGCGGGCATCAGGCGACGGTGACGGACGCCAACCTGCTCCTGGGTTACCTGGACCCGGAGCGCTTCGCGGACGGGCTCATGACACTCGACCGGGCCGCCGCCGAGCGCGCAGTAGGCGCCGTGGCCGACAAGCTCGGGCTCGAGACCATCGCGGCGGCCGCGGGGATTCATCGCGTGATCAATGCGCGGATGGCCGACCAGATCCGCCTGGTGACGATCAAGCGCGGCTACGATCCGCGCGAGTTCGCCCTGGTGGTGCTGGGAGGCGCGGGCCCGGTGCACGGGGTGGCCCTGGCCGAGGAGATGGGGATGGCCGAGGTGATCGTGCCCGAGGCCCCGGGAGTGCTCGCGGCCTTCGGGTTGCTGGCCGCGGCCATCGAGCACCACCACGCGCGCACGCTCCACAGTCGCGCCGATGACGTCGACCTGGACGCGGTCAACCGCTGTCTCGCCGAGCTGGACGAGGCAGGCCGGGCGTGGATGCGGGAGGAAGGCGTGCCGCTCGCTGGGGTCGAGGTGAGCTACGCGGCGGACATGCGCTACGTCGGCCAGGCGTACGAGCTCGAGGTCGCCATCGAGGCGCCCATGAGTCAGGCGCGCGTGGCGAGCGCCGTGCGCGGCTTCCACGAGACACACGAGCGCGTCTACGGCTACGCGCGCGCCCAGCAGCCCGTCGAGCTCGTCAACTTCTCGGCCGTGCATCGCTACCCGCTGCCGCGGCCCGTCCTTTCTCCTCCCGCCTCCGCCGTCGGGGCGGTCGGAGACGCGCGGATCGGGGAGCGACGGGTGTACTTCGCCCCGGCGGGCTTCGTTCCGACCGCGCTCTACGATCGCGCGCGGCTGCCCCGGGGGTCTCGGCTGGCCGGGCCGGCCATCGTCGAGCAGGCGGACTCCACGAGCGTGATTCCCCCGGGGTACGTCGCCCTCGTCGAGGCCTCGGGCAACCTCCGGATAAGGAGGGCGTGATGAGCGGGCATCGTGCCATCGACCCCGTGCTCCTGGAGGTGCTGCGCAACCGCCTCGAGGCCATCGCCGACGAGATGGAGCTGACCCTGCTCAAGAGCGCGGCGTCGCCGATCGTCAAGGAGGGCCTCGACGCCTCGGCGGCCCTCTTCAACATCCAGGGCGAGACGATCGCCCAGGCCGCGGCCATCCCCATCCACCTGGGAGCGCTCCAGTGCGCGGCCCAGCGCATCGTGCGCGCGTTCCCGCCCGAGCGCATGCGCGACGGCGACGCCTTCCTCCTCAACGATCCCTACGACGGCGGCACCCACCTGCCGGACATCACGCTCGCCCTGCCCGTGTTCTCCGAAGGGCGGGCGGTGGCGCTGGCGTGCACCATGTGCCATCACCAGGACGTGGGCGGGCGCACGCCGGGCAGCGTGCCGACGGATGCCACCGAGCTCTACCAGGAGGGCATCATCATCCCGCCCACCCAGCTCTTCCGCGGCGGCGAGCTGGACGAGAACCTCTTCGATTTGATCAAGCGAAACGTACGGCTGCCCGAGGTGTTCAGCGGCGATCTCATGGCGCAGGTCGCCGCGGGGCGGCTGGGGGCCATCCGGCTGCGCGAGCTGTTCGCAGCGCACGGGACGGAGAGCGTGCTCGACTACATCGACGAGCTGTTGAACCGCGCGGAGATCCTGACGCGCCGGCAGGTGGAGTCCATCCCCGACGGGGAGTACCCCTTCGAGGACTATCTCGACAACGACGGCATCGATCTCGACCGGCGGGTCAAGATCGCGGTGACGGTGCGCGTGCGCGGCTCGTCGATGACGTTCGACTTCACGGGCACGGACGAGCAGGTCCGGGGGCCTTTCAACTCGGTGCCCGCCTCCACCCTGTCGGCGGTGTACTACGCGATCCGCGCCATCTCGGATCCGTCCATTCCGAACAACGGCGGGTGCTTCCGCGCCGTCGACGCGGTGCTGCCGGAAGGCTCGGTGGTGAACCCGCGCCCGCCCGCCCCGTCGATCCACGCGATGCTCCCGCCGCCCGCCCCGATCGTGTTCACGTCCACCATCGGCGCCCGCACCGGATACGGGCCGATGAACCCGCCCGAGGTGATGAGCGGCTTCCCGCCTCTCACCACCGCCACGTCATTGCTCGTGCCGCCCATGTCGAGGGAGACGAAGTCGCGCACGTCCGAGCGCTCGGCGGCAAAGCGCGCGCCGACCACGCCGGCCGCCGGCCCGGAGAGGAAGAGCGTCACCGGCTGCCGCGAGGCCAGCCCCGCCGACACGAGCCCGCCTCGCGAGCGCATCACGAGGGGCACGCCGGGCACGCCGAGCCCGCGCAGCGTCTCGGCCAGCCCGGCGAGGTAGCGCTTGACCACCGGCCCCAGGTACGCGTCGAAGGCCGTGATGCAGAAGCGCTCGTACTCGCGGAAGGTCGGGTCCACCTCGGAGGAGAGGGACACGCTGATCTCCGGCGCGACTTCCCGGCAGATCTCCCGGGTGCGCCGCTCGTGCGCGGGATTGACGAAGGAGAAGAGATAGCACACCGCGATGGCCTGCGCGCCGTCCCGCTGGAGGGCGGCCACCTGGCGCCTCACCTGCTCCTCGTCGAGCGGCACGAGCACGCCGCCGCGAGCGTCCAGGCGCTCGCGGATGCCCCGGCGGCGCCGCCGAGGCGCCACGAAGGTCGGCGTCTCCGGATCCATGTCGAGGTCGTACATGCGCGAGCGCTTCTGCCGCCCCAGCTCGAGCACGTCCTCAAAGCCCTCCGTGGTGAGCATGGCGGTGACGGCGCCCTTCTGCTCGAGCACGGCATTGGTGGCGATGGTGGTGCCGTGGATGAAGCGCTCGACGGTCGAGGCGGGCGCGCCCGCCTGCGCGAGCAGCTGCCGCACGGCGACCATCAAGCGCATCGCCGACGCCATCCTGGGCGCCTTCGTCCGCGCCCTGCCGCAGCGGATGCCCGCCGCCAGCTCGGGCACTCTGCTCGTCATGGCCCTCGGCGGACGGGATCCCGCGACGGGTGACACCTTCGTGGCCAGCGAGCTCGCCGCGGGAGGCATGGGCGCGCGGCCGCGCAAGGACGGGATCGACGCCATCGAGACCGACGTCTCCAACTGCATGAACATTCCCGTGGAATCGGTGGAGATGGGCTTCCCCGTGCGCATTCCGCGCGCCGGCCTCTGGGCGGACTCGGGAGGGGCCGGACAGTTCCGCGGGGGTCTCGGACTCGTGAAGGTGTTCGAGGCCACGGGCGCCGACATCATGATCTCCCACCGCGGAGAGCGCTTCGCGTCCGCCCCCTGGGGGCTTCATGGAGGCCTGCCCGGCCGCTCCGCCCGCGCCTTCATCCTCCGCCGCGACGGCCGGCGAGAAGAGCTGCCGTCCAAGCAGATGATCGAGCTCCATCCGGGTGATCAGCTCTGGGAGTACATCGCGGGCGGCGCCGGCTACGGCGACCCGCTGGAGCGCGATCCTGCTCAGGTGCTCGCCGACGTGCTGGACGGCAAGGTGTCTCACGAGTCCGCGCGGGAAACCTACGGCGTCGTGCTCGTCTCCGAGGGCCATGCGGTGGACGAGCTGGGCACCAAGGAATACCGCGAGGCGATCCGCCGTCGCCGCGGCCCGATCACGTGGACCTTCGACCGCGGAGTCGACGGGCGTCGCTAGGGCTCAGTTCCAGCGCAGCAGATATTTCTCCAGCCGGCCCGCGAGGGCGAAGATCACCAGCACGACCACCATGATCAGCAGGACGATGGCCATCATGAGCGCGGAATTGAACGTGCTCTGCGCGAACGAGAGCAGATAGCCGAGGCCGCGGCTCGCGGCGACGAACTCGCCCACACACGCGCCGGTGAAGGCAAAGCCGACCGCGACCTTCAGATTGCCCAGCACCCAGGCCGCCACGGAGGGGAGATAGACGTGGCGCACGAGCGCCCAGCGCCCGCCCCCGAGCGTGACGATGCGCTCGACGAGCCGCCGGTCCACCTGCCGGATGCCCGTGAAGACGGTGAAGAAGATCAGCACGGCCACCAGGATGAAGGCGAGGGCGACCTTCGAGGCGATGCCGATGCCGAGCCAGATGACGAAGAGCGGCGCCAGGATGACGCGCGGGATGGCGTTGAGCAGTGTCATCACCGGCTCGAGCAGCTCCGCCACGAGCGGGATGAGCGCGCCGAGGACGCCCAGCACGATGCCGGCGACGATACCGAGGGCGAGGCCGACGAGGGCGGCGGTGAAGGTCGCCTCGAGATGCGTCCAGATACGGCCGCTCCCGAACAGGTCGACGAGCGCGGCGCCGATCTGGCTCGGGCGCGGCGCATAGAGCGGGTTGAGCAGGCCGGCCCGGCCCGCCGTCTCCCAGATCGCCACGAAGACGGCGAGGGCCGCGAGCTGGCGCGCCCACGCGTGACGCGGGCTCATGGCCGCCGGTCCACCTCGCGCGACAGGTCGTTCCAGATCTTCCCGTAGAGCGGCGCAAAGGCCGCGTGCATGCGCGCCCGCACCGGATCACGCGGCCGCGGCAGGGGCGTCGGATAGTCCCGCGTGACACGCGCGCGCGGCCCCTGGGAGAGCAGGTAGATGTGGTCCGACAGGCTGATCGCCTCCTCGAGGTCGTGGGTGACGAGGAGCACGCTGATGCGCTCGCGGTCGACCAGGGCCGCGACGTCCTGAATGATCCGCGCGCGCACGATGGCGTCGAGCGAGGCGAAGGGCTCGTCCATGAGGAGGAGCTTGGGCTCTCGCGCGAGCACCTGCGCGAGGGCCACGCGCTTCCGCTGGCCTCCGCCGAGATGCCGGGGGAAGCGATGGCCGAAGCCGGCGAGGCCGAGCCGTTCGAGCCAGAGATCGGCCTGCGCGAGCGCCTCGCCGCGCGGCACCCCGTTCAGGATGAGGCCGAGTGCGACGTTGTCACGCGCCGTCTTCCACGGCAGGAGGGCATCGTCCTGGAACAGGATGGCGACCTCCGACGGCGCCACTTCACGCTCGACCGTTCCCTTGAGCGGCTGCTGCAGGCC
>QHSC01000280.1 GCA_003220345.1 Candidatus Rokuibacteriota bacterium | reverse complement strand
TCGAGCCGACCGAGAAGCCTTCCGCGACCTGGAACCACTTGCCGAACTGCTCCTTGCCGTGAAGCCACTTGAGAAGGTCCTTGGCGAGCTTGGGGTTCTTGCCGTACTTCATCACGGCGTGCGCGAAGGCGACGTGATAGCCCCAGGTGCCCGCCGGCCCGTTGGGGATGGGCCCGTGGAGAATGTCCTTGACCATGGCCTCGCCCTTGTCGTCCTTGATCTTGTCCTGGCCGCGCTTGGCCGCGATGTAGATGCTGGCGCCGTTGAGGGTGGCCGCGATCTCGCCGGAGAGGAAGGCCCGGTTGTTGCTCGTGTCGTCCCACGCGAAGCCGCCCTCGTCGCAGGCGTCCTTCCAGTAGGCCTGCATGAACTTCACGGACTCGATGGTCTCCTTGCTGTTCAGGACGACCTTCTTGCCCGTCTTATCCACCTCCGCCCCCCCGAAGCCCCACACGAGAGGATAGGACCACGCGGGCGCGTCGCCGAAGGTGTGTCCGAGGGTCTGGCCGATCGGCTTGCCTTTCTTCTTGAGCTTCATGCCGACCTGGCGCAGCTCGTCGAGCGTCTTGGGCCACGAGGTCTGCCCGACCTCGTCGAACCACGACTTGCGATAGGCGAATTGCAGACCCACGATGCCGTGGGGGAGGGCGAGCCAGCGCTTGCCGTCCTTGGCGGCGGCCTCGGCCTGGGCGTAGTACCCGCCCTGATCCTTGCCCTGCCACTCGCCGAGATCGGTCATGTCCACGAGGCCGTTCTGGTAAAGGTGCGCCCAGTTGTGCAGCATCATGATCACGTCGGGGCCGCTCGCCGACTGGATGGCCGCCGTGATGCGCGCCTGCAGGTCGTTGGCGTTGATGAACTCGAAGACCACCTCGGCCCCCAGGGCCTTGGAGGCGTCGACGGCCTGCCGCTTGAGCTCGACGTCGCAGGCGGGAATGAAGTCGACCCAGCGGAGGATATTCAGCCGCGTCCCCTGCGCGAAGGCGGGCGCGCGCCGCGCGGCGAGGATGCCCTCGATCCCCGTCGCCGCGATACCCACGGCGGCGGACCCCGCGATGAACCGTCGACGCGTCACCCCTGAGACCACGCCATGTCCATCGGGCTCTGGAGTCTTCATCGACGCCGCCTTTCCGAGGCTATGCCTCATAGATCTTCTTGAGCTCGCCTTCCGCCCACTTCACGGCATCCTCGGCCTTCATGCCCTGGCAGGCCTTGGCGTACATGTCGACGACGATGTACTTCGTGTACGACTCCGTGGCCTTGGCCGACGACGGCCCCGGATAGCCCAGCATCCGCGTCTGGCGCGCGGCCTGCCGGAAGACCTGGAGGGGCTTGTCGACCTTGCTCCACATCGGGTCATCCTCCCAGGCTTTGGTAGCGCCGACGGTATAGCCCTCGTTCACCTGGAACCACTTTCCGTAGTTCTCTTTCTGGTGCATCCACTTGAGGAATTCCTTCGCCGCCTTCTGGTTCTTCGAGTACTTCATGACGGAGTGCTGGAAGGCGCCGTAGAGGGCGAATTGCCCTCCCGGCCCCTTCGGGAGTAGGGCCTCGTGCTCGATGTCCTGGTAGAGAGGCTCGCCCTTTTCGTCCTTGAGCTTGTCCTTCTGCCGCTTGGCCACGATGTAGATGGAGGCGCCGTTGAGAGTGGCCGAGATGTCGCCGGAGTGGAAGGCGCGGTTATTGTTCGTGTCGTCCCATGCCAGCCCGCCCTCGTCGCAGGCGTCCTTCCAGAAGGCCTGCATGAACTTCACCGACTCGATGGCGCCCTTGCTGTTGATGACGACCTTCTTGCCCGACTTGTCCACCTCGGCGCCGCCGAAATCCCAGAGAAGGGGATACGCAAAGGTCGGCGGATCGCCGAAGCTGTGGCCGAGGGCCTGGCCCACCGGCTTGCCCTTGGCCTTGAGCTTCTTGCCCACCTCGCGCCACTCGTCCCAGGTCTTGGGGAACTCCTTGACGCCGATCTCTGCGTGCCAGGACCGCCGGTAGGCGATGGCGTTTCCGCCCGTGCCGTGAGGGACGGCCAGCCAGCGATTGCCGACCTTCGAGGTGCTGGAGAACACGTCGTAGTAGCCGCCCTGCGCCTTGCCGATGGGCTCGGCCACGTCCGTGACGTCCACGAGGCCGTTGGCATAGAGATGCGGCCAGTTCCAGAGCATCTGGATGATGTCGGCGCCGCTGCCGGACTGGATGGCGGCGGTGATGCGGGCCTGGAGGTCGTTGGCGTTGATGAACTCGAAGGTGACCTCCGCCCCGAGCGCCTTCGAGGCCTCCGGCGCCTGGCGCTTGAGCTCCACGTCCGCCTCCGGGATGAAGTCCACCCAGCGCAGGATGTGGATCTTGGTGCCCTGGGCAAAGGCGGGCGCGCGCCGCGCGGCCAATATCCCCTCCACACCGGCTGCACCGAGCGCCGCCGCAGCAGACCCTGCGACAAACTGTCGACGCGTCAAGTGGGCCGCTACCCTCTGACCATCTCGGTTTCGAGTCGTCATCGACCCTCCTCGCCACGCCCTCGCGGCGCTCCTGACAGGTCCACTCCGAGCGCCGGCTTTGCCGGCGCCTCTTGGGGGAGGCAGGGCGAGAGCGAGCCGCACGGCTCGCTCCGCCCGTCGGAAGGGGGGCAAAGCCCCCCTCCGAGTTTAAGCCTCGTAGATCTTCTTGAGCTCGCCTTCCGCCCACTTCACGGCGTCCTCGGCCTTCATGCCCTGGACGCCCTTGGCATACATGTCGGTCACGATGTACTTCGTGAAGCCCTCGGTGGCCTTGGCCGTGGACGGCCCCGCATAGCCGAAGAGACGCGTGTTGCGGGCCGCCGTCCGGAACATCTTGAGGGGCTCGTCGAGCTTGCCCCACATGGGATCGTTCTCCCACTTCTTGGTGCCGCCGACGCTGTATCCCTCCTGGGTGGCGAACCACTTGCCGTAGTTCTCCGGCTTGTGGAGCCAGCGGAGGAAATCCTTCGCGAGCTTCTGGTGCTTGGAGTACTTCATGACCGCGTGCGACTGGTTGAGGAAGAGCAGGTACGCGCCCGCGGGGCCGGCGGGCAGCGGGGCGTGGCCGATGTCCTGAAACAAGGGCTCGCCCTTGTCGTCCTTGAGCTTCTCCTTCTGCCGCTTGGCCACGATGTAGATGCTGGCGCCGTTGAGAGTGGCCGATATCTCCCCCGCATGGAAGGCGCGGTTGTTGTTCGTGTCGTCCCACGCCAGCCCCCCCTCGTCGCAGCACTCCTTCCAGAAGGCCTGCATGAACTTGACCGACTCGATGGCCCCACTGCTATTGATCACGACCTTCTTGCCGGTCTTGTCCGTCTCGGCGCCCCCGAAGGCCCAGAGCATCGTGTACGTGAAGGTGGGCGCGTCACCGAAGGTGTGGCCGAGAGTCTGGCCATACGGCTTGCCCTTCTTCTTGAGGATGGCGAAGAGCTTTCGGGTATCGTCCCACGTCTTCGGGAATTCGCTCGCTCCGGCGTCCTTCAGCCACGACTTGCGATAGGCGACGGCGTTGCCCACGATGGAGTGCGGGACGCTGAGCCACTTGCCGTTGACGTTGCACGAGGGCGGGAACACGTCATAGAACCCAGCCTCGGCCTTGCCGAGCTCGCCGGCCACATCGGACACGTCGGAGACAGCGTTCTGGTAGAGATGCGCCCAGTTGTACTGGAAGTTGAAGATGTCGGCGCCGGCACCCGACTGGATGGCCGCGGTGATGCGGGCCTGGAGGTCGTTGGCGTTGATGGTCTCGAACACGACTTCCGCC
>QHSC01000279.1 GCA_003220345.1 Candidatus Rokuibacteriota bacterium | reverse complement strand
GAATTCGCGAGCACCTCCTCGGATGCCGCGCAGTACTCGCAGCTCGTGGTCGCCTACGTCGACACGCCGTCGCGCATGAAGCGCTACGAGCCGGAGTCGCAACGACCCACCCTTGACCGGCAAGTCGCGGAGCGCAAAGCCCAGCAGGAGCGGCTGCTCCTGCGGCAGAAGCTGATCCAGGAGTACATGGACGCCCTCGGCCAGCTCGCGGGCGATGAGCTGACCATCTACGACAAGGAGCTCGACGCCCTCGGCAACGCCGTCAAGACGGCGAAGTTCGTCGACCAGGGCGAGGCCACGGCCTTCGCAGCCGTGTCGAAGGTCCTGGTGCTGGCCGTGACCGATCGCTGGCGCCAGGGCAAGCTCGTGACCCTCATCGAGGAGACGGACGGACCCTTCCAGGTGGTGGTGGCCGCGCTCGTGAAGGTGGTCGAGCAGGAGTTCGCCGCGGACATCGCCAACGAGCGGGAAGCGCTCAACAAGTACTATACGGCGCTGGAGCGCCAGGGCCGGGATGCCGCGGGGCTGGCCGCGCTCGCCGAGTGGCGCGAGGTGCGGGAAGGGCAGATCAAGGGCCACGAGGTCGCCATCCGCAACTATGCCGTCGTGCTCAAGACCATCGCGGTGGGGCATCACAAGCTCTACGAGTCCCGGCACCGGCTCTCGAGGCCCGAGGTGCAGGCGGAGATCCACCAGTACACCAAGCGGCTCAAGGAAGCATTCAACGCGCTCGCAGCCCTTTAGGACGGAGGCGCCATGCCACCCCTGACCTCGGACGACGCGCTCGCCCTCTCCAAGTCGTACCGCGACCTCTCCGTCGCCATCGGCGACTTCCGGTTCAGGAACTGGAACACGCTCAGCGAAGCCGACCGCAAGGCCCTCGAGGAGAAGGAGTGGGCGCTCCTCAACGCGTCCTCGGACATGGTGACCAAGGCCGTCGGCCTCACCCTGGACGAGTCCGACGCCGCCGCCAAGAAGGTGCAGGGAGCGGCCGCGACGGCCGAGAAGGCCGTGAAGACCCTGAAGGAGGTCCGCAAGGTCATCACCATCGCCGCCGCCGCGGTGGGGCTGGCCGCGGCCATCGCCTCCAAGGATCCGGGCGCCATCGCCAAGAACGCCAAGGCGGTCCTGGACGCCGCCACCGCGTGAGCCCGGCCGGAATCCAGCATGTGGTCGTGCTGGTTCTCGAGAACCAGTCGTTCGACCGCATGCTCGGCTACGTCACGCTGCCCGACCCCCGCCAGAGGCTCGAGGCGCTGACGGGCAACGAGAGCAATCCCGCGCCGCCGGGTCCCCCCGTGAAGGTGAGCAAGACGACCTCGCCGGAGGCCTACGTCACCGATCCGGGCCCCGGGCACTCCATCGACGACATCGCGTTCCAGATCTTCGGTCAGGGCCGGGTGCCGGACCCTGCCGTGCCGACCAACAGCGGCTTCGTGCTGAACTACGCGGCGCAGGCGGGAAAGGGCGGGAAGCCGATCGGGCTCGAGGCGGGCAAGGCGATCATGCAGTGCTTCGATCCCGACCTCGTGCCCGTCATCACCTCGCTGGCGCGCAACTTCGTGGTCTGCGACCACTGGTTCGCCTCGGTGCCCGGGCCCACGTGGCCGAACCGCTTCTTTCTCCACGCGGGCACGGCCAACGGGCTCCTGGACACGCCGGAGACGGCCGACCAGCTGCGGTCGAATTTCTTCCGCTCGCCCTACCGGATGCGCTCGATCTTCGAGAACCTGATGGCCGAGGGGCATACCTGGAAGGTCTACTACGACGACTACGCGCAGACCTTCGCGCTCCGGAACCTGCACCGGTACGGCAACCTGTTCGTGAAGTTCGAGGAGTTCGCCCAGGACGTCGCCAGGGGCGCGCTCTCGGAGTACTCGTTCATCGAGCCTCGCGGCTTCAGCGCGCCGGGCTGGCCCTCCAACGACCAGCACCCGCCGCATTCCGTGCTGGAGGGTGAAAAGCTCATCGCCAACATCTACGACACGCTCCGAGGGAATGACGCCGTCTGGCGCCAGAGCCTCTTCATGTTGCTGTACGACGAGCACGGCGGATTCTACGACCACGTCCCCCCGCCCGCCGCCGTGGTCCCGGACGCGACCTCGGGGGCGATTCCGGAGTTCCGCTTCGACCGGCTCGGCGTGCGCGTGCCCGCCATCCTGGTCTCTCCCTGGGTGGGGGAAGGCGTGGCCGACCACACCGTCTACGATCACGCCTCGCTGCCCGCGACGATCAAGAAGATGTTCGGCCTGCCGAGCTTTCTCACGGCGCGGGACGCGGCCGCCGCCACCTTCGAGCACAATTTCCTGCCCCAGGCGAGGCAGGTCGCCCTGACGAACCTGAGCGCGCGTGTGACCGCCACCTCGGCCGTGCCGGCAGCGGCGGAGACGGACTACTCACAGCATCAGCGCTCGCTCCTAGCCCTCGCGGAGGTCATGGCCGCGCCCGCCCCCGCCGGCCAGGCCGTCGCGGGGGTCGACACTCACGCACGCGACTTTCTGGATCAGCCGCAAAGCCCCTAGGCCGGACTATTGCAAACGAATCCCTCTCCCTCGGAGAGGGAGAGGGCAGGGTGAGGCTGGCGTTGTCGCGCCAATAAGTCCCGACTAGCCCGGCTACGCCAGGAGGATGGTCTTCGCCTCCGCCCAGTTCTGGAGCCGGTCCTCCTTGCCGTTCCAGCCGCCGTTGATGCGGAGGGTGATCTGGTTGAAGCTGGCCTCGTCGCCGACGTCGGCGAGGGCATTGAGGCCATGCTCGTGCCAGAACCAGCACGCGGAGAGGGCGGCATGAGGCGGCAGCGCCAGCTGCTCGGGGCTGGTCATCACGGTGGCATCGGCGATAGCCTGCGAGTAGGCGAGATAGTTGGCGCGACCCGTGACCTGGATCAAGCCGCGGCCCCGGAAGCGCCAGCCGTCACCGCTCGCCTCGTCCCCATTGCCGTTGCGGCTCGCGTACGCGCGATCGGCGATCTTCTCGGGCTGCCGGTGATAGCCCTGCGCGATCTCGTCCGTTGAAAAATGGCTCGGCCAGGTCTTGCGCAGGGCCTGCCAGGAATAGTTCAGGTTCTCTTCCGTCGACCGGAAATCGCCCGACTCGTGGGCGACCTGGGCGATGAAGGCGGCGATGCGCCGAGGCGTGTCGATCGTGTACCGCCTCAACGCCTCGTCCAGCGGATCGACGTACTTCGCCAGGTCCGTGATGTGCGCGGTCGGCACGGCCTTGCTCAACCCGTCGAGGGTGATCAGGGCCGTCATGGGCAAGACGCCGTCTGCGTCTGCATGGTGTCGAGCCTACGATGAGGCAAACGATTTGAGCAAGTGTCTTCCTGCCCCTTCCTGGGGAGCTTTCCGGACCCACACATCTCCGGTCGACGTAGTATCTTGAAGGGCCGGCAGAGCCGGGATGCATGCGCGGATCACTCCACACCGTGAAGGGAGAACGAGATGGCCGACTCGTCAATCAGCGTCGTACCCATCGGGACGAAGGTCTGCAAGCCCTTTCTCCTGGAAGTCATGGTGTTCAGTCCCGA
>QHSC01000278.1 GCA_003220345.1 Candidatus Rokuibacteriota bacterium | reverse complement strand
GGCGACTCGGCGCCGGCGCGAGGCCGAGGAGCTGGCGCGCCTGGCCCGCGCGCTCACCGAGAGTCTCGACGTGACTGCGGTGGCCGAGCGCACCGTCGCCCACGTGAACGCGGTGTTCTCGGCGCGCTCCGCGGTGATCCGATTGCGCCGACCCGACGGCTCTCTGGTCGCGCTCGCCTCGAGCGGAGCGGCGCGAGTGCATCTTCCTCCCGGGCACGTGTTGCCGCCGGGCGTGGGCATCAGCGCGCGCGCCGTTGCCGAAGGGCGCGCCGTGTGGTCGCCGGACATCAACGCCATGCCGGGCTGCGTCGTGACGAGGGATCTCCGCACTCGGAACGAGGGCTCGCAGATCGCCGCGGTGCTGGCCGTCCCGCTCCGGACGACGGCGGAGATCATCGGCAATCTCGCGGTGGGAGACGCGGCCGGGCGCGAGTTCACCCCGGCGGAGGCAGACCTGCTCCAGACGTTTGCCGACCAGGCGGCCCTGGCCCTCGAGAACGCGCGCCTGTACGGGGAGGCGACGCGGCGTCAGCAGGAGGCCGAGGAGCTCGCGCGCATGGCCCGCGCGCTGACGGGGAGCCTCGACGTGCAGGAGATCGGCCGGCGCATCGTGGAGAGCGTCCGACGCCTCTTCCGGGCGCGGTCGACGGGGTTCCGTCTCCTCCAGCCTGACGGCTCCCTCGCCATGCTCGCCCACGGTCAGGCCGACGATGTGCACGCGCCCTACGGCAACGTGATGCCCGCGGGGCACGGCGTCTCCGGGCGCGTAGTCGCCGACGGGCAGCCCTACGTCACCGCCAATGTCAACGACGATCCAAGCCTCCGGCTCACCGAGGTGACGCGCCGGCGCGTCGAAGAGACCGGGATCGGCGCATTCGCCGCGGTGCCGCTGCGGGTCCAGGGTCGCCCCATCGGCGCCCTCACGGTGGCCGACAGCACGGGCCGCATCTTCACCGAGGTCGAGGTGGCCCTCCTCCAGACCTTTGCCGACCAGGCGGCCCTGGCCCTCGATCACTCGCGACTCTACGAGCAGACCCGCGAGCGCCTGAGACACGTCGAGTCGATTCGAGAGGTCATCGAGCAGATCCTCGTGCCGTTCAGCCTCGAGGAGCGCCTGAATCTGATCGCCCGCAAGGCTGCCGAGCTCTTCGACGCGGATCTCGCCCTGGTCGGCCTCCGTTCGGAGAGCCAGGACCATCTCGTGATCCGCGCAGGCTATCAGCTGCACGACGACGAGGTCGGCCAGCGTCTCGAGCTTGGCGAAGGCGCCCTCGGGCTGGCCGCGGCACGGCGGGAAGGCGTGCTCGCCAATGACTATGCGACGTGGCCGGGCCGCCTCCAGCGGCGCCTGACGCTGAAGCCGCGGGAGCCGCTGCGGGCCACCATCGCCTATCCGCTCCTCGTTCGGGGCGAGGCCATCGGCGCGCTCTCGGTGGCCTACCTCGCCAAGGATCGCCAGTTCAATTCCGAGGACGTGGACCGCCTGGCCACCCTGGCCGCGCCGGGCGCCCTCGCCATCGAGCACAGCCGGCTCTACGATCAGCTCGCCTCGCGCCTGCGGGAGCTGCAGGACACGCAGGCCCAGCTCGTGCAGGCGGGCAAGCTGTCCGCCGTGGGTCAGCTCGTCTCGGGCGTGGCGCACGAGCTGAACAACCCGCTCTCCGTCGTCATCGGCTACGGCCAGCTCCTGCGGAGCAAGCCGCTGCCCGCCGAGCTCAAGGGCCCCATCGAGATGATCGTCTCGCAGGGCGAGCGCATGGCCAAGATCGTCCAGAGCCTGCTCCTCTTCTCGCGCCAGCGGAAGCCCGAGCGCGCTCCCGTGCTCGTGGCGACCGTCATCGAGCAGACGGTGGCCCTCCGCGCGACCCGCTTGCGCCTCTCCGGCATCAAGGTGGACTTCGACCAGGAGCCCGACGTGCCCCCCGCGGAAGGCGACATTCACCAGATCCAGCAGGTCTTCCTCAATCTTCTGCTGAATGCCGAGCACGCCATCCTCGGCAGTGGAGTCGGAGACACCATCCGCGTGCGGGCCTCCTCCCGGGTCTCCGACGGCAGGCGCTGGGTGGTCGTCGAGTTCGCCGACAATGGTCCCGGCATCTCGCGCGAGGTTCTTCCGCGCATCTTCGAGCCCTTCTTCACCACGAAGAAAGTGGGCGAAGGCACCGGGCTCGGCCTCAGCGTGTCCTACGGCATCGTGCAGCAGCACGGCGGCCGGCTGACCGTGGAGAGCGAGCCCGGCCACACGGTGTTCCTGGTCGAGTTGCCCGCCACTGCGGGCGCCGCGCCCTCTCCGGCCGCGGGCCCAGCCCATCAGCCTGGCGTCTATGGCTTTGGCCGGCGGGCCCTCGTGGTCGACGACGAGCCGGGCATGGTGGATCTCGTGACCACGCTCCTCAAGGAGGCGGGCTGGCAGGTGGAGGTCGCCGCCACGGGGCGGTCCGCCCTCGAGCGCGTGCGCGCCAGCCGCTTCGACGTCATCGTGTCCGACATCCGCATGCCGGACGGGAGCGGGGAGTCGTTCTATCGCGCCGCCGTGCTGGAGCAACCGGTGCTGGCCAAGCGCTTCGTGTTCATCACGGGCGACACGGCCAATCCTTCCGCCTGGCAATTCCTCGAAGAGGTGCAGGCGCCCGCCCTCGAGAAGCCCTTCGCGGCCGACGATCTCTTCCGCGCCATCGAGCGACTGACGATCTTGACTTCACGCGCCGCCTTCGAGTAGAGATGTGAGGCCATGACCAAGGCCGATCTCGTCGCCGCGATGGCCAAGGCCTCCGGCGGGAGCAAGGTGTCCGCGGAGCGCGCCCTCGACTCCTTCTATGTGAGCGTGTTCGACGCCCTCAAGAGGGGCCGGCGGGTGACCATCGGGGGCTTCGGCACCTTCATGGTCAGCAAGCGGGCCGAGCGCAACGGGCGCAATCCTCGCACGGGCAAGGCCATTCGCATCCCCGCCACGCGCGTGCCCCGGTTCAAGCCCAGCCGTTCGCTCAAGACCGCTGTCCTCTAACCCCGCGCCTTGACAGGGCGGAAGAGCCGCACGTACACTCTGCGAGGGTTGGGAGATCGTCTAATGGTAGGACGCGGGGCTCTGGACCCCGTAGTGGAGGTTCAAGTCCTCCTCTCCCAGCCATAAGCCTCGTCCCGCCGACGCGGCCCCATCGTCTAGAGGCCCAGGACACGGCCCTCTCAAGGCTGAAACACGGGTTCGAATCCCGTTGGGGCCACCACGGCGATTTCGTGGTGATTTTCGCCCCGAAGTTTAGTTCCCCTGGGGGAGGGATGTGAATCCTTTTTTCACTCCCCGTCGTTGTCGAACGTCTCCAACGCCTGCTGGACATCCTGCTGCGTGATCTTGGTGTAGCCTGTCGTCGTCTGGACGTCCTCGTGCCGCAGGTGTTCTTGCACGACCCGCAGATTCTTCGTACGACGTAGCAGCTCGACAGCGCAGGCATGCCGAAAGGCGTGCGGGTGCAGCGCAGGAATGCCTGCCCGCATCCCGACTGCCTTGACGAGCTTCCAGAGCCGCTGTCCACTGATCCGCCGTTCGACGCGTTGGCCACTTTGCCGCTTGTACGTGACCACGAAGAGGGGCGCCGTGGCGGCCGCGGCCGCTCGCTCGGTGGCGAGATATTCGCGAAGGATGGCACGAGTCGCCGCCGGCAAGACTACCGGCACCTCGTGACCGCCCTTGCCCTTGACCCGACGCAACCCGAAATCGGGCGCGACGTCTCCGACATCGAGCGCTACCACCTCGCCACGGCGGAGCCCGCCATGGGCCATCAGCGTA
>QHSC01000277.1 GCA_003220345.1 Candidatus Rokuibacteriota bacterium | reverse complement strand
GGCGCAGACCTTCGTCGTGCCGGCCGGCAAGCGCGTACGCCAAGCCGAGGGGCGCGGCCACGAGCGGGAAGAGGAGCGGAATGTCGGACAGGCGGTCGATCACCAGGCCGCGCTCGAGAGGTCCGGTGGCTCTCTCGTAGTCCCCTCTGAGAAGGTGGACCATGCCGGTTCCCGCATGAGCCATCACGAGACTGAAGGTGTGATTCTCGGCCTCCGCTATCGCCGAGGCGTCCTCTGTATGCGCGACGGCCTCGTCGAGGCCCCCCTGCTCGGCCAGGATGAGCGCCAGCCACACGCGCGACATGACCGAGGGTAAACCGGCCATCCCGAAGGTTTCCCGTCGAAGGTCGCCCTCGAGCTGCATGACGTTGCGTGTGAGAAGGTCAGCTGCCTTGGCGTAGTCGCCGAGCGAATGGTAGATCTGCCCGAGCCGATAGTTGGTCGTGACCGACATTCCGAAATCTCGAAAGCTCGCCGAGAGGTTTCGCTCCCGGAGCGCGAGGACGAGGGCCCGCTCATATTCCCCGCGGAACCACAGCTGACCCGGAGATTCGGGCCCGCCGAGCACGGCATCGATGCTCGGCTTCGATCCCGAGGAGCTGATCTGGCGAAGATAGTGAAGGGCCTTGTCCCACACCTCGCCGCGAAAAGCGTGGTGGGCGAGACTGTCGACGCGCTCGGCCAACCGATCCGCGTAGACGCGCTCGATGACGCCGACGATCCGCGCGTGGATGGCGCGCCGCCGGTCCTGGAGCAGGCTGCCGTAGGCGACCTCGTGGGTCAGCGCATGCTTGAAGGTGTACTCGAGGTCGGGAAAGAGCTTGGCCTCGTAGACGAACTCGGCGGCCTGAAGCCGCGCCAGGCCCAGACGGACTTCGTCCTCCGGCCGCTCGGCCGCTTCGACGAGCAGGGCCCACGGCAGGTCTTTTCCGACGACCGATGCCGTCTGGAGGAGCTGCTTGTCCTCGGGGGGAAGACGGTCGATACGAGCGGCCAGAATTGCCTGGACGGTCGCGGGGACCTGGATAGCGACGGGATCCTTGCCGAGCCGGTACGCTCCACGCTCGCCGACAAGAACCTCGGTCTCCACGAGCGAGCGCACGCTCTCCTCCAAGAACAACGGATTCCCTTCCGTCCTCTCGATGAGCAGACGCAGCAACGGTTGGAGCTGGCGGTTGTCTCCGACCAGGGTCTCCAGGAGCGCTTCGGCCGTCTCGGGGGGCAGTGTATCGATCCCGAGCTGCCGGTAGTAGCTCTTGTTTCCCCACCTGTGCTGATATTCGGGGCGGTAGTTCACGGCAAGCAGGACGGAGGCGGTGGGGAGGCTTTCCACGAGGGCGTCGAGCAGCGACTGGGTCTCCGCGTCGATCCAATGGAGATCCTCGAAGACGAGGAGCAGGGGCTGAGTGCGGCTCTCCCGAAGCAGCACCCGCCGGACGGCATCCAGCGTCCGTTCGCGCCGCTGGGCGGGGTCGAGCTTCAGGAAGTCGTGGTCCTCCGTGAGGGAGTCGAGCAGCCAGAGTATTGGGGCGATGCTGTCCTTGAGCGCTTCGTCGAGGGTCAGGAGATTGCCGGTCACCTTCGCGCGAATCCCGCGGGTGTCGTCGCGCTCGGAGATCTTGAAGTAGCCTTTGAGAAACTCGATCAGGGGAAGGTACGGGGTCGCCTTGCCGTACGACACCGAGCTTGACTCGAGCACGAGCCAGCCCTGCGTCCGATGGGAGTGCATGAATTCGTAGAAGAGTCGCGACTTGCCGACCCCCGGCTCCCCCACCACGGCTACGATCTGGCCGCGGCCGCCCGCGGCTTGCTCGAGCGCCTCGCGGAGCTGATCGACCTCCGCGTCTCGCCCGACGAAGCGCGTGAGGCCGCGCGCCAGGGAGGCCTGGAGACGTGTGCGAGCCGCGCCGGCAGCGATCAACTCATAGATGGGCACCGCCTCCGTCAGGCCTTTGATCGGCGTCGGCCCGAGCGATCTCACCTGCACATATCCCTCCACGGCGCGCAGGGTCATCTCGGTCATCAGGGTCACGCCGGGTCGGGCCAGCTGCTCCATGCGGGCGGCCAGGTGCGTGGTCTGCCCCACCGCCGTGTAGTCCATGTGGAGATCACTCCCGATCGAGCGAACCACGACCTCCCCGGAGTTCAATCCAATGCGGATCTGGACGTCCGCGCCATGGCGACGGCGGAGATCCTCCGCGTAGCGGGCGACGCTGTCCTGCATCCGCAGCGCGGCGTAGCACGCCCGCACCGCATGGTCTTCATGGGCGAGCGGCGCGCCGAAGAGAGCCATGATTCCGTCGCCCATGACCTGGTTGACGGTGCCCTCGTAGCGGTGCACGGCTTCCATCATCCGCTCCAGCACGGGATCGAGGAACCCGCGGGCCTCCTCGGGATCCCGATCGGCGAGCAGCTCCATCGAGCCCTTGAGGTCGGCGAACATGACGGTCACGGTTTTTCGCTCGCCTTCCTGCACGGCCTGGGAGCTGAGGATCTTCTCGGCGAGGTGCTTCGGGGTGTAGGACGTCGGCGGCCCAAACCTCGGTCGCGGAGCGGCCCCGGGCTCGACCCGCGGCGATCCACAGCCTCCGCAGAACTTCACGCTCCCCTCATTCACGAAGCCGCAGGACGGACACGGGAGGGCGAGCGAGAGCCCGCAGTCGCCGCAAAAGCGCCGACCCTCGCGATTCTCAGCCTGACAGCGTGGACATTGCATGCCGGATTCTCTCACCCATGGACGGCGGATCGGTCGATCAGATGCGGGAAGCCTAGTCTGATACGCGGGAGCGGTCAAGAACGTGACGGGCAGGAACACACGCACCTTCTCGGAGGGAGGTGCCCCCTAGCTCTTCACTGCACCCGCGGAGAGGTCGATCGAAAGAGAATCTAGCGGGGCTGAGGAAAATCGTCGCGGGCCGCGACGCTGTTGTCATTCATCAGATCGAGCTGCTTCTCTTCTCCGGGCTTGAGCTCTACGCGCAGTCGCCAGATGGGCTGGCCCGCCACCCGGTTCGTGATCATGTAGGAGCCCGGCACGACGCTCGGGAACGTGAAGCTGCCATCCTCGGCCGTGCGCAGGTTGTAGCGCTCCTCCTTCGTGGGACTGTCGGGCTGGCCGACCAGGAAGAGCTGAAGTCGCCGCATGGGCTCCGCCTTGCCGCCGTTCTCGGCGAAGAGGGCGCGCCCCGTCAGGACGGCGTGGCCCACCTGGCGCTCCGTCTGGGTGGATCCGACAGGCGCGGAAGGCCCCCGTGGGAGGAGGCCGGCTCGGGCGAGCCACTGGCGCGATTCGCTGGCTTCCGGCGAACCGGGCCGGGCGGTGGCCAGCACCCACTGGAACTCCCTGCCCGCGGCGGCGCGGTCGACATAGGACAGGGCGACGGCGAGCCCGTAGCGCAGCGACACGCTCTCGGGCGTCCGTTCCAGCGCCTGCTGGAACAGCTCCGCTGCTTCGGGGTAGCGCTGGAGCTCGAGGGCCGCCCGCGCGCGCGTCGCGGGACCTTCCTCGGCGCGTGGTGGAGGAGGGGAAACCCGCGACTGGCAGGCTACACCGCTCAAGGCAAGAAGTCCGATCAGGGCTATGACGCGCGATTTCATATCAGCCAGAGATCTCCTTGTACGTCCCGGACTCGATGGTCCAGGTCTGGGGCACCTGCCCGCCGCCGTACTTCGCATAGTTGCAATTGTAGATAATGGCCGCGTTGCCACCCGTGTTGGTGTCGATGGTGGTCGCGGAAACATCCCGGATGTTCTGGCTGATGATCGCGCCGTCGATCTGGCCTGTCCCCGTCCCCGTGTACGTCAGGTCGT
>QHSC01000093.1 GCA_003220345.1 Candidatus Rokuibacteriota bacterium | reverse complement strand
CGCCCGGAGCCTGGGTGCCGGACGACCACGGGGTGAACGGCATCCTGCTGGGCCGCCTCGGGATTCAGGTATCGTCCTTTCAGGTCCCCGCGCCCCTCGTAGGACTCGACGCCGAAGACGTGGCGGCTCGAGTGGACGGCCCGCAGGGTCTCGAGCGTCTGCTTGAGCCCGTCGGAGAGCGCGTCGTAGGCCGCGTACATGCTCGCGAACAGCGTGTCCCCGCCCGTCTCCGGCACCTCGCGGGCATACAGGATCGATCCCATGGCGGGCGCCTGGTCGTAGCTGTGGTCGGTGTGCCAGCCGCCGCCGATGTTCCCCTTCTGCTCCGGCTCCTTGCGCACCTCGGCGATCATGGGATGGCCGTCCACGGCCTTGAAGAAGCGGTTGATGTTGATCTCGCCGAAGCGCTGCGCGAAGGCCACGTGCTGCTCCGGCGTCAGCTTCTGGTCCCGGAAGAACACCACGCCGTGCTGGAACAGCGCGCGCCGGATCGCGTCGACGGTGGGTTCCGGCAGGGAGCCCGCGAGGTCGACGTCGAGGATCTCCGCGCCGACGAAGGTAGATACGGGTCGGATGGTCATGCGCTCGGTCATGGCTAGCTCCTCCGGTTGATCTTGACGCCCGCCTTCTCCAGGATCCCCTCCGCGTCCTTCTGGAGCGATTTCATCCCGTCGGCCACGCTCGCCTGCCCCGAGGCGATCGAGGTCATGGCGATGATCACGCGGTCGCCCACGGGCGGGAACTGGGGCACCGTGCGGTAGGCCATGTAGCCTTCCCCCGCGCGCTTCATCACGCTCAGGTGCAGCGACGCCAGGTCCGAGCCGCGCCACGTGAACTTCTGCCGCACCTCCGCGTTGGCGAGCACGGAGCTGCGCGTGCACGCCAGGTGGCCCTTGTTGAGCGCGCTCCAGAGCATCTGGTCTTTGCCCGTGGCCCACTTGATGAACTCCCAGGCGGCATTCTTGTTCTTCGAGGCCTTGTTGATGAGGTAGCCGTGCACGGCCAGCTGGGGAAAGTGGCCCTTGGGCCCGCGTGGGGTCTGGGTGAAGGCCATCCGGTCCGCCAGCGTGGTCTTCTTGGTGTCGATGATGTGCTGGGTGTTGCCCATCCCGTCCAGGTAACAGGCCGCCTTGCCCTGTTGCATGATCGCCTGCGCCACCGAGGCATCGAGCTTGATGCCGCCGGGCGGCGAGTACTTGCTGAGCATCGTGGTGAACAGCTCGGCCGCCCGCAGCGCCTCCGGCGTGTCGAAGGTCGGCGTGAGATCGCTCGGGGGATTGGCGAAGAAGCCGCCGCCGTAGGACAGGAGCCAGTTCGGGAAGATCCAGTGCAGGTTGTCCTGGGTGACGAAGCCCGCCGTCTCGCGGCTGTGGATCTTCGCGGCCGCCTCCCGGAGCGCCTCGAACGTCTCGGGGAACTTCGCGTACCCCGCCTTCTCGAAGAGATCCGTCCGAAAGCCGACCACCGTGCTGTCGGAGAGCCACGGCAGGGCATAGATGGTGTCCCCGCGCTTGAACGGCGCCATCGCCCCCGCGACGAAGTCGCCCACGTCGAGCGCCCCCTTGTCGGTGAGCTTGGCATCGTCGATGAAGGGATTGAGCGGCTCCGCCCATCCCGCGGTGATCCAGCGGCCGGAGCGGATGAAGATCATCTGCATGACGTCGTAGGCCCCGGAGCCGCTGGCCAGCTCGAGGTCCTCGCGCTGGTTCAGGACCGGGAACGACATCTGGTCGATCTCCACCTTGATGCCCGTCCCCTGCTCGAAGGCGGGCAGCCTCGCCACCAGCGCGTCCCCGTACGCGTGGGAGACCTGCGAGACCTTGAGCCGCACGCTCGCATAAGGCTTGCCGGCCTGGGCCAGCGGACGCGACGGGCGGACGCCCGACACGGCGAGCCCGGCGGCCGCGGCGGTGGATCGGAGGAACCCACGTCGACCGATACGCTCCATGACTCTTCCTCCTAGCCTTTCACGGCGCCGGCGGTGAGGCCACGAACGAGGTACTTGCGCACCACGACCGAGAGCGCGACCACGGGCAGCATGATCATGGTGGCCGCCGCCGCCACCTTACCCCACTCCCAGCTCTCGTAGTTCATGAAGTTCACGATGGCCACGGGGGCGGTGACCGCTTCGCTGCGCGTGAGCAGCAGCGAGTAGAAGAAGTCGTTCCATGCCAGAAGGAAGGTGAAGATCGCGGTGGTGGCGAGGCCGGGCGCCGACAGGGGCAGGGCGATCCTGAGAAAGGCCGCGGTGACGCCGGCGCCGTCGATGTACGCCGCCTCCTCGAGCGAGCGGGGGACGCCGTCGAAGAACGCCCGCATCATCCAGATCACGAGGGAAAGGTTGAACGTGAGGTAGATGACGACGAGCCCGATCCGCGTGTCGATGAGCCCCAGATCCTTGTAGATCAGGAAGAACGGGATGCCGAAGGCAATGGGGGGCGCCATGCGCGTGGTCAGGGTCCACAGGGAGACGAGCCCCTGCGCGCGCACGCGCGCCCGCGAGAAAGCGTACGCCGCGGGCACGCCGAGCAGCAGCGCGAGCACCGTGGTCGAGGTGGCGGTGACCGTGCTGTTCATGAGCGAGCGGACGAACTTGCCTTCGAGGAGGGCGATGTAGTTCTGCAGGGTGGGGCTGAAGACCAGGGTGGGCGGCATGCGAAAGGCCTCGACGCCCGAGCGCACGGACATCTGCATGATGAAGAGCACCGGGCCCAGCACGAGGAGGATGAGGAGCACGGTGCCAGAAGCCGTCCACGCGCGCGCGCGGCTATTCAACATCGTGCTCCCGCCCCGCTGCCCGCAGCACGCCGAGGCTCATCCCGAACGTGGCCAGCAGCATCACCACGATGATCGCGCTCGAGTAGCCGACGTAGGTGTAGGAGAAGCCCTGCAGGTAGGCGTAGAAATTCGTGACCTCGGTGGCCGTTCCCGGCCCGCCGCCCGTCATGATGAAGATGTGCGGAAAGGCCTTGACGCTGTCGATGAGGCGGAACAGCGTGGCGACGACGATGGCCGGCTTGAGGAGAGGCACGGTGACGTAGCGGAACACCTGCCACCGGGAGGCCCCGTCGAGTCGCGCGGCTTCCAGCGGATCGCTCGGCAGCATCTGGAGCGCGGCGAGCAGCATGAGCATCACGAAGGGGAACCACTCCCAGACATCGGCCACGATCACCGCCCACAGGGCGAGCTTCGGATCCGCCAGCCAGGCCGGCTGGGGAAGCCCGAGGAGCCCCAGCGACCAGTCGAGGATGCTGATGTCCGGCGTGAAGAGGATCTTCCAGATGAGGGCGACCACCACGGGCGGCAGCACCATGGGGACGATGAAGATCGCGCGCACCAGCTCGAGGAAGCGCATGCGCCCGTTCAGCAGGAGCGCGATGGCAAAGCCGATGACCATCTGGAGGGCGACCGTCCAGAACGAGAGCTGCGCCTGCACCCAGACCGAGTTCCAGAACCGGCCGTCGGCGGCGAGCTGCCGGTAGTTGGTCAGCCCGGTCCAGCGCCTGGAGGCGGGATTGGTCAGGTCGAGCGGGGTGAAGCTCGTCACCACGAGGTAGAGGAGCGGGAGCACGGTGACCAGCGCGAGCACGATCACCGCCGGCGTGACGAAACCGACGAACACGATCCGGCGCGCGCGGACCCACGACCGGCGCGCTGGGCGCGCCAGCGGCCAGGGCAGCGCGCGGTCCGGAGTCGCCTCGATCCTCTCCACGGGCGAGAGACTCAGCCGCCGGCGAGGGTGCGATTGGACGGACGGTGGCGTGGGGCCAATTTGGTGCGCCTCCTCATCGAAGAGCGTCGAGTGCCAATTAAGGCACATAGAATATGGCCCTTCAAGCCACACGAAATGTTCACGGGTCGGCGGGACCAGCTCAGCCCGTTTGACCGGAACCCGTCGTTCTGGCAGCATCGCCGCCGTGGCGCAACCCTCATCCCCAACCATGAAACCCTCGTGTGCTCGAGGAGCGCTCGCTCTTGTCGTCATGGCCGCACTCCTGGCGGGTCCGCTGTGGGCCGCCGGCGCCGAGGCGCAACACCTCGACCGCGAGGTCGAAGCCACGCTCAAAAGCCTGTACGAGACGACTCCCGCCGCCAGGGAATTGGCCCGCACGGCGAAGGGCGTCCTCGTCTTTCCGGAGATCGCCAGGGACAATTACGTCCTCGGCCTCCAGACCGGCCACGGCGCATTGCTGATGGGCGGCAAGATCGTCGCCCACTACACCGCCACCTCGGTCATTTACGGATCGCAAGCGGGCGTCTTGCCATTCGGGTACGCGCTCTTCCTCGTCACCGACGCTGCGCTGAATCGCCTCAACCAGAGCGGAGGGTGGGAAGTCGGCAAGGACGCCGGAGTGCTCATCATGCCTGCCGGTACCGCCACGTTGCCCGACGGGACAATGGACAAGCAGACGGGAACAATGGATGCGACGGCGGGGACGATGACCAACCGCGCGAAAGCCCGAGGCGAGGCCTATGCGTTCGTCATCGGGGACATGTCGATCATGACGGGGGTCGGCGTGCAGGGCGGGAAGATCATCAAGACGAGCCCGTGAACTACCTTTGAGGGACTCGGCCCTCGCTACCGTCTGCGCTCTAGATTGAGCTCGATTCGCTTGAGGCGCTGGAGGTCAGCCCCGAGCTTCGCCGCCTCGCTCCTCAGCCGGAGCGTCTCTGCCTCGCGCATCGTGAGCTCGGCCTGACGCGCCGCGAGCTCGCCCTCGCGGGCGACGAGCTCGACGAACGCGGCCTGCCACGCCCGGGCGTCCGATTCCCACTCGCCCCGCGGATACCCGGTGAGGAGCCGCTCGAAGGCAAGCTTGGCCGCCCGGTAGTCCCGGAGTCCGCTCGAGGGATCCACGTACAGCCGCGCGAGATTGTAGAGCGCGCGCGCGTGCAGCGCGTCCCGTTCCGGCATGGCGGCGATCTGCGCGTAGAGATCGCGCGCCGAGCCGGGTTGCCCCTGTCGAACCAGCTCGTCCGCGCGGGCCAGCAGCTGAGCGGATTCCGATCGCCCCTCGGGCTTGCCGCGGAGCCAGTCGACCGCACCGCAGCCTGCGCAGAGAGCTCCCAGCGTCAGGACGAGGACAAGGCGTCTCATGAGGGAGGCGCAGCTCTCGGAAGACGGACGGTGAAGCAGGTTCCTTTTCCCTCGTCGCTGTCGACCACGATCGAGCCATCGTGGGCTTCGACCAGCCCCTTGACGATGGCGAGACCGAGCCCGGAGCCCTTTCGGCCGCGGTGCGCCTGCTGATACGGCTCGAAGATCTTGGGGAGAGCCGCGGTCGGGATCCCCGGCCCGTTGTCTCGCACCACCAGCTCGAGGTGCGTCACGGCATCGGTCATCGCGACTCGCACGGAACCTCCGGCCGGCGTGAACTTGATCGCGTTGCCGACCAGGTTGAGAACCACCTGGGTCAGCCCTTCCTCGTCGGCCATGATCACGAAGTTGACACCCGTCGAGGTCTCCTCCAGGAGCAGACCCTGCTGCTCCGCCTGGGCACTGAGCACGTCGAGGGCCCGAGCCACGACTTTGTCCAGCGCGACGGGTTGCCGCTCCAGGGGGAACACGCCCGCCCGGAGCCGATTGAAGTCCAGGACCCGGGTAACCAGGCCGAGGAGACGATCGACGCTGTCGTCGATCGACGCCAGCCACTGGCGCTCCTTCGCGTCGAGGGTTTGCTGCCCCCGCTTCATGAGGAGCTGGGTGGCGGCTCGGATCGCCGTGAGCGGGTTCCGGATCTCGTGTGAGATCTGAGAGAAGAACTGCTGCTTGAGCGTCTCCACTTCTCGCAGCTGCTCGGCCATGCGATTGAAGGCGTGCGTCAGCTCCCCGATCTCGTCCCCCGTCTCGACCGTCAGCTCCTGGAAGCTGCCGTCCGCCACTTGCCTCGTCGCCGCGGAGAGCCGACGAACCGATCGTGTCAGACGGAAGACCACCACGCCCGTCGCGCCGACGGCCGCGACAAGGCTCACGGCCAACGTGACGAGCACGGTGGTCCAGGTGCGGCGTTCCAGCGCCCGGACCACGGCCTGCGCCCGGGTGACTTCGGCGGAGGTTGCCTCGGTGAGCTGCGTCAGCGCGCGATCCAATCGCTCGGCGGCTGCTCGCGCCGGCCCTTCTGACACGCGCAGGGCCTGCGCCGTGTTGCCCCGGTTGAGTAGCGCCCGCTCCCTGTTCACGTGCTGCTGGTAGGTCGCGAGGGCCACGACCGCCTCACGGTAGCTCTTCTGCTCCGCGGTCGACCTGAGGAGGGGATCCAATCCCTCGAGGTCGGCGGCGGCGCGCTCCGCGCGCTCTTTCAGGAGATCCCCGTATGCCCGATCGCGCAACACCAGATAGCGGGCTTCGATGCGAAGCAGCCGCGGGACGGCCTCCTGGAGGGACACTTCGACCTGAAGGGCTGGGAGGGACTGGCCGGTGATGTCTCGATGCGCCCGGACCAGGTGATCCACGGCGAGTAGACTCCAGGCAGCGACGCCGACCAGCGCCAGGATAACCAGCGTGGATGCGGCGAATATTTTGGACGCTAACCGCATGCTGATCCTCGCGATCTCCCGGGCGCCAGACCTGATTGATGATCTTGGTGAAGCGACAGGCGGCACCACCGTGCGTCAAGGCTCCGATCGAGACATCTCCTGGAACTCCCGAGCAAGCGGTGAGCCAGGAACCGCGCGTGGCAATTCAATGGGTTGGCAGGCGCTGAACGCGGAGAAGGTCCCCAAGAGCGTCAGCTACTGCCGGAAATGGGAATGCAGGCGGCCGTCGCCCTGCGCCCAATTCATGGGCGACTGCATTTTGCAGTACGAGGGGCACCGCTACGGCCAACGCTTCGCGGCGCCTCGTCGTCGCGCAAAGGGCGATGAATGGCCCAAGAGCGCGCGAATCTTGTACGCGAGCTCACCTAGCTCGCAAGGCTTCATGATGACGGGATCGCCGAGGACGGTCCGGTAGTCAGAGACAAGCTCGCTGGAAAAGGCGGTCATGAACAGCACCTTGGTCTCGGGCCGGACCACGCGCAGGCGCTTGGCGAGCATCCAGCCGTTCACTCGAGGCATCACGACGTCCGTCAGCAGCACATGGATCGGTCCGTCGTGCGTCTCGGCGATCCGCATCGCCTCCTCGCCGCCCGTCGCCGGCAGAACGTCGTAGCCTTCTTCCCCCACGAGGAAGTCCACCGTCACGCGGAGTACCCACGGGTCGTCATCCACCACGAGAAGGGTCTCCGAGCGCCGTGGCCTCTTGAACCCAGACGGTGGCGGAGTGTCCGCGTCTGGAGCCATGTCCGCGGGAGTCCGCTCGTCCATGACTTACCGGGGAAGGCGCAGCCGGATCGTCATGGAGCGATCCGATGGAGCACCGGGCGGTCGGCGAAGCTGCAGAATCGTGCGCGATGCTCGGCCACCGCCGTATACGGCAGCACGCGCAAGAGCTCTTCGGGCGTCGTGAGACCCGCGACGAGGCGCTCGTGGGCATCCTCGGCCATGCTGAAGGTCGTGCGCTGGGCGCTCTCGCGTATCTCGTCAAAGGGCGCCTGCCTGGTGATGAGAACCGCGTCCTGGTCGTCGGGCACCCAGAGATCGGCGACGATCATCCGGCCCTTGTAGCCGCTGAAGCCGCACTCCGCGCAGCCGGCGCCCTGGTAGAACTTCAGAAGGACCGGCTCGGGCTGAAAGAACTCGTTCAGCACGTGTGGCGATGGCGTGTACGGCTGGCGACAGAACAGACAGGTCCGACGAACGAGCCGTTGCGACATCACGCCGATCAGCGATGAGGCGATGAGTGAGGATTCGATCTTGAGATCGAGCAGGCGCGGGAGTGTGGCGATCGCGCTGTTGGTGTGGAGCGTGCTGAGGAGGAGATGGCCGGTCTGGGCGGCGCGGAAGGCCATTTCCGCGGTCTCCTGGTCACGGATCTCGCCCACCATGATGATCTCCGGGTCGTGCCGGAGAAACGCCCGCAGGTAGCTGGCGAAGGTGTTGCCGATGGCGTCGTTGACCTCCGACTGGCTCAGCTCGTCGTAGACGTACTCCACGGGATTCTCGGCCGTGAGAATGCGGATCTCCGGGCGATGGAGCTTCATCAAGACCGCGTAGAGCGTCGTCGACTTGCCGGAGCCCGTGGGGCCGGTCACCAGGAAGATGCCCGTGGTGCGCTGGAGCAGCACTTCGAGGCGGCGGGAGACGGTCGGCGACAGGTCGAGCTCCGTGATGGAGCGCGGAGCCCGGGTCCGGTCCAGGATGCGGATGACCACGCTCTCCCCCGAGTAGCTCGGGATGACCGAGACGCGCAGGTCGATGGTGACCGTGCTGCCTGCGCGCTCGACGGTGACCTGGAAGCTGCCGTCCTGCGGCCGACGACGCTCGGCGATGTCGAGGGTGGCGAGAATCTTGATGCGGGACATGATCTCCCGCATGTTGTGATCGAGGCTGTCCTGCAGGCTACCGAAGTGCGGCTGGCGGAGCACGCCGTCCACCCGGTGCCGCACGTGCAGCCCGGACGGCAGCATCTCCAGATGGATGTCGCTACAGTGGTTCTCGAGGGCGCGAGACAGGATCTGCCGGAAGAGCTCATCGGCCCGCCGGCTCGTTTGCTCGTCGAAGAGCATCGACGGGCCGAGGGTGGTGTCGACGGGCACCTCCACCTCGGTGACCACGTCGTTACCGAGCTTTTTGCCGGTCTCCGGCGTGCCATCGTAGAGGCGGCGAAACGCGCGCTGGATGGCGCGGCTCGGAGCGGTGACGACGGTGATGGCGAGGCCCGTCAACCGCATGAGGTCGTCGATCACGGCTCCCGCCGTCGGGTCGTCCATGGCCACGGTTACCGTCCGGCCGACCTGCGCGATGGGCAGCAGCGAGTGACGCCGCGCGTAGCTTCGGTTGATCAGGCGCGCCAGGCCGCGATCGATCGTTACCTTTTCCAGATCGATGAACGGCACGTTGAGCTGCGCGCTCAGCGCCTGGCGCATGGTTTCGTCGGTGATGTACTCGAGCTTGAGCAGGACCTTGCCGAGGGGAAGCTTCAGGCTGGCCTGCTGCGCGAGGGCGTGCTCGAGCTGATGTTTGGTGATGGCACCGCCGGCGAGAAGGATCTCGCCCAACCGGGAGCGCTGGGTCGGGTCGGGCGTCTCGTCGCCGATCAGGACTCGTTTCAGAGGCGGATTCCTCCTGTCGCCTCATCCAATGTGCAAGAGAAGGGCCAGCGCAAGAAGCCGTGCAATCAAGCATTTTCCGTGCAGGGAAGCCAGGGGCTGACGAGCAAGGTCAGACGAGGTGACGATGGTCGGTCACACCGGTCAAGCGTAGCTGGGATAGGGCGTGCGCCGGGGAGCCGCGCTAGCCCTTCAGCGCTCCCGCCGTCAGGCCGCGCACGAGGAAGTTACGCACGAGGAACGAGAAGATCAGCACGGGCAGCATCACCAGGGTGCCGCCGGCGGCGATCTTGCCCCACTCCCAGCCCTCGTAGTTCATGAAGTTGACGACGGCGACGGGCGCCGTCATCGCCTCCGTGCGGGTCAGGATGAGCGCGAAGAAGAAATCGTTCCACGCGTAGAGGAAGCAGAGGATGGCGGTGGCGGCCAGACCCGGCGCCGACAGGGGCAGGACGATGCGCAGAAAGGACTGGCGGAGGGTGGCCCCGTCGATCCAGGCGGCCTCCTCCAGCAGCCGCGGCGTGGCGTCGAAGAACGAGCGCATCAACCAGACGACCAGCGAGAGGTTGAAGGTCAGGTAGATGACGACGAGCCCGGTGCGCGTGTCGAGGAGGCCCAGGTGCCGATAGGCGAGGAAGTAGGGGATGGTGAACGCGATGGGCGGCGCCATGCGGCTGGCCAGGACCCACAGGGAGAGCTGGCCGGCCGCGCGAAACCGCGCGCGGGACAGCGCGTACGCGCCCGGCACGCCGAGCAGCATGGCGAGGACCGTCGACGTCACGCTCACGGCGGCGCTGTTGGTGAACGAGCGGCGGAAGGTCGAGTCCCAGAGCGCCCGGTAATTCTCGAAGGTGGGCGCGAAGACGAGCTTCGGCGGGAACGCGAAGATCTCCTCCTGCGTCTTGACGGACATCTGCAGCAGCCACAGGAACGGCGCCAGCACGGCCACCGCGAGCAGGATCACCACGACATGGATGGCCACCCGATGGGGGTCAGGTCTCACAATATGACATCGCGGCTCTGTCCGACGGCGCGACCAACCAAAATGTCGTTTTTGGAGACCTGACCCCTTACTCACTGGACGTCTCCCAGCCGACGGCGCGGACGATGAACGCGCTCGCGATCACGGTCAGGGAAACGAGGATCACCGTGATCGCGCTCGAGTAGCCGAGCTGCGAGAAATTGAAGGCCTGCACGTAGGAGTAGTAGTTCGTGACCTCGGTGACGGTGCCGGGCCCGCCGTCCGTCAGGATGAAGATCAGAGGGAAGGCCTTGATGCTGTCGATGAGCCGGAAGAGGCCGGCCACGAGGAGGACACCGCGCAGGAAGGGCAGGACCACGTACACGGTGAGCTGCCAGGGGCCGGCGCCGTCGATGCGCGCGGCATCGACCTGCTCCTCGGGCAGCACCTGGAGCCCCGCCAGGATCATCAGCATCGTGAAGGGGAACCATTCCCAGATGTCGGCGACGATGATGGCGCCCAGGGCATAGCTGGGGTGGGTGATGAGCGTGGGCAAGGGCCAGCCGAGGGAGGCCATCGCCCAGTGCACGGGACTGATGTCCGGCGTGTACAGCACCTTCCAGATGATGGCCACCACGATCGGCGGCAGCACCATGGGGATCAGGAAGACCGTGCGGAGCGCTTCGAGCGTGCGGGAGCGCAGATTCAAGAGCAGCGCCACGCCGAAGCCCAGCAGGAGCTGCAGGCTGACCGTCCAGAACGAGAGCTTGAGCTGGACCCACAGCGATCCGTGGAGCCGGCCGTCCGAGAGCAGGAACGCGAAGTTGCGAAAGGGATGCGAGAAGTCCCACTGCGTCGCCGGTCGCGTCAGGTTGAGCGGGGTGAGGCTGGTGGCGAGGAGGTAGAGCGTCGGGAGCAGCGTCACCACGCCCAGGACGGCCAGGGTTGGGCCGAGGCACCACCAGTGGAACCGGCGCTCGAGCGCGGCCACGCCCGACCCCGCCGCGCGGGCCCTGGCGCGACCAGCGATCGCGATGGCGGCCATGCGGCTCAGACGTCGAGCTTGATACCGCCCCGCTTGAGCTCCTCGACCGCCTCGGCCTGGGCCTGCTTCATCGCGTCGCGCGCATTCTGCTGCTTGGTGGCGATGCGCTCCATGGCCTTGTTGATCTTGTCGCCCACCTGGGGAAACACCGGCACCGTGCGGTACTTCATGTACCCGCTCTTGCCGCCCAGCTCGAGCACCTTGAGGTAAAGCGCGGCCACGTCCTGGCCGTTGAAGGTCATCGCCTTCCGGTAGGCGGGATCGTCGATGATCGAGCGCCGGCACACGGCCGCGTAGCCCTTCTCGATCGAGATGCGCCTCAGCGTGTCCTTGCTCATGGCCCACGTGATGAACGCCCACGCCGCCTTCTTGTTCTTGGCGCCGAGCGGGATGCCGAAGCCGTGGCTGTTGGAGCCGGGGAACTGGCCGGCGGGGCCCGCGGGCATCAGCTCGTAGCGGGTGGTGCTCTTCACCTTGCTCTCCTCGTGCTTGGCGAGCGGGGTCATCCAGCCGATGGCCTGGGTGCGGATGTTGGCGCGGCCGGAGAGCTGGGCCCGCATGGCCTGATCATCGGTGTAGGAGAGCAGGCCCGGCGGGCCGTACTTCACGAGCAGGTTGGCGTAGTACTCCGCCGCCTGGGCCGCCTGCGGGGTGTCGAGCACGGGCGTGAGATTGTCCGGCGGGTCCTTGAAGACGCGCCCGCCGAAGCCCATGAGGTAGGGGATCCAGTTCCAGTGGTGCAGCTTGTCGGCGACGAAGGCCGCCACGCCGTCCTTGCCGTTCGTCGCCTCGCAAACCTGCACGAGCTGCTCGAAGGTCGTCGGCATCCTGAGCCCGGCCTTCTCGATGAGATCGCCGCGGGCCGCCCCCGTGATCATGGCCCCCGCCTCCCACGCGAAGCCGTAGGTGGCGCCCTTGGCATCCTGCAGGGAGGACTGGGCGCCCGCCACGAAGTCCTTGGCGTCGAAGTCGGGCGGCGTCTGGTTCCGGTCGCTCACGAGCTCGTCGAGCGGCGTCATCCAGCCCGCCCCGATCCAGCGGCCGGAGTAGATGAAGGTCACGTTGAGGAAGTCCCACGCGCTGCCTTTGGTCGACAGCTCGAGGTCGGCCCGCTGGTTGTAGACGGGGAAGGCCTGGGTCGTGAAGTCCACCTTCATCCCGGTCTTTTCTTCGAACTCCGGGATGTATTCCTTCAGGTAGCTGTGGAAGACGTGCTGGAACGAGGCGCCGTGGATGGTCACGCCCGCGAAGGGCTTGGCCTGGCCCAGCACCGCCGGCGCCCGGAGCGCGATGGCCGCCACCGCCGCCGAGCGAGCCGTCTGCTTGAGGAACGCGCGTCTTCTCATCTGCTCCTCCTTGGTTTCGGTAGGTGCCGGAAGCGATACTGCTCCGGCACCGGCGACCCAGTCAAGGAGCGTTCGCGCGGGAAGTTCCAGCTCCAAATCTGAAGCCGGCCATGTCGGACGCGACCGACATCTTCCCGCGTGATAGTATCCGGCGAGGGTTTTCCCAATGCCGGCTCGCTACGATCCCAGACGACCCGACGTCATCGCCGACCCGTTCCCCAGCTACCAGGTGCTTCGTGCGGAGGACCCCGTCCACTGGAGCGACAGCCTGGGCGGCTGGGTTCTCACGCGATACGACGACGTCAAGAACGCACTGCTGGATCGACGCTTCTCTGCGGATCGGATCACGCCCTTCGCGAAGCACCTGACGGCAGAGTCGCATGCGAGCGTCGCGAATCTGGTCCAGGGGCTCGGCGACTGGGCAGTGTTCACCGACCCCCCCAAGCACACGCGGCTTCGAGGCGTCATGAATACCGCGTTTACCTCGCGCGCGATCGAGAGCCGGGAACCGATCATCCAGAGCATCGTGGACCGCCTCCTCGACGCCATCGCTCCGACCGGGCAGACGGACTTGATCGCGGATTTTGCCTATCCTCTCCCGGCCGCCGTCATTGCCGGCATGCTCGGCGCTTCCGTGGACGACCTCGACCGGATCAAGCGCTGGTCCGATGATCTCGCCGCCTTCGTGGGGAGTGCGCTCGCCACTCCAGACAAACGTACCCGCGCCCAGCGAGCCATGGTCGACATGTCCGGCTACTTTCACGCCTTGGTGGCCGCGCGCCGGGCCGAGCCCCGGGACGACATGATGACTGCCATGCTCGCCGCCGAAGGGCGGGAGGACGGACTCAGCGAGGACGAGCTGGTGGCAACCTGCGTGCTGCTGCTTTTCGCCGGGCACGAAACCACGACGAACCTGATCGGCAACGGGATCGTGGCCCTGCTCCGGCATCCCTCCCAGCTGGCGGCTCTGGCCGCCGACCCGCGCCTGGCCGCCTCGGCCGTCGAGGAGCTCATGCGCTACGACGGGCCTACCCAGGCCGTGACCCGCATTGCCGTCGAGGACGTGGAGCTGCGCGGGCGGTCCATCCGACGCGGCGCCCGGCTCTTCCTCAACCTGAGCGCGGCGAATCGCGATCCGGACCAGTTTGCCGATCCCGAGCAACTGGACGTGCGGCGCCAGGACAACCGGCATCTCGCGCTTGGCCACGGTATCCACTTCTGCGTGGGGGCACCGCTGGCCCGACTCGAGGCCCGGCTGGCCATTCCCGCGGTCCTGCGCCGTCTGCCCGATCTGCGGCTGGAGACCGATGCGCTCCAGTGGAGCGATTCCTACGTGCTCCGGGGCGTGGCGGCGCTGCCGCTCGGCTTCTCGAAGGAAGGATAGAATATGGTCCGTGTCCTGACCGGCGCCACCTTGATCGACGGCACGGGCGCCACGCCCGTGCACGATGCCGCCGTGGTCATCGACGGCGACCGCATCATCGCCGCCGGACCGAGGGCGGCCACGACCTGGCCTGCGACGGCCGAGATCGTCGACGTGGCCGGCCGCACCCTGATTCCCGGGCTGATCGATGCGCACGACCACATGGCCTCGCACGGGTACGGCCTCGCCACGCGCTGGGGCCTGGAGGCTCCCGCCAGCACGACGCACCTGAGAACGGGGCGAGTGCTCGCGGAGACGCTGGCCATGGGCTACACGACCGTCCGCGACGCCGGCGGGCTCGACGCGGGCTTCAAGCTCGCCATCGAGCAGGGTCTGATCCAGGGGCCGCGCCTGGTGCTGGGCATTCAGATCATCTCTCCCACCGGCGGCATCGGCGATAGCGTCAGCCCCTCGGGTCACGCGTGCTGTGCCGTCTACGATCCGCTCCTGCCGAACAGCGTGGGCAACGGGCCGGACGAGGTGCGGGACGTGGTGCGGACCATGGTGCGGGCGGGCGCGGACGTCATCAAGACCGCCACCACCGGAGGGGCGAGCTCGCGGCCGGGACACGGACCGCTGGACGCCGCCTTCTCGCTCGGGGAGATGCAGGCGCTGGTCACGGAGTCGCACGCCCTCGGACGACGGGTGATGTGCCACGCGCTCGGCGGCCCCGGCCTGCGGACGGCGCTCATGGCGGGCGTCGACTCGATCGAGCACGGGTGCTATCTGGACGAGGAGCCCGAGCTGATGGCGCGGATGGCCGCGCAGGGCACCTTCTTCGTGCCCACGCTCACGGTGTACGTCTACCACCGCGAAAGCCCGTCACCCCACGTGCGGGCGCGGGCCACCGAGCTCTACGCGCACCACGTGGCCAGCGTGCGGCGCGCTCTCGAGCTGGGCGTGCCGATCGCCGCCGGCACGGATGCTGGTGGCCACGGGCATCCGAAGAACGCGCTGGAGCTCCAGTACCTGGTCGACGCGGGCCTCACCCCCATGCAGGCGCTCCGCTCCGCCACACAGTGGGCGGCCCGGTGCCTCGGGCTCGAGCGCGAGGTCGGCACGATCGAGAAGGGGCGGCTGGCCGACGTGGTGGTGGTGAACGGCAATCCGCTCGACGACCTGAAGGTGCTCCTGGATTCCACGCGCATCGAGCTGGTGCTCAAGGGAGGGGTCATCAGCGCGGATCGGCGGAGCTCGTCGCCGCGCTAGTCTCGAAGGGCAGGATCGTGGGGGCAGCCGCGACCTTGCAGACCGGGCCTCATCCGCGCTAGGTTGGCGCCATCCATGAGCCGTTCCGTCGTCACGCTGGTCGGAGTGTCGAAAGCCTACGGACGCACCGTCGCCCTCAACAACGTGTCGCTCGACGTCGCCGAGGGCGAGTTCGTCACCCTGCTCGGACCGAGCGGCTCGGGCAAGACCACCACGCTGATGCTGATCGCCGGCTTCGAGCGACCGACGAGCGGAGAGATCCTCATCCGCGGCGAATCGGTCGTCGCGCAGCCGCCCGAGAAGCGCGACATCGGCATGGTCTTCCAGAGCTACGCGCTTTTTCCCCACATGACCGTGTTCGACAACGTCGCCTTCCCCTTGAGGACGCGCCGGCTTGCCGGCTCGGAGGTGACGCGACGGGCGGGCCAGTCGCTCGAGGCCGTGCGAATGTCCGGCCTGGACGGCCGGTATCCCCGGCAGCTCTCGGGCGGCCAGCAGCAGCGCATCGCGCTGGCCCGGGCCCTCGTCTATCGCCCCTCGCTCCTCCTCATGGACGAGCCGCTGGGGGCCCTGGACAAGAAGCTTCGCGAAGAGATGCAGGGCGAACTCAAGAGCCTGCAGCGCGAGCTGGGCATCACGACGCTCTACGTCACGCACGATCAGCAGGAAGCCCTGGCGCTCTCGGACCGGATCGCCATCGTGAACGGGGGTGATCTCGTCCAGGTGGGCGCGCCGCTCGAGCTCTACGAGCGTCCCGCCACCGACTTCGTGGCCGGCTTCCTTGGCGATGTCAATCTCGTCGACGGCGTGGTGGTCGAGATTGCCGGCGGGTCGGGGCGAATCCGGATCACGGAAGGGCTCGACGTGTCGACGCCGGAAGGGCCGGCGCTCGCCGTCGGCAAGCGCGTCCGCCTGACCATCAGGCCCGAGCGCCTCGAGATCACGGCCACGGAACCGGCGGGGCCAAACGGCTGGCGTGGGCGCGTGCGCGAGGTGGCTTTCTACGGAGAGCTCGTGCGCTACGGCGTGGACGTGGCGCCCGGCGTGGTCCTCAAAGTGAGCCGACCATTCCGCGGTCAGGAGACGCTCTTCGTTGCGGGGCAGGAGATCTGGCTCGCCTCGAGGCCCCACGACTGGCGGCTGTTCGCGTGAGACCGCGATCCGGCTGGGGACAGGCGCTCGCAATGGTCGGACCCGCGCTGGTCCTGCTCATCGCCATCTATCTCTATCCGCTGGCACGACTCATCCTCCTCAGCCTCACGGGCGGAGCCGGCGGGGGACTGGGATTCGACGCCTATCACCGGTTCCTGGAGAGCTCGGTCTATCTGGCCGTCTTGCTCCGCACCTTCCGCATCGGCCTGATGGTCACCGTGGTCTGCCTGGTCGCCGCCTATCCGGTCAGCTACGTGCTGACCCGCGTCGGGGCGGTCGCGCTCAGGATCATCATGGTGCTCGTCCTGCTGCCCCTGTGGACCAGCATCCTGGTGCGAACCTATGCCTGGATGGTCCTGCTCCAGGCCAACGGCGTGCTGAACAACCTCCTCCGGCGGCTGCACGTGATCGACGAGCCGCTCCGGCTCATGTACAACGAAACCGGTGTCGTGATCGGCATGGCGCAGGTGCTCCTGCCGTTCGCCATCCTGCCGATCTACGCGTCGCTCCGGAACATCGATCCCCGGCTGCCCGCGGCCGCCCAGGTCATGGGGGCGGGGCCGTGGCGGCGCTTCCGATCGGTGACGCTGCCGCTCAGCCTGCCGGGGGTGGCGGCCGCCGGCCTGCTCGTCTTCGTCCAGGCCCTCGGCTTCTTCATCACCCCCGCCCTCCTCGGAGGTTCGCGGGTCATCACGCTGGCGATGGTGATCGAGACGCAGGTCGTGGATCTGCTCGACTGGAGCCTCGCCTCCGCGGTGGCGATGGTGCTGCTGGTCGTGACCGTCGTCCTCGTGATCGGCTTCGACCGGCTCCTCGGTCTCGACAAGGTGTGGGTGTGACGGGCGAGCGGACGCACCCGCTGCTGTGGGCCGCCACCGGCATCGTCCTCGCCTACCTCGCGCTGCCCAGCCTCGTCGTTGTCATCATGTCGTTGAGTGGCGGCCGCTTCCTGGAGTTCCCGCCGAGCACGCTGTCCATGCGGTGGTACCAGGCGTACTGGTCGAGCACGTCGTGGATGGATGCCACGGTGCGCAGCCTCGAGGTAGCGGTCATGGTCACCGCGTTGGCCACCTCGCTCGGCACCCTCGCCTCCATCGCCCTCGTTCGGCTCGTCGTCCCGGGCAAGAGCGCCCTCCGCGCGCTGGTCGTCTCGCCGATCATGGTCCCGACCATCGTGCTGTCGATCGGCATCTACAGTGTCTATGCGCGCTGGCGGCTCATCGGCACGGCCACCGGTCTCGTGCTGGCCCATACCGTCCTGGCGCTTCCGTTCGTGGTCCTCAACGTCACCGCCGTCCTGTACAAGCTGGACCGGTCACTGGAGCGCGCGGCCCGAAGCCTGGGCGCCGGCCCGCTGCGCACGTTCACGCAGGTGATGCTGCCGCTCCTCTGGCCGGGCATCGCCAGCGGCGCGATCTTCGCGTTCCTGACGTCGTTCGACGAGATCGTGATCGCCATGTTCGTGTCTGGCTCGAACCCGACGCTTCCCAAGCTGATGTTCGACGGGATCCGGTACGAGCTGAATCCCGTGGTGGCGGCGGTGTCGAGCCAGCTGATCATCGTCACCGCGTTGGCGCTGCTGGGCTCGGCCTGGCTGCGGCGGCGGACGGAGCGTACAAGCGGATGAGCGGATTCACTCATGCGGGGCGGCACGCCGACGGCGGCCGCTCCAGGGGGAGGAAGAGATGGGCAGCCAGGTCTCGCGACGGGAGTTCCTGAAGACGACGACGGGAGCGCTGGTCACAGCCGGCACCGTGGCGCGCACGCGACCGGCGGCGGCCGCCGGCGAGCTCGTGATCGTGGGGTGGGGCGGCGCCCACGAGGAGTCGCTCAAGAAGGCCGTCTACGATCCCTTCACGGCCGCCACCGGCATCAAGATCAAGCAGGTGAGCGCCACGAACCAGCTCGCCCTGCTCAAGGCGCAAGTTCAGAACAACAGCCCGGAATGGGACATCATCCAGCCCGGCAGCGCCTGGCTCTGGCGCGGCGCCCAGGACGGCCTGTACGAGAAGCTCGACGCCGGCGTGGTCAACCGCACCGAGATGTACGGGCCGGCCTTGCACTCGCACGGGATCGCCTTCGAAGTGTACGCGGTCGACATCGCCTACAACACGAAGCGGTTTCCCACCGGCTCACACCCGAAGAGCTGGGCCGACCTGTGGGATCTCAAGCGCTTTCCCGGCCGCCGCACGGGGCCAGGGTGGACGCCGCGCGATAACTTCGAGGCCGCCGTCATGGCCGCGGGCGTGGCACCGGCCAAGGTGTACCCGATCGACGCCAAGCTCGCCTTCGCCAAGCTGGCCGACATCAAGCCCCAGATGACGTGGTGGCAGTCCGGCGCCCAGTTCGCGCAGCTCTTTTCTGATGAGGAGGTGCAGCTGGGCTACGGATGGGGGGCACGCGTGGTCGTGCTCGCTCGCGAGGGCAAGCCGCTGGCCGTCGAGCTGAACAACGCCATTCTCGACCAGACCTTCTACGCCGTTTCCAAGATCTCGAAGAACAAGGAGGCCGCCATGAAGTTCATCACCTTCGCCTCCCAGGCCAAGCCGCAGGCGGAGCGGCCGCTCCTCTACCCGCACGGGCCCACCAACCGCGCGGCGTGGGGGCAGCTCGACGCCAAGACCAAGCGCGACGTCGTGAACTATGATCTGCCTGGAGTGCTCCTGCGCAACCCGGAGTGGTGGATGGACAACGAAGCGCCGCTCCTCGAGCAGTGGAAGAAGTTTCTGGCCGCGTAGGCCGGCGGGAACGGGTATGCGATTCGGATTGTTCCTGCTGTTCGAATGGTCGGGCCCCGGCCGCGCTTTCGACGCGATGTACGGCGACCTCCTCGAGGAGGTCGCCTTTGCCGAGGAGCAAGGGCTGGAGACGGTGTGGCTCGCGGAGCATCATTTCGTGAGCTACAGCGCGTGCCCGCAACCGCTGATGTTCGCCATCAAGGCCGCGAGCCAGACGCGGCGGGTCCGCTTCGGCACCGGCGTGCTCGTCCTTCCCTTCTATCACCCGTTGCGCCTGGCCGGGGAGATTGCCGTGGCGGACGTCCTCACCGGCGGCCGCCTGGAGATCGGGGTCGGGCGCGGGGCGTACCCCTACGAGTTCGCGCGCTACGACCTTCCCTTCGATGAAGGGCGTGCGCGGACACAGGAATGCCTCGAGATCATGCTCAGAGCCTGGCGCGAGGACGACGTGGCGCATGTCGGGCGCTTCTACCAGTTCCCGGCGGCGACCGTGCTCCCGCGCCCGCTCCAGCGCCCGCACCCGCCCATCTGGATCGCCGCCCTGAACCCGGAATCCTTCACGTACGCCATCGGCCACGGGCACCGGCTGCTCAGCACCGTGTTCCGCGATCCCGTGGACAAGGTGGCCGAGAAGGTCGACCTCTACCGGCGCACGCTGAAGGAAGCGGGCAAGACGGAGGCGGACAGCGACCTCGGCCTCCTCCGCATCGCCTACGTGGCCGAGACGGACGCCGCGGCGCGTGAGGCGCTCCCCCACGTGACCAAGACGCACCGCACGTGGCACCACCTGCACTTCGGGAGCGAGAGCGTGCGCGGAGGCGTGGTCAGCTCGGACCCCGTCGAGCACGAGCCCTCGCCCGAGGAAGCGTGGGAGCGGCTGATCATCGGCGGCCCCGAGCGCTGCATCCGGCAGATCCAGGCGCTGGAGGCCGTGGGTGTCGACCTGCTGCTCATGAACATGAACTTCGGCAACATGACTCACCCGGAGGCCATGCGGTCGCTACGCCTGTTCGGCCGCGAGGTGTTGCCCGCGTTCACCTCCAGGTAGATCGCGCGTGTACACTCGATCTGGAGGAGAAAGTCATGACGGAACACGCACGCGACGAGCTGGCCATTCCCGCTCACGGCCTGGTCCAGCGGACACGAGACGCTCTCCTGGAGCTGATCAGCAGGGTCCCCGAGAGCTCCGAGGATCGCGCGGTCGATGCCGCCATGCGCGCGCGCGAGCTGACCACTGCGGCCGCCCTGAAAGCCGCCACCATTTCAGGCAGCCTCGCCTTGCCCCCGGGGCCACTGGGCCTGGTGACCGTCCTTCCCGATCTCTATGCGGTATGGCGCGTTCAAGCCCGGCTGGTGTCGGACATCGCCGCCGTGTACGGACAGCGCGCGTTCCTTTCGCAGGAGTCGATGGCGTGGTGTCTCTTCAGACACGCGGCGGCGCAGGCGGTGCGCGACGTGATCACCCGGGTGGGTGAGAGAGTAGTGGTGAACGGCACCTCGCTGCGAGCCCTGGAAGCCATCCTGACGAAGGTGGGCGTGACGACGACGGAACGGTTGCTCGAGAGAGGGGCGGCGCGCTTCATCCCGGTGGTGGGCGCGCTCGGCGTGGCCGCCTACGCCTACTACGACACCAGACAAGTCGGTCACACGGCCATGGACCTGTTTGGCCAGGAGATCGTTGCCGCCGGTGCCCCATAGCGGGCGCCGAGAGCTGTCTCGGCGCCCGCCAGATGAGACATCGACCTACCAGCGGTGCGAGTGCCCGTGGTGGCCGCCACCCCCGCCGACGGGGATGGGCACCAGCAGGCACCCCGTCGCGGAGACGGTGACGGCGCCGAGAAGCAAAAGAACGGGTACGAGACGCCGTAGAGTGCCGAGCTTCATCGCTGTCACCTCCTTCCCTCCTGAACTTGTTCTGCTCGAAGTGTGGCGTGACGATGCGAAGCGTGTATGAGGCGGGTGTAACGAAGTGTGAAGCCGATTCTCCCTGACTTCCGCCGGTCGGGTATGATACGGAGCCGACACCCCAACGAAGGAGACTTCCTCATGGCGGGTACAGCGTTGTGCCTCCTGGCCGCATTGCTCCTACTGCTCGCGACCCCCGCCGCCGCCCAGGCGCCGCTGGAGATCTCATTCTGGTACGGCGTGGGCGGCCAGCTCGAGAAGATCATCCAGAGCCAGGCGGAGAAGTTCAACCGGTCCCAGCCGGGCGTCAAGGTCGTGCCGTTCTACGCGGGCGCCTACGGCGCGGGGGGGCCGATGCAGCAGAAGCTCCTGGCCTCGATCGCCGCGGGCAGCGTGCCCGACGTCGTGCAGCTCGAGATCCACGCCACGTGCACCTTCGCCTCGAAGGGCGCGCTGGTGTCGCTCGACGAGCTGATGGCGAAGAGCCGCCACGACCGCAAGGAAGACTTCCTACCCGTGCTGACCAACACGGCGTGCGAGGGCAAGACGTACGGCATTCCGTTCAACCGGAGCGTGCCCATCCTCTACTGGAACCGCGACCGCTTCCAGAAGGCGGGGATCAGCGGCCCGCCGAAGACCTGGGCGGAAGTGTCGGCCATCGCCCCCAAGCTGACGCAGGAAGGGGCGGGCGGGCCGGGCGCGAAGGTCTTCGGGTTCATGCCCATCAACCAGTGGTGGTTCTTCCAGGCGATGACGTGGTCGAACGGCGGTGAGATGCTCTCGCCCGACATGAAGCGCGCCGCGTTCGCCAGCGAGTCCGCGGTGGCGGGGCTCCGCGTGTGGACGGACCTGATCGATCGCGGCCACGCGCAGATCCGGACGGGCCCCACGGAATTTCTCCAGACGATCCAGGACTTCGTGAACGAGAAGACCGCGATGTACTGGGGCTCGGCGGCCGACATGGGCGCCGTCGCCGCCGCCAAGTTCGAGTGGCGGGCGGCGCTGAGCCCGGGCTTCGAGGGCAAGCCGCTCGTCGTTCCTCAGGGCGGGGCGAACGCGGTGATCATGGCGAAGATCGCGCCGGAGCGGCAGAAGGCGGCGTGGGAGTTCATCCAGTGGTGGACGAGCCCGGCCGAGGCCGCCTACTGGAGCCGGGAGACGGGCTACGTGCCGGTGGTGAAGAAAGCGCTCGACGACCCCGACTTCAAGGCCTTCCTCAAGGCCAATCCGAACCACGCGGTGCCCATCGAGGAATTGCAGTACTCGCGCGCGGCGCCGCCGTCGCCGAAGTACTTTCAGGTGCTCCAGCTCGTGCAGCGGGCCCAGCAGAACATCATCTCGAACAAGGCGCCCGCCCTCGAGACCCTGAAGTCGACCGCCCAGCAGGTCGACGCGCTCCTGGCCGCGCCTTAGCGCGTGCGCCGCGAAGCCCTGCTCGGCTGGGCGCTCATGGCGCCGAGCCTCGTCCTGCTGGGGACGTTCGTTGTCCTGCCGGTGCTCCTGGATGTGCCCCTGAGCCTCATGCAGTACGACATGATCGCCGCCTCGGGCCGCTGGGTGGGACTGCAGAACTACACGGCGCTGGCGGCTGATCCGATCTTCTGGCAGGCGGTGGGGCACACGCTGGAGCTGGCGCTGGGCACGACGGTGCCGCTGCTCGTGCTCGCCATCCTGTTCGGCCTCGTCCTCAACCGGCGCGTCCGGGGCGGCCCGGTGTACCGCACCATCCTGTTTGTGCCGTATGTCATCCCTCTCGTGGCCTCCTCGATCGCCTGGATCTGGATGCTCTCCAGCAACGGCTTCGTCAACGAGGTGCTGGGCCTCGTGCTCCCCGTGCGCGGTGTCACCTGGCTCGACTCGAGCACGTGGGCGCTGCCGGGGATCATGCTGGTAACCGTGTGGCAGTTCGTCGGCTACTACACCGTTCTCGTGCTGAGCGGGCTGCAGGGGATCCCGCGCGAGATCGAGGAAGCGGCCCGCATCGACGGCGCCGGCGAGATCCGGCTCGCGTGGTCGGTGACCCTGCCGCTCCTCTCGCCCACGCTGCTCTTCTGCATCGTGGTCAGCGTCATCGCGTCGTTCCGGGTGTTCGACCAGATCTACGTGATGACGGGCGGAGGGCCGGGCACCGCCACCATGACCCTTGTCTTCTACCTCTACCAGCAGGGTTTCGGGTTCCTGAACACGGGCGCGGGCGCGTCGGTCTCCGTCGTCCTCCTCGTGGGGCTCATGGGCGTGACATGGCTGCAGCTGCGGATGGCCAGGCAGTGGGTCACCTACCAGCTCTGACCGGCGCGCGTGTCCGTCGCGCGCTCGCCGCCCACGCCACGCTGCTGGCCGGCGCCGTCCTCGCGGCGCTTCCGCTCCTCTGGCTCGTCTCGCTGTCGCTGCAGGAGCCGGAGGCGGTGTTCCGCTACCCGCCCCGATTCATTCCCGAGCGCGTGCTGTGGACCTCGTATCCGGCCGCCTGGCGCGCGCAACCGTTCGCGCGGATGTACATCAACAGCGTCGTCACGACCACGCTGATCATCCTGGGCCAGATCGTGACCTCGTCCCTCGCCGCCTACGCGCTGACCCAGCTCCGCTTCCGCGGTCGCAACCTGGCCTTCCTCGTCATCATCTCGACCATGATGGTGCCGATCCAGGCCACGTTCATTCCGGCCTACATCATCGTGAGCCGCCTGCACTGGGTCGACACGTACTGGGCCCTCGTGATGCCCTTCGTGGCGAGCGGCTTCGGAATCTTCCTGATGCGCCAGGCGTTTCTGGTCGTGCCGCAGACGCTGGTCGAGGCGGCCCGCATCGACGGCGCAGGTCACCGGGTGATTCTGACGCGCATCCTGCTTCCCCTGGCGCGTCCGGCCCTCGCCACGATGGCAGCGCTGAGCTTCGTGTTCCACTACAATGACTTCTTCTGGCCGCTCATCGTCACCAACTCCGCGCGGGTCCGCACCTTGCCTATCGGGCTCGCCACCATGATCCTCACCGAGGGCGCCCACGGCACCCAGTGGAACCAGGTGATGGCGGCCGATGTCTTCGTCATCGCGCCCATCCTCGTCGCGTTCGTGTTCTTCCAGCGCTACCTGTCGCCCACGGCGCTCACGTCGGGGGTGAAGTAGTGTCGCGGCCGCTCGTGGTGGCCCACCGATGCGGCAGCGGGGTGGCGCCCGAGAATACCCTGGCCGCGCTGCGCACGGCCGTGCGCGAGGGTGCCGACGCTGTCGAGGTGGACGTGCTGCCGAGCCGCGACGGCCACCCGGTCGTCCACCACGACGACCGCCTGTCGCGCACGGCGGGCATTGACGCGGCGGTCTGGGAGGTCGATCTGGCCGACCTGCGCGCGCTGGATGTCGGCCGCTGGTTCGCGCCAGGCTTCGAGGGTGAGCGCATCCCGACCCTCGAGGACGTGGTGGCCGCCCTGCCCGCGGGCGTGCGGCTGGTCGCGGACTTCAAGCACGGGGAGGAGCGTTTTCCCGGATTCGCCGCTCGGGTCGCGGACATCGTCCGGCCGCTCGGCCGCCGATACGCGACGGTCTCGATCCAGCACGCCTTCGCCCTCGACTTAGCATCCCGCGTGCCGGGCGCTCTCGCGCTTCTCACGTTCCGCCGCCCGCCCGCGACGGACGAGGAGGTGAAGCAGCTGCGCGAGCTGCCTCCGGGCGCCGGCCTGGCCATGGCGATGCGCGCCCTGTCCGCCGCTGTGCTCGTGGCGGCGGCCGAGACGTCCCGCCCCGTCTACGTCTTCACGCCCAACCGCCCGGCCGAGCTCCGGGTCGCGCTGACCGTCGGCGCCGACGCCGTCATCACGGACCACGTGGCGGTCGCCGTCGAGCTCCGCGGGCAGCTCGCCCGGGGAGAGAGGGGGTGAGTTCGATGCCCGTCAGCATCCGGTTCGTGGGATCCGGAGACTCGTTCGGAAGCGGAGGCCGCTTTCAGACCTGCATCCTGGTCGATGGGGGCGGGATGCGTTTCACCATCGACTTCGGGACGTCGTCATTGATCGCCCTGAAGCAGCAGGGGATCGACCACAACAGCATCGACGCCGTCCTGCTCACGCACCTGCACGGTGATCACTGCGGCGGGGTGCCGTTCCTGCTCGTGGACGCCATGCTGGGAGCCAGGCGGAGCCGGCCGCTCACCATCGCCGGGCCGCGCGATCTGCGCTCCCGCATGGGCGCGATCGCTGGCGCCCTCTTCCCGGGCTCGGAGGTGATGGTGCCGAAGTTCCCGCTCGATTACGTCGAGATGGAAGTGGGTGAGCGGACCGTGATCGGCAATCTGCGCGTCACCCCGTACGCGGCCAAGCACACGTGGCAGACCAATCCCACGTGTCTTCGCGTGGAAGTGGGCGACAAGGTCATCGCCTACACGGGTGACGGCGAATGGACGGACGCCATGGCGCAGATGGGCCGGGGCGCAGACCTCGTCATCGCCGAATGCTACTACTACGCGAAGCCGATCAGGTGGCACCTGAACTATCCCGCGATCGTCGAGCACCTGCGGGACTTCGGGGCCAAGCGCGTGATCCTCACGCACATGAGCGAGGAAATGCTGCAGCACACGACCACCATCCCGGAGGAATGCGCTCACGATGGGATGGTGGTCGAGCTGTAGGGACGCCGACGGTGGCGGTAAGAAGTCACCGCTTCCCGCTCCTGCCCTGATTGACAACATGACGGCGTAGGCAGACTGTAGCCCCCAGCGAGGTACCCATGACCAGACGCTACATCCTCATGCTGGCAAGCCTCGGAATCGCCGTGATTGCCGCCACGCCCGTGCTGTCCTGTACGACCGTCTGCCTCCTTGAAAAGGAGAAGGCGGTCGTCGCCTACAACTATGACTTCCATCCACCGGAAGGGCTGGTCCTCGTCAACAAGCGAGACACGAAGAAGATGAGCGCACTCCGGAGGCAGGGGGCGACGTGGACCGCAAGGTACGGCAGCGTGACCTTCAACCAGTTCGGTCGTGACAACCCGATGACGGGCATCAACGAGAAAGGTCTCATGGTCTCCCAGATGTGGCTCGACGAGACCAGGTATCCTCCCGCCGACAGCCGCCCGGCGATCGGCATCCTCGAGTGGATCCAGTACAACCTGGACCGTCACGCCAGTGTCGCGGAGGTCCTGGCCGACGCCGAGGGCGTGCGGCCGATGAGCCGGGTGACGATCCACTATCTCGTCGCGGATGCCACGGGCGATTCAGCCGCGATCGAGTTCCTCGACGGCAAGCTCGTCGTCCATCGGGGCGCGGCGATGCCGGTCCGGGCGCTGGCCAACTCGACCTACGCCGACTCGGTCGCCGCCTTCGAGAGGGCCAGGAGCAAGGGAGAGGTACCCACGTCCGTCTCTTCACTCGATCGGTTCGTGCGCGCCGCCATGCTGGCGGGCCAGGCCAACGCGGATCCGATCGCCCGCGGCTTCGAGATCCTTGCCTCGGTGGCGCAACCGTACTTCACGCGGTGGAGTGTCGTCTATGACCTCAGCGCCCGCGAGGTCTATTTCAGGACCGAGGGCAATCGGGCGATCCGGCGAGTCGCCCTGGCCGGGCTCGACTTCTCCTGCGGCACACCCGTCAAGATGCTCGACGTCACCGCCGGAGGCGCGGGTGATGTGAGCGCTGCGTTCGTCGACTACAGCGAGGCCGCCAATCGGGCCCTCATCGAGTCAGCCTTCACGAAGACGCCGTTCCTGCGTGAGGTCCCGGCCGCGGCAAGGGATGCGATGTCCGCGAATCCTGGGACGACGTCATCGTGCGCCGCAGCGAGCTGAGCGTCGCGATCGGGGCCGGGACAGGATGGAACCGACCGTCGCGTGTTCACGTGCCCGGCCGGCGCAGATGTTCCTCGGTATAGGTGCAGCGGCCGTACCCCTGAGCGGCCGCGGCGGCCAGAATGATGTCGGCGTGCTCCGCCATGGCTGCGAGCTGCGGCCGAGAATCCTCGGCGCCTAGAGTTCTCGCCACCTGCCGGAAGAGCGTCATGCTCGAGACGAGCTTCAAGGCGTCGATGTGCGAGCCCATCAGCTCTTCGAGGCGTGCCGGGCGGGCGTTGGTGAGGTGCATCCGCACGACCGCGGCTGCCGTGACCAGCCGCTCGCCGAGCACTCGATCGCGAAGGTAGTCGGCGGCTTCCTCCGCTCCGGCGAGGCCATACTGCACGGCAGTGGACGATCGCCCCAGACCCGCGAGCTGAGGGAACACGTACCAGATCCAGTGACCGGTCTTCCGACCGGCCTGTAGCTCACGCAGGGCCGCCGCGAAGCCGGCGTGAGGAGCATCCTGCGCGTCTCGGAAGCGATCCAGATTGAACATGACGTCCTTTCCGACGCGATGGACGGCCCGCCTGCGTCTTCACGGCGCTCCCCCGTCCGGTGGCAAGTACCACGGGCAGGCGAGGCGCTCCGCCAGGCACACGGCCCAGAACACCACCATCCCGAGCGCCGAGAGCACCGCCATCACGCCGAAGACGATGGCGGTGTTCATGTTGCTCGAGGCGGTCAGGATCAGGTAGCCGAGCCCGCGGTCGGAGCCGACGAACTCGCCCACGACCGCGCCGATCACGGCCAGGCTCATGGCCACCTTCATCCCGCTGAAGATGTGCGGGAGCGCCCAGGGCAGACGCACCTTCCAGAAGACTCGCAGCGCGCTCGCCTGCAGCGCGTGCGTGAGCTGCAGCAGGTCGGGCTCGACGGACTCGAGGCCGGCGGCCGTGTTCACCACCATCGGGAAGAAGGCCACGATGGCGGCGATCAGGATGTTGGACTGCGGGCCGTAGCCGATCCAGATCAGGAACAGCGGCGCCAGCGCGACCTTCGGCACGGACTGCACCACGAGCAGGATGGGATAGAGGACGCGGCGCATGAGCGGCGAGTACACGATGGCGATGGCCAGCGGCACGCCCACGAGGACGGAGACGGCGAAGCCGCCGACGGTCTCGTAGAAGGTCACCCAGAGATGGCCCGGGATGCGGTCGGCCCAGGTCCACGTGTCGCGCACGATGGCGCTGGGCGCCGGAAGGAGCCAGACGGGAATCCGCACCATCCGGCAGAGCACCTCCCAGAGGCCCACGAGGCCGGCGATGACGACGAGGGGAAACTCGTAATCCGTCAGCAGCTTCACGGCCGCGCGCCCTTCGTCGACCCGATGGCGTCGCGCACCAGCTTGGCGTAGCCCTTGAATTCCTCCGAGAACTCCATCTCGAGCGTGCGCGGCCGGGGCAGCGTGATGCTCACGGTCGTCACGATGCGCCCGGGCCGCGGGGTCATGACCACCACCCGATCGGCGAGCAGGATCGCCTCCGCGATGCTGTGGGTCACGAACACCACGGTCTTGCGGCGCTCGCTCCACACCCGCAGCAATTCCAGGCCGAGCTCCTCGCGGGTCATGGCGTCGAGGGCGCCGAAGGGCTCGTCCATCAGCAGGAGCGGCGGATCGTGGATGAGGGCGCGGCAGATCGACACGCGCTGCTGCATGCCCCCCGACAGCTCGCGCGGCAGGCTCTGCTCGAAGCCCTGCAGGCCGACCAGCTCGATGAGGCGATCGGCCTCGGCGCGGTACTTGCCGACGGGCCACCCCATGATCTCGATGGGGAACAGCACGTTGTCGAGCGCCGACCGCCACGGAAGCAGGACGGGGCTCTGGAAGACGATGCCGACGTCGCGCGAGGGCCCCTGCACGGGCCGGCCGCCGCGGAGCACGCGCCCCTCGGTGGGCGGCAGGAGGGCGCCGATGAGCTTCAGCAGCGTGCTCTTGCCGCATCCGCTGGCCCCGACCACGGTCACGAACTGATCGGATTCGATCTCGAGGCTGACACCCTCGACGGCGGTCACGGAGTCGCCGGCCCGGCTCGTGAACCGCTTCGTCACGCCCTCGAGCCCGATCAGGGCCGGCACGCCGTCTCCGGCTCGTGGACGGGACAGGCCAGGGTCAACGCGAGGGCAGGAACTGCACGGTATAGAGCTCTTCCACCGGGATCACGCGCTTGAGCGAGAGCGCCGAGGTGACCACGTCGCGCGTGGAGGTCATCTTCTCGCGGCTGATCGCGCCGAGGCCGTTGGCCTTGGCCTCGTCGCTCCACGCCAGCTCGCGCGTGGCCAGCAGCTCCTCCTTGCTGAACTCCGGATCGACCTCGCGGTGCAGCTTCTGGAGAATGGCCGCTGCCTCCTGCGGGTTCTCGAAGGCGTAGGCGAGCCCGCGCACCGTGGCCTGGGTGAAGCGACGGACGAGATCGGGCTTGTCCTTGATGAGGGCGTCGGTGGTCATGAGCATGTTGCCGTAGGCGACCAGCCCGAAATCGGAGAAGCGCATGGCCTCGACGTGAAGGCCCTGCTTCTCCGCCGCCTTCTGGAAGCGCGGCAGGTGAATGCTCTGCTCGGTGACGAGGTCGACCTTGCGCGAGAGCAGCATGGGCAGGAAGGCCGTGGCATCGATCACGACCTCCTTCATTTTCTGCCGATCGATCCCGTTGGCCTTGAGAAATCCCGGCAGCATGAGCACGGTGGCCCCGGCCGCGGATCTTCCGAGCGTGCGCCCCTCGAGGTCCTTGGGCCCCTTGATGCCGGATTCCTGCAGATAGAGCATGCCCAGCGCGGCCTTGCCGTAGACGGTGGCGATGGCCTTCACGGGCACGTCCTCGTTGGCCCGCGCGCCCACGAGCGCGCCCATGTCCGCCACCGCGAAGGTGGCCCGGCCGGAGGCGAGCCGCTTGATGGTATCGCCGGAGCCGTAGCCTCGCACGATCGTCACCGCGAGGTTGTTGCCCGCGTAGTAGCCCTTGTCCTGGGCCACGAAGTAGCCGGCATGCGTCCCGTTCACGATCCAGTCGAGGGCCAGCGTCACCTCATCGCCGGCCGCTCGGGCGGGACCCGCGCCGGTGAACACGGTGACGAGGGCGACGAGGAATAGCACGAAGGTCTTGATCATAGGTAGTCCTCGAATCGGATCTGGCCGGAGCCGGGCACCTTCTTCCGCTCGAACTCCGCGGGCCACTGGAGCGGCGCCGTGGCGTCGATGCCCAGGCGACCCCAGTGGACCTGGTGCGGGTCGCGCCCGAAGGACGGCACATCCGGAATGGTGAAGGTGTCGCGGTCCGGCCGGCAGCGCGTGGTCATGGCCCAGATGACGTCGCTCGGATCGTAGATGTCCACGTCGGGGTCGACGACCACCGCGAACAGGATCCGGGTGAGCTCGGCGCCGAAGGCGGCGAGCAGCGCCTTGCGCGGCTGGCCCTCGTACTGCTTCTCCATCTGGATCACGCAGAACTGGATCATGGGCCAGCACGCCACGTTGATGACCGACGGCACCCATTTCTTCACGGCCTGGTAGATGTCGCCGTTGATGGGCAGCGAGGTGAGCACGATCTCCTCGGCCGAGCCGGAGTGGATCGCGTAGTACATGGCGTCGGGGCGCGTCCACACGTGCTGCACCTCGAGCACGTGGTTGTCCATGACGGGCACGTAGTAGTCCATCCACTCCCCGAAGGGCCCCTCGGGGCGGCGGACACCCGCCAGCATCTCGCCCTCGATGACGATCTCGGCCTCCGGAATGGCCAGATCGAGGGTGGGGCAGCGCACCAGGGGGAACGGCTCACCCGCAAGGGCGGCGGCGAGATCGACCTCCGTCAGCCCCGGGTTGGTCCGCGCGGCAGCTGCCAGCATCACGGTGGGCGCCACCCCGACGAGGACGGCCATGGGCAACGCCTTGCCCAGCCGCTCGGCGCGCTGCTGCATCTCGAAGAGATGGCCGGTGGGGCTCAGGCGGAGACGCAGCTCCCGGTCGCCGATCACCTGCATGCGGTGATACGAGAGATTCGTCAGCCCCGTCTCGAGGTCCCGCGCCGCCACGATGCCCGCGGTGATGTACGGGCCCGCGTCCTTCTCGCAGTGCGTGCAGATGGGCAGCCGTCCGAGGCTCGAGGGCTGGTACTGACCCGGTACCGCCTCCGCCGAGGGCAGCGCCGCGGCATGGGTGAGCCGCTCCGCCCAGATGCGCGAGAG
>QHSC01000092.1 GCA_003220345.1 Candidatus Rokuibacteriota bacterium | reverse complement strand
CTGCCTCAAGAGCGGAAACCCGCGTATCGCACTGCGCCATGTCGGCTGCTGAGTTAACGAATTATCAGCGTCCGAATGCCCAAGGGCTTTCGCGAGGCACTCGGCACAGTACACCTGTCCCGCGACCATCGCGCCCAACTTCTCCCTCGTCCGCGCCCTCTGGATCCTGGCGGTGCTCACTTGGGACGAGGAGACGGGCGAGGTTCGCGAAGGGCTATATGACGTCGTCCAAGAGCGTCTTGAGCTCGTCCGTGAGGTAGACGTGGTGAATGACCATGTTGTCGTGGCGGGCCTTCTGGACGGAGCTGTCGAGGTGTGGCTCCCTTAGGCCAAGCCCATAGCGAAGCGCCCGCTCAAGCTGGTCATCGCCGACCACGTCGCAGGCCGGTGGAATCCTGGAGGCGGCGTAAGGCGCGAAGCTGATCTCGTAGGTCCAAGGTTCCGGCTCAGTCTCACGGCTGAGCCGATGAATGCGCAACGAGCCTTCGATGTGATCCATTCGCACGGGGTACCTCCATGCCTTCCGTTTCCCACCGTCGCGGGCGGCTGTCAAGTGATGATGCTGCGCCTCGCCGAGGGCCTGAGGCTGCCGCTCGGCCCGGACGATTTTGCGGACTACGCCCGGGCGATGGAGGACCCGATCGTAGTGCCGCTACTCCTCACGCGGGCGATGGGCAGCCGAACGTGGCCGGGCCCAAGCAGCGGAAGTGAGACATGATGAAGTCGGCTTCGGGGGTCTGTACGCCACCCATCGGCAGTCGACAGGGCGTGAAGATTATCTGGGCGAGAATCTGCATCACAATTCAACTTCGTCACTCATTGTCCTTTTGCCGGCCCAGGGAGCTGAGACATTTCGCGGCCAAGGGCGCGACGTGGCAGCCGGTCAACCCAGGCGCAGTCTTTGAGTCGACCCCACTGAGAGACCACTTCTGAACCTCTTGCTTCAACCTGGGCTGTTTCTGTCAACGAGGCGGGCACCTGGAGCGAGCCCGGGCACCCGGACCGAAAGGACCAAGAAGCCAACCGTCGTTCCATTCTCGAAATCGCACTGACACAAACCTGGCACAATTGCGAGCCATGAGCGTCGACGAACACACTCCGCTAGTCGAACACGTGTTTGATTTTGAATGGTGCCGGGAGGGGGGATCGAACCCCCATGAGCTTGCGCTCAAAGCTGTTTGAGTTCTTAGCAAGCCTGGCACCATCGGTAACCATCGGTCACGTCTGGAGCATCTTCAGCAACTTGGATGCCTCGACGTCGTGGCTCATCTGGCGCATGGTGGCATCTGGAAGCTCATGGTGTTGGCACAAAATTGACACACTGGACGCGCGCCCTGCGGAGTCGGCGACGCTGGCCGACCCCCTGCCCTTCGGCTAGAATCGCCCCGCCCATGAAGCCCGCCATTCCCCGGACCTATAGCCGGTACTCGTTGGGCCGCCGACGCTTTTTGGCGCTAGTCTCGGGTGGCCTCCTCGCCGCGCCGCTCGCCGCCGAGGCGCAGCCGACGGGGAGAGTGTACCGGATCGGGTATTTGTCGCTACAGCGGGAGGAAGGCGACAAGAGCTGGGTCGCGGCCTTTCGGCAAGGACTGCGAGAGCTTGGATACGTCGAGGGCCGGAACGTCGCCATCGAGCAGCGCCATGCAGCGGGGCGCTCTGATAGGCTCCCCGAACTGGCATCGGAGCTCGTCCGGCTCAAGATCGATGTCCTCGTGACGTACGGTCTATGGGCGCTCATCGATGCTGGATGGAAGGCTCCTGGCGCGCTCCCCATGGTGTTTACCGTCGACCCTGATCCTGTCGGGCGGGGACTCGTCGCCAGCCTTGCGCGCCCTGGCGGGAACATCACCGGGTTGTCGGACGCTCACGCTGACCTCGTCTCCAAACGGCTTGCGCTCCTCAAGGAGGCCGTCCCTTCGGCAGTTCGGGTCGGGATTCTGTTCAATCCTGCCAGCGCCCTCGGCCCGCCCCAACTGAAGACCGCTCAGGCGGCAGCCCCAGCGTTGGGTATGACGGTTTCCCCAGTGGAGGTCAGAGGCCGGGGTCGGAACGATATCGACCGGGCCTTTGAGACGATGGGGGCGAAGCGCTTCACGGGGATTCTGGTCGTTGGCGATCCGACGATCGCCGTTCACAGAAGCCGGATAGCGGAGCTCGCGGTCAAGAGGCGACTGCCGGCGGTGTCCACAGTGAGAGAGTCGGCGGAGGCCGGCCTTCTGATGTCCTACGGGGCGGATTTTCGTGAGCTGTGGCGGCGCGCCGCGACGTACGTGGACAAGATCCTGAAGGGCGCGAGGCCCGCAACCCTCCCGATCGAACAGCCCACGAAGTTCGAGCTGGTCATCAACCTCAAGACNCCAGTGACCACGCGACGGGCGTTCATCGGCACGATCGCGGGCGGTCTCCTCGCCCGGCCGCTCGCGGCCGAGGCGCAGTCATCACGCAAGCCACCTATCGTCGGGGTCTTGGGCGTGAGCGGTGAAGGCCCGGCGGCCGGCATTGACCGGTTCTTCCAGGGTTTGCGCGACCTCGGCTGGGTCGAAGGTCAGAACGTCATCCTAGAACGCCGTATTGCCGAAGGACGTGAAGAGCGTCTCCCAGCTCTCGCGGCAGAACTGATTCTCTTGAAAGTCGATGTCATCCTTGCAGCCGGAGGGCCAGCCTCGCTGAACGCTGCCCGAGACGCCACGAAGACGATCCCGATTGTCATGGTGGCATCTTCCAGAGATCCGATTGGTACCGGGCTCATCCAGAGTTACGCTCGTCCGGGAGGCAACATCACAGGCCTCGTGACTGCTCCAGAAGAGCTGACAGGCAAGCAGTTGGAGCTTCTGAAAGAGGCCCGCCCAGGGCTCTCCCGCGTGGGCATTCTGTGGGATGCGACCACCGGTCCCTTCCGTCTACAGAAGGAGACGGCCGAGGTGGCTCAGACGCTCGGCATTGAGCTGTTTCCCTTCGAAGTACACGGGCCCGCCGATTTCGACGGCACGGTCGCGGCTGCCACCAAGCAGCGAGTCGGTGGCCTGCTCTTCGCAGGCAGTCCGATGTTCGTCCGAAATCGTAGGAAGATTGCGGACCTGCTCGCGAAGCACCGGCTCCCCGCAATTTCGGTCTGGAGCTCTTTTACCGAGGCCGGTGTTCTCATAGCCTATGGTCCCAGCCTGCCGGACCTATTCCGTCGTGCCGCTGTCTACGTCGACAAGATCCTCAAGGGTGCCAAGCCCGGCGACCTGCCCGTCGAGCGGCCCACCAAGTTCGAGCTTGTCATCAACCTGAAGACCGCCAAGGCGCTCGGCCTAACGATCCCGCAGTCGCTATTGCAGCGAGCGGATGAGATCATCCAGTAAGTGACCGTGGCGCGATTCCCTGAGCCTGACCGGTTGCCCGCCTTGGCTGATCGAATCTCTTCACAATTCAACTTCATCACTCAGCGTCCCTGTGGCCGCTCACGGAGCCCGAACCTCCCGCGTCCCAGAGGCTGCCTCGTGACAGCGCTCAGCCCAGGAACAGACTTTGAAAGAACCCCTGAAAGACCTACTTCTGGACCTCCGGCTCCAACCTGGGCTGTTTCTGTCATCCTCGCGGGCTCCTAGACGAGCTGGAGACTCCGGGACCGAAAGGACTAAGAATCCTTTGGGCCATTACAAGTACCTAGCACCTAAGACTAAATTCGTAGACTGTGTCAGGATTGTGCCACGCGCAGGTGTGGGTCCGTCGGGACGAGCTCGTTCCGAGCCGGACCCGGAGGGGGAACGAGCCAGGCCCGGGTCTTCAGCCCAAGCTCCCCCTACTCGCGGCGCTTCACCTAATGCTTGAGAGCTATCTGGACGAGAGTTTTACAACCGAGGATGTTTTCCCTCGGGTCATGGTCATTGCGGGCTGGTTCGGTGAAGGCAGCGTGTGGAGAACGGTGGAAGTGCAATGGCGAGATGCGCTTCGAAACGTCAGACCAAGGACACTGAAAGAATTCAAGACTGGCGATTCTTACCAGGGCGCCGGGGAACAAGATGGCTGGGGCCCCGAAAGCGGGACAAGCAGCGGGCAAAGCTGACCAACATTCTCCTCTCGGCCGACATTAGAGGCGTCGTCGGCGAGCGAGTGACTTTTGTCATTGACCAGAAAGACAAGGTGAAAAACGAAGTTGAGGCAACTCGCATATGGCTTCAGAAGGACGGGCATCGAAGTATAGGCCGAAGAATCGGGGGCGCTGTTTTCGACGACAGCCGGATTATCCTGCCGCTTCAGGCAGCTGATCTGCTCGCATATGAGCCATTGCAAGAGGTGAAATCATGGGATACCCGGGCGCGGTTCCCCTTTCGTAGCGACCGTCACTATGAAGACCTTCGGGCCAAGGTATATGGCTTTCTGCTCCATCAATGGAACGGGCGACGGTTCCTTCGGTATCATTTCAAGACCCGTCGCTGGTTTCCAACTGGCTCGAGACCTACCAAGGTCTACCAATGACTAAAGATAGCCGCGCTTCGATTCGGGCTCGCAGGGTGTTTGAGGCGTCGCTGCGAGCCCAATTGCACCGAGAGTAGTTCACCAGAAAGCGCTTGACCTCTGGAGGTACGTCCCCAAATCTGTTAGCACAACTCTGGCACAATTTCGAGTCGGAAACACCTCGGAGCGCGCTCTATCTGCTGAACAAGTCCCTGATTTGAAATGGTGCCGGGAGGGGGGATCGAACCCCCATGAGCTTGCGCTCAAAGGTTTTTGAGACCTTCGCGTCTGCCAGTTCCGCCATCCCGGCGCCGAGTCGGACGCATTTGCGTCTTCGTGCGCCCCCTCATCTACTCAGCCCTCGCCTCAGGGCTTCGCCCTTCAGCTCGAACTGCGGCCCTCTCCCCCGATGGGGAAGAGGGATACAAGGGGTGCCCAGTGTAGCGAGCCGTGACGGTTGGGCGCAAGTTGCCGGTCATGGCATAATGGCGACTCGGTCCACCACTCACAGAGGAGCCGCCATGTCCAGCCAGCACAGCCCCGCCCTCGAGCAACTCCTGTCCACGCGCGCCAAGATCGGCATGGGCGCCTCGCTGCCGCCGGCCCGGCCGGTGGAGCACGCGCAATACGATTTTGGGGGCGGCTTCCCCGACCCTGCCTCCTTTCCCTACGACGGCATCGTGGAGGCGACGGCGCGGATGATGAAGGTCGAGGGCGCGCAGGCGCTCACCTACGGCACGCCGCAGGGGTATCTGGGGCTGCGTGAGCTCGTCTGCCACAAGTACGAGCTCTTCGAGGGGCTCAAGGTCAAGCCGGAGAACATCGTCGTTTCCAACGGCTCGGGCCATGCGCTGTCGCTGGCCTTCAGCGCCTTCCTCGATGTGGGCGACGTCATGATCACGGAAGCGCCCACCTTCTCGGGCACGCTGCACACGATCAGGCGGCACGGGCCCGAGATCGTGGACGTGCCCGTGGATGGCGACGGGCTGGTCACCTCCGTGCTTCGCGAGAAGCTGGCCACCCTGCGCAAGCAGGGGCGGCGCTGCAAGCTCATCTACACGATCCCGAACTTCCAGAACCCCGCGGGGCCCACGCTCACCCTCAAGCGCCGGCAGGAAGTGGTGGCCCTCGCCCAGGAGTTCGACACGGTCATCCTGGAAGACGATGCCTACGGCGAGCTGCGCTTCGAGGGCGAGCCGCAGCCCTCCCTCTTCTCCCTCGATACCTCGGGGCGCGTCGTGCGCGCGGGGACGATCTCGAAGATCCTCGGTGCGGGCATGCGGCTCGGCTGGCTGCTTGCGCCCAGCGCGCTCGTTCCGGTGCTCCAGAGCTTCCTCTTCGGGGGCGGCGTGGCGCCCTTCACCTCGCGCGTGTCCACCTGGTACATGCGCGACAACATGGCGGAGCACGTCAAGGTGCTGGTCAACGTGTACCGCGACAAGCGCGACGCCATGCTGCGCGGGCTCTGGGAGATCTTGAAAGGCACGGACGTGGAGATCAGCAAGCCCGAGGGCGGCTTCTTCATCTGGATCAAGCTGCCCGCGGGCACGGACACCAAGCGCCTGCAGACGCTCGCCGGCGAGGCGCGCGTGCAGTACACGGCGGGGCTCGCCTTCTTCCCCAACGGCGGAGGCGAGCGCCACATCCGGCTGGCCTTCTCCTACGAGTCGCCCGAGAAGTGCTACGAAGGCGCGCGACTTCTCGGCCGCGCCATCCTCGCCGCGAAGGCATAGCGCGCCAGGCGGGGGCGTGGCGCGCGCCACGCCCCCTGGCGAGCCTAGCGGGCGGCGGGCTTGGTCACCGCCGCGTAGATCATGTTCTTCAGCACCGCGCGATACGGCACGCGCTGCTTGGGCGACTGCATCATGAAGACCACGAACATGTCCTCCTTCGGATCGATCCAGAAGAAGGTGCCGCCGGCCCCGCCCCAGTTGAACTCGCCCACCGAGCCGGCCAGCGGCGAGACGCCGGCGTCCTTGCGCACCGCGAAGCCGAGACCGAAGCCGAAGCCCGGCCCAGGGAGGTACGCCGGCCCCGGCGCGATCGACGTCCCCACGTGATCGGAGGTCATGAAGGCCACCGTCTTGGGACCCAGGATGCGCCGGCCATTGAGGCTGCCGCCGTTGAGCAGCATCTGGGCGAACCGCGCGTAGTCCATGGTGGTGCCGACCATGCCGCCGCCCCCCGACTCCCATTTCTGCGCCACCCGAGGGTCATTGAAGTCCGCATCGACCCCGATACTTCTGTCGTTCGGGAACGGCTCGACGATGCGGTCCTGCTTGCTCTTGTCGGTGACGTAGAAGCTCGTGTCCTTCATGCCGAGCGGGTCCAGGATGCGCGCCTTCTCGAACGCGAAAAGTGATCTGTCGCTGACCACCTCGACGACCCGGCCGAGCACGTCGGTCGCGTAACTGTACTCCCAGGTGGTGCCGGGCTGATAGGCGAGCGGGAGCTTGCCGAGCCGTTCCACCAGCTCGGCGTTCGACGGATAGTCGCCTGACACCTTCGCATCGACGTACATCTTCTTCACGAGCGAGCTTCCGGTGAAGCCGTACGTCAGGCCCGAGGTGTGGCGAAGAAGGTCCTGGATCGTCATGTCGCGCTGGGCTGGCACGAGTTCCAGCGTCGGCGCCCCGCCGCTCGGGTCGGGCTTCTCGACGCCCACCTTGAGACCGCCCAGCTGCGGGATGTATTTCGAGACGGGCTCGTTGAGCGCGAGCCTGCCCTCCTCGAAGAGGATCATGGCCGCGACCGAGGTGATGGGCTTGCTCATCGAGTAGATGCGGAAGATGGCATCCCGGGTCATGGGCGCCTTGGCCTCGGGGTTCAGCATCCCGAGCGTCTCGAACATGGCGATCTTGCCGTGCCGCGCGACCAGCACGATGGCGCCGGGAATCACGCCCTTCTCGATATCGGCCTTGAGCCGCGCCGTGAGCTTGCCGAGCCGCTCGGAGGAGAGGCCGACCTCTTCGGGTTTCGCGCTGGGAAGGCTCTGAGCCGCGGCCGCGGTAGAGAGAAGCAGGCACCACACCAGCACCAGAAAGGCCGCCCTTGCTTTCATGACACGTCCTCCGCACCGAGGTTGATGCCATCCCACGTCATCGCCGAGGTCTCCATCCGTCTCCGCCGGGCAGGGCCCCACCGGCGTGCCCCGCGGGCGCCACGCTAACAGGGGGTTGGCGAGAGGTCAATCGATGGTCGCGAACGTCGCCGTGGCGCACAAGTGCCGGTCAGCCTTGACTTATTGTAGCCCCGCCTGTATCGTTACCCTTCGCGGTGGGGCTGTAGCTCAGTTGGGAGAGCACAAGGCTGGCAGTCTTGGGGTCAGGGGTTCGAGCCCCCTCAGCTCCACCAATTTAATGGATAGGTCGTCACGGGGCAGGTGGTCGCAGCGCTAGACCGCCTGCCCCGTCGCTTTTCGCTCCGACTACGGCTTTCTCCCCGTCTCCGGCTCAAGAAGCCGTCTGTAGACCGAAGCCGGCGCCATTGTCCTTCACGTAGTAGATGCGTCCGTTGCCTGCTTCCTGCCGGCAGCCCACCTCGATGACGGCGGGGTTCCGGTGGCGCGTGAACTTGCCCTCTCGCGACCGAATTTGACCGTGTCTTGCGGTGATGTAGACTCTGCCTGCCTGCTACGACGAGGTCGGCCAGGTCACAGGGATAGGCGGGTAGCTCAGCGGGAGAGCGCGGCTTTCACACGGCCGAGGTCGCAGGTTCGAGCCCTGCCCCGCCTACCACTGTTCCGGGGGTTTGCTCAGAGTGCCGGAAATCCGCTCGATCAGCGCCGTCACGTTTGCCACACCCGACATGGCGCGAGCCGTGCGGTTCTATGCGGCCCTCGGCTTCTCAATGGCCTACGGAGGCGAAACCGGGGCCTTCACATCGTTCCGGGTCGGGACGGGCCACCTGAACCTCGCGAGGGCCGTCGATCAGCCGCCGTCGTCAGGCGGGACGCGTGTCATTTTCTACGTCGACGACGTCGACGCCATGTACGCCCAGGCCCTGGCCCAGGGGTTCGCGCCGGAGGCGCCCCCTCGGGACGCGGCGTGGGGCGAGCGCTACTTTCACCTGACCGATCCCGACGGTCACGCCCTTTCGTTCGCCCGGCCCATTCGGGATGTCGGCGGATGACCCTTTCCCACCTCAGGAAGACCCTTCTGGAAGCCCTGTCACTGTTCATCTTTGGCCTGATTCTCGCGGCAACGGGGCCAGCGGCCGCCCAGAGCAACTTCGAGATCCAGGTCTACCCGTCCGAGACAGTGGCGGCGGGGACGACCATGGTGGAGCTGCACAGCAATGTCGCGGCCCAGGGAACCACCAGGACAAAGGATGGCGTGCTCCGCACCCAGGGCGCCTTCCACGAAACGCTCGAGATCACCCAGGGCTGGACGTCGTGGTTCGAGACCGGCTTCTACGTCTTCACCAGCATCCAGCCCGACACCACCTGGGAGTGGGTGGGCGATCACATCCGTCCCCGCGTGCGCGCCCCCGAAAGCTGGAAGCTACCTGTGGGCCTCAGCCTGTCCGCCGAGATCGGCTACCAGCAGCGCTCCTTCTCCGTGGACACATGGACGCTCGAGCTCCGGCCCATCATCGACAAGCAGTGGGAGCGCTGGTACGTCTCGGTCAATCCGGTGCTGGATCGCGCCATCACGGGCGATAGCGTCAAGAACGGCTTCGAGTTCTCCCCCGCCGCCAAGATCAGCTACAGCGTGACGCCCAAGGTCGCCATCGGGCTCGAGTACTACGGCGCCCTCGGTCCGGTGATGAACTTCGATCGGGGCCGGGACCAGCAGCATCAGCTCTTTCCAGTCATCGATCTCGACCTGGGTCCGAAGTGGGAGTTCAACTTCGGCGTCGGCTTCGGGCTCACCCCGAGCACCGATCGACTGATCATCAAGATGATCCTGGGCTACCGCTTCGAATGGGGAGGCGGCACGCACAAATAGCGTCGCTCGCCCTCGCCCGCCGCGATGTTGCTCCTTCAGAGATCCTTGGCCATGCAGACGCTGAGTGGCGAGTTCACGTACTCCCCGAAGGGAGGGATTCGCGAGAAGCCGGCGCCCTCGTAGAGGGCAAGAGCCTCGCCCTGGCGAAGCCCGGTCTCGAGGACCAGGCGCGCGATCCCGAGCGTGCGCGCCTCGGCCTCGAGCGCCGCGAGAACCGCCCGCCCGATGCCGCGGCCGCGCGCGTCCGGGCTGACGTACATCCGCTTGATCTCGCCCGTTCGCGCCTCGATGCGCCGGACCGCCCCGCATCCCACGGGCCGACCTCCGCTCGAGGCGATCAGGAATGCGCCCTGGCCATCGGCCACTTCGTCTGGATCCAGCCGGAAGTGATTGGCGCCGGGCTCGGGATAGCGGTCGGAGAGCTCGGCGTTGAGCGCCTCGATGAGAACGCGCGCCGCGGACGAGAGGAGATCGCCTCGCTGAACCAGCACACCGTCCGATGATGCCTCTTCCCTCATCGCTCTCCTCCAGCCTTGGTGCCGCCCTCTCGCTCGCCGCTCACGGTAACACGTCACGCCGGTCGACGGCACCTCGCCCGACACAGAAGTTGCACGCCTCTCGCCGATCTGCCACAATTCGCGGGCGCCATGAATGACCAGCGTCGAGGAACGGTGACGGCATGAAGACGATCCGCACGGTGTGCGCGCACGACTGCCCGGACCAGTGCTCGCTGCTCGCGCAGGTGGAGGGCGACCGCGTGGTGAAGATCCAGGGCGACCCCGAGCATCCCTTCACGGCGGGCTTCGCCTGCGCCAAGGTCAACCGCGAGCACGAGATGCTCGTTTCCCCCGATCGCATCCTCACCCCGCTGCGTCGCACCGGGGCCAAGGGCGAGGGTCGCTTCGCGCCCATCACGTGGGAGCAGGCCCTCGACGAGATCGTCACGCGCTGGCAGGCTATCATCGAGGACGAGGGGCCGCTGGGCATCCTCGGCTATTGCTACAGCGCGCACCAGGGGCAGATCAACCGCGGGCTCATGCTGGGGCTCTTCCACGCCCTCGGCTCCACGCGGCTCCTCGCGGGCACCGTGTGCGATTCGTGCGCCGAGGCGGGCTGGGACGCCGCCTGCGGCAGCGTGGGCGGAGCCGATCCTGAAACCGTCGAGCAGTCGGATCTCATCATCGCGTGGGGCGCCGACCTCATGACGACGAACGTCCACATCTGGCCCTTCGTCGAGCGCGCGCGAAGCCGCGGCGCGACGCTCGTCGTCATCGAGCCGCGCCGGAGCGCGACGGCCGAGCGGGCCGACTGGGATCTGCGCGTCAAGGTGGGGACGGATGCCGCCCTGGCCCTCGGCCTCATGCACGTGCTCGCGCGGGACGGGCTGGCCAACCGCGACTACCTCGCCCGGAAGACGCTCGGCTTCGACAAGGTCGAGCGCGAGGTGCTCCCGCGCTTCTCACCTGAGCAGGTGGCGGCCATCACGGGCGTCTCCGCAACCGATCTCGTGCGGCTTGCCCATCTCTACGGCAAGGCGCGCGCGCCGTTCATTCGCCTGGGCGAGGGCATGTCGCGCTCGCACCAGGGCGGCCAGGCCATCCGCACCGTCGCCCTCCTCCCCGGCGTGGTCGGGGCCTACGACAAACCGGGCGGGGGCGCGCTCCTCATGACCGCGCCCACCTTCGGCTTCGACGCCTCGCCTATCCGCAAGCCGTCGGGACCCGCGCAGACGCGCACGGTCAACCACTCGCGGCTCGGCGAGGCGCTGCTGACCATGAAGGATCCGCCGCTCCGCGCGCTCTTCGTGGCCGGGAACAATCCCGCCGTCACCTGCCCCGACTCGGCGGCGGTGCGGCGCGGGCTCGCGCGCGAGGACCTCTTCACCGTGGTCCACGATCCGCTGCTCTCGGATACCGCGCGCTACGCCGACATCGTGCTGCCTGCGGCCAGCTATCTGGAGAGCGAGGACGTGCTCCGCGGCTACGGCACGTACTATGTGCAGTTCGCCCAGGAAGTGGCGCCGCCGCGGGGCGAGGCGTGGCCGAACCGGCGGCTCGCCCAGGAGCTGGCGCGCCGTCTCGGTCTCAAGGACGCGGTGTTCTCCATGAGCGCCCTCGCCCTGGCGAAGCTCTTCTTCGCGAACGCCGCGGGGACGGCGTCGGGCCTCGATCCCGAGGCCGTGCGCCGGAACGGGCCCGTCAAGGTGGCGCCGTCGGGGCCGCAGCGCTTCGCCACGCCGTCGGGCAAGCTCGAGTTCTACTCGGAGACGCTGGCGGCCCAGGGGCTGCCCGCCCTGCCCGACTGGGCGCCCGATGCCCACGGTGAGTCGCTGGAGCGCCGCTTTCCCTTGAGGCTCCTGACCGCCCCGGGATATTTCCAGAGCCACACCGCGTTCTCCGGCATCGCCGCGCTCAGAAAGAAGCAGGGCGCGCCCGCCTGTGTGCTCCATCCCGAGGAGGCGAAGAAGCGCGGGCTCGAGGACGGCCAGACGGTGGAGCTGCACAACGACGTGGGCGTGGTGCGACTGGTTCTGCGCGTGTCCGATGAGGCGCCCCCCGGCGTCGCGTTCGTGCCCGGCCAGCGGCCCGCGGCAGAGGGCGGCGGCACCACCGTCAACATGCTGTGCTCCGACCGCTACAGCGATATGGGCGACGGCGCGACCTACCAGGACACGCGCCTCGACGTCCGCCGCGCGCCCGCGGCGCGCTAGCCCTCCGTCGTCAGCACCACCCTCCCGATCGCCTTCCGATCGCTCAGGAGGCGCATCGCCTCCGCGAAGCGCTCCAGGGGGAACACGGCCGAGACGTGGGGCTTCAGCTTGCCTGCGGCGGCGAGCGTGAACAGCGCCTCGACGGCGGCTTTGCGGAGCGCGGGATTCCGGCGGCCGGCCTCGCCCGCGCGCACCCCGACCACCGAGCAGCCCTTGATGAGCACGAGATTGGCCTTCACGATGGGGAGAGTGCCGCTCGCGAAGCCCACCGTGAGCAAGCGCCCGCCGAAGGCGATGCAGCGCAGCGACTGCTCGAAGACCGCGCCACCCACAGGATCGTAGATGACGTCGGCTCCCGCGCCACCCGTGAGGCGCTTGACCGCCTCCGGGAAGGGCTCGGCCTCGTAGTTGATGCCGTGATCGGCGCCGCGGCTCTTGGCCGCCGCCAGCTTCTCCTCGCTCGAGGCGGTGGCGATGACGGTGGCGCCCAGGATCTTGCCCAGCTCCACGGCGGCCAGCCCCACGCCTCCCGCCGCGCCGTGGACGAGCAGCGTCTCGCCCCGGCCGAGATGCCCGCGCTGGACGAGGCCATGATAGGCGGTATGCGAGGCGACGAGGAACGAGGCGCCCTCGGCGAAGCTGAAGTCGGCGGGCAGCGGCTCGAGCTGGGCGGGCTCGACCACCGCTTCGTCGGCGTAGCAGCCGAAGCGCTGGTGGACGATGACACGGTCTCCGGCGGCGAAGCCCCGCGCCTCCGGGCCTGACTCGACGACTTCGCCCGCCCCCTCGAATCCCGGCGTGAATGGGCGCTCGGGCTTGAGCTGATACAGGCCCGCCGCCATCAAGACATCGGGAAAATTGACGCCGGCGGCGCGGATCCGGACGCGGATCTGTCCATGTCCAAGCGTCTTCCGCGGTATCTCCTCGACGGCCATGAGCTCGGGGGGCCCGAGCTCGCGACACACCACCGCGCGGATCAGAGGATGGCGCCCTCGTGGCGCAAGAGCCAATGCTTGCGCGCGAGCCCGCCCGCATACCCCGTGAGGGAGCCGTCGCTGCCCACGAGGCGATGGCAGGGAACCACGATGGAGAGGGGATTCTGCGAGTTGGCCAGGCCCACGGCACGGGAGGCGTTGGGACCGCCGAGCTGCGAGGCCAGCTCCCCATAGGTGCGGGTGGAGCCGGGAGGAATCGCGCGAAGGGCGACCCACACGCGGCGCTGGAACTCCGTGCCCCCCGTGTCCACCACGACGTCGTCCAGCGCGGCATAGTCCTTGGCGAAGTAGGCGAGGAGTCTCTCGCTGACGCCGAGGGGGTTGTCCTCGTGCACGAGCGCGAAATCCTCGAAGCGGCGCGAGAGCAGCGTCTTCATGCGCTCGTCACACTCTGCGAAATCGACGGCGCACAGCGCCCCGGGGCGGGTGACGATGACGATGGGCCCGATCTCGGAATCGATGGTGTCGGTGTGGAGCTCGGTGATCGTCGCCCGCGTGAGCATGGTCACGCCGGCGAGTGCGTGAAGGGCAGGCGGGTGAAGCGCTGGCGCTCGATCTCGACCACGAGCACGATGCGCTCGGCGGGATTCTGTCGCATGGGAAACTCCTTGCCCGTGTACTTGCGCGACACGCGATCCATGATCTTGAAGTCCGCGTCCTTCCAGCGCTCGGCCACGCGACCCCGGAGCTGGGCCTCCACGTAGGGATTGTCGAAGGACACGATGGACATGCCCACGCGGGAGTCCCGCCGCGTGTTCTTGGCCTTGAGGGAGTTCTCCCCCGTGCACACGAGGATGCGATCACCCTCGAGATCGACCCAGACGGGCGCCACCTGGGGCGAGCCGTCGGGCATGAGAGTGGCGAGGTGGGCGAAGTTGGCGCCCCGCACCAGGGCCTTGACGTCGTCCGAGAGCGCGATGCCCTTCACGAGGCGTCGGCCCCGCCACCCGCGCTTTCCGAAGGCAGGATGACGAAGCCGCGCTCGCGCAAGTTCGTGTCCACGTCCGCGTGCTGACGCCGGTCGCTCTGCCGCCGCTCCTCGGCGGCGGCGCCGCGGCTCTGCCGCCGCTCGCTCACGCGCCGATCCATGATGATGCGCACACGGTCCTGGCCGCTGAACTCGCGCTGGAGATATTCGTAGAGCTGCGGATTGTAGCGCGCCACGATGAAGATCTCGCCGACTTGCATCATCTCCTCCCCACACTTCTTGACCCAGAATGGCACGTCCATCTCGCGGAACAGGGTGAAGGCCGCGACCAAGTGCTCCTCGGCCCGCATGCGATCGCCCCGGAGCCGGCACACGCGCCCCCACCCCATGCGCACGTGAGCCACCAGCGGCTGCATCTTGAGCTCCTCGGCGATGCCGAGAGCCTGGCGATAGTGCTCTTCCGCCTGCGCGAGCGACGCCCCGCCCTCGCGGCTCGCCACCTCACCCAGGAGCCGCCACGCCCAGGCCTGGTGCCCCCGCTCCTTGTGCGCGATGGCGAGGTCGAGAGCGTGCCGGGCCGCTTCTCCCGCTCGCGCGGGCTCGCCGGCCGCGAGCAGGCCTTCGGCCTTGTGGAGCGTCCACAGGGCCAGGTAGGCGTTGATGCCGAGCACCTCGCTCAGGTGCACGCCGTCCTCGAGGAGGGGCAGGGCGGAATCGACGTGACCGCGCAGGGCCAGCGTCAAGCCCAGGAGCGAGGAGGGAATGGGCCGCCACACGTCGAGATGCTTCTCGCGGCAGGCGTCCAGGCTCGGCTGGAGCAGCTCGCGCGCGCGATCGAGATGGCCCCGCCGGAGCCACACGAGCCCGGCCAGCGTGCGCGCGATGGTCTGGCCATACACGTGTCCTGCCGCATCGGCCGCGCGCATGGCCTGGTCCGCGCACGCATCCGCGGCGTGGAAATCCCCGAGCTCGGCCAGAGTGAAGGCCAGCCACCCGCTCGAGGTGACGTACGAGATCGCCGTCTGGGTGCCGGTGTCGGTCGCGCGCGTGCGCTCGAGCGCGTCGACATTCTCCCGCAGGATGAATTCCGCGCGCCGGTACTGGCCCTGGGCGTGGCAGCTGTAGCCGAGATAGCCGCGGGCCAGCGCCTGCAATCCCAGATCCTGCGTAGCGTCCGCGATGCGCAGGCAGCGCTCGCCGTAGTCGATGGCCAGGTCCGGCTCGCCCTTCAAGTAGTGGTAGTTGACGAGATAGCTGTACACGCGCGCCAGGCGCGACTCGTCGCCCAGCTCGGTCCCGAGCTCCTCGGCTTCTTTAGAGAGCTGGAGAACCTCGGGCAGGCGTCCGAGCTGCAGGAGGGGCGGACGCAGCTCGAGCCGGATGTCGATGGCCAGCTCGAGCTTGCTCCGCCCGTCCGGGAGGTGCACGAGGATCTGCAGGGCCTGCTCGAGGAGCGCGACGGCTTCCTCGTTGCCCGCGCGCGAGGCGGCCTTGGCCGCCGCCTGGCGGAGATAGGCCACGGCCTTTTCCCAGACCTCTCCGCGGACGGCGTGGTGCGCCAACCGGTCCACGTGCTCGCCCAGGCGCTCGGCCTGCACGCGCTCGAGGGCATCCACCACGCGCGCATGCAAGGTCCGGCGCCGCCCCTGCAGCAGCGAGGCGTACGCGACGTCGTGCGTGAGGGCGTGCTTGAACGTGTACTCGAGCGTCGGGAACAGGCTCGTCTCGTAGATGAACTCCGCGGCCTGGAGCCGCATGAGCCCGCTCCTCAGCGTTTCATCCGGCAGCTCGGCGATGGCCTCGAGCAGCGCGAAGGAGACGTCCTTGCCGATGACGGAGGCGGCCTGGAGCAGCCGCTTGTCCTCGGGCTGGAGCCGGTCGATGCGCGCGGCGAGCACGGCCTGCACGGTCGGCGGCATCTGGAGCGTGCCGATGGACTTTGCCATCTTGTACTGGCCCCGCTCGCCCAGGAGCGCCTTGGTCTCGACGAGCGACTGCACGCACTCCTCGAGGAAGAAGGGATTGCCCTCGGTCTGCTTGACGAGGAGCTGCTTGAGGGGGGCCAGGGCCGCGTCGGTGCCCAGGAGCGCCTGCAGGAGCTCCTCCGCGCTCTCGGGCTGGAGCGGATCCATGCGGAACTGGGTGTAATAGCTCTTGCCACCCCACCCGTGCGTGTATTCCGGCCGGTAGTTCACCATCAGCAAGATGCGCGCGGCGGGCAGGCTTTCCACGAGGCTGTCGAGGAAGGCCTGGGTCTCCGAGTCGACCCAGTTGAGGTTCTCGAAGATGACGAGGAGCGGCTGCACCTGGCTCTCGCGCAGGAGGAGTCGCTTGAGGGCGTCGAGGGTCCGCCGACGCCGCTCGCGCGGATCGGGCTCCTGCCACTCGCCGTCGTCCATGGGCACGTCGAGCAGCGAGAGAAAAACGGGGATGGTGGGGCGCAGCGTCTCGTCCAGGGTGAGGAGCTTGCCCGTGACCTTCTCGCGGATGCGCCGGCCATCGTCGTGGTCGCCGATGCCGAAGTAGGTCTTGAGCAGGTCGCTCACGGGCAGGTACGAGTTCATCTTCCCGTAGGAGACCGGCGAGCTCTCGAGGATGAGCCAGCCGTGCGTGCGGTGGGAGTGGGTGAACTCCCAGAAGAGCCGGGACTTGCCCACGCCGGGCTCTCCCGACACCGCCACGAGCTGTCCCTGGCCCGCGTGCGCCTTCTCGAGCGTCTGGCGCAGCCGGACCAGCTCGGCGTCGCGCCCGACGAACGGCGTCAGCCCGCGCGCCGCCGCCGCCTGCAGCCGCGAGCGCACGGCGCCGGCGCGCACGATCTCGAAGACCTCGATGGTCTCCGCGAGCCCGCGCACGGGCACGGGGCCGAGAGGCCGGACCTCGATGTAGCCCTCGGCCAGGCGAAGGGTGTCCTTGGTCATGAGAGCGGTGCCCGGGCGCGCGAGCTGCTCCATCCGCGCGGCCAGGTGCGTGGTCTGGCCGATGGCGGAGTAGTCCATGTGGAGATCGCTGTCGATCGCCCGCACCACCACCTCGCCCGAATTGAGCCCCACGCGGATCTGGACGTCGATGCCCTGCGCGCGCCGGAGCTCGTCCGCGTACCAGCCGACCGTCTCCTGCATCCGGAGCGCGGCATGGCAGGCGCGCACCGCGTGATCCTCGTGACTCACGGGGGCGCCGAAGAGGGCCATGATGCCGTCGCCCATGACCTGGTTGACGGTGCCCTCGTAGCGATGCACCGCTTCCATCATCCGCTCGAGCACCGGATCGAGAAGCTTGCGCGCTTCCTCGGGATCGCGGTCGGCCAGGAGCTCCATGGAGCCCTTGAGATCGGCAAAGACCACGGTGACGAGCTTGCGCTCCCCCTCGAGCTGGGCCCGCGCCGTGAGGATCTTGTCCGCGAGGTGCTTGGGCGTATAGGACTGCGGATCACCGAAGCGCGTGGGGGTGGGCGCCGCTCCCGCCAGAGGTGTGCCGCAGGCGCCGCAGAATCGGCTGCCCGTGGCGGTCTCGGCGTTGCACGAGGGACAGGTCGTGGCCAGACGCGCGCCGCACTGCTCGCAGAACTTGGCGCCTTCGCGAGCGGGAGCCTGACAGCGCGGACACGTCACGGTACAACCTCCTGCAAAATAGGCACAACTCGCACCCGATAACAGGGGAGTGTAGCGATGGTGGCGGGCCCGGTCAACAGGGCGCGCGACTTCGTTGGAGAGCGACTCGTCCCGCAGCGCCCTGGCACGCTCAATCCCAATGCGCAAGGGCAGTTGGCGAGCGCCCGCCGTCCGATCTTCCATCCAATCGAGGCACCGCAAATAGTTGTCACAACTCAACCCAAAGTGTTGGCCCGTCCCTCATCTGTCAATCGTTTGACAGTCTCAGATGAGTCCATTTCTGCCGACACTTCAGCTACTTAGTACGCTTTCGGCGAGTGGTCGACCGTGGCATGGGGCTTGCGAGTCTCCCCACCGGGCTCTTGTGACTCACCGAATGAAACCCAATAAGCGCTCTAGACACGATGCTCGACCGTTGGCTAACGGACCTTCGAGAGAGGACGTGATGGCCGCACCTACGGCTGAGCTGTCGACCATACCGCCGCGGCTCGAAACGCTGCTCGAGATCACCCGTCAGCTCTCGGCGTTCCTTCCTCTGGAGAAGCTGCTGGGGAAGATGGCCGAGGCGTGCGGGTCTCTCCTCGACTCGGATTCCGTAGGCATCCGAGTGGTGGAGGGTGATGAACTCGTGCTCATGGGCGTCTGGGGCGATGCCCAGACGGCTATGCCGAACGCGAGGATCAAGATCGGCGAGAGTCTGACCGGCACCGTCGTCGCCACGGGCGAGCCCCTCCTCCTGTCGGACCCCGCGAACGATCCGCGAATCGCCCCGGCCAGCCGCGTGGCCTACCTGCGCGGCGGCTATCGCGCGTTTCTCGGTGTGCCCCTCAAGATCGGCGAGCAGGTGCTGGGAGCGCTGAGCATTCGCACCCTGCGCGCGGAGGGCTTCTCGTCGGAGGACGTGTCGATCGCCACCGCCTTCGCGGCTCAGGCGGCCATCGCTCTCGAGAATGCCCGTCTCTACCGGGAAGCCGAGGCGCGCGCGGACAAGCTCAAAACCCTCAGCGCGCTCACGCGGCTGATGACCTCGGCCGAGGGCGCCTCCGAGGTCTGCCAGGCGGTGGCGCGGGCGGCCACCACCTTGCTCGGCGCCGCGAGCACTCGCGTCTCCGTGGCGGATCCGGTGGCCCGCGTGCTTCGCACCGAAGGTGGCTTCAGCTTCGATCCCCAGGTCGAGCAGATCGTGACCGAGGTCCCGGTCATCCCGTATGGCGAGGGTCTGACCGGACGCATCGCCGAGTCGCGGACGCCTGACTACATTCTGGATATCGGCAATGATCCCAAGCTGCGCAACCGGCGCCTTTCCACGGTGGCCGGGCTCCGCGGCTTTGCCGGCCTTCCCCTGATTGCCGACGAGCAGACCGTGGGGGTGCTGGCCATCTTCTTCCGCGAGCCGCGGTCTTTCACCTCGGAAGAACGGGAGCTCATCGCGCTGCTTGCCGACCAGGCCGCCATCGCGATTCGCAATGCCCGGATGCGGGAGGCCGTGCAGACCCATCAGAACCACCTGGAGACGCTCCTCGAGGTGAGCCGCCAGCTCTCCAAGATCCAGCCGGTGGAATCGCTGCTCACCACGATATCCGAAGCGTGCGGCCGGCTTCTCAACTCGGAATCGGTCGGGTTCCGGCGCGTGGAAGGCGAGGAGCTCGTGCTGGCCGGATCGTGGGGCGACGCCAAGGAAGTCCTGATCACCCCCCGGCTCAAGTTCGGAGAGAGCCTCGCCGGACGGGTCGCCGTGGGCGGCGAGCCGCTCCTCGTGGCGGACCTCGCGAACGATCTGCGGGTGACGGCGACACATCGAGAGAGCTGTTCGCGACGCGGCTACCGAGCCATGCTTGCCGTGCCCGTCAAGGTTGGAGAGCGCGTCGTGGGCGTCCTCACCATTCTCTCTCGCCGGCCGGAGGGGTTCTGCGCCGAGGATCTGATCATCGCCACCGCCTTTGCCGCGCAGGCTGCGGTCGCCCTCGAGAACAGCCGGCTCTACCACGAGACGCAGCGGGCCTACGAAGAGCTCGCCCAGACCCAGGATCAGCTCGCCCAGGCCGGCAAGATGGAAGCCATCGGGCATCTGGCGGGCGGGGTCGCCCACGACTTCAACAACCTCCTCATGGTGATCATGGGCCGGACGGAGATGCTCATGAAGGACCTCGGCGACGCGGACCCGAGGCACTCGACAGCCAAGGTCATCGAGCAGACGGCGCTCCGGGCCGCCGACCTGACGCGTCAGCTCCTCGCCTTCAGCCGGAAGCAGGTGCTGAACCCGGCGGTGCTCGACCTGAACGCGGTCGTCTCGAAGATGGGCGAGATGCTCCGGCGGTTGATCGGAGAGGACATCGCCCTCGTCACCGGCCTGGGCTCGTCCCTCGGGCATGTGAAGGCCGATCCGGGGCAGATCGAGCAGATCATCATGAACCTGGCCGTCAACGCGCGTGACGCGATGCCCGAGGGAGGACGGCTCACCCTCGAGACGGCCAACATCGAGCTGGATGTCGCCTATGCGCGCAAGCACGTGGGGGCGCGGCCGGGGCCGCACGTCATGCTGGCCCTGAGCGATACCGGCACCGGCATGGATGCGCAGACGCAGGCACGCATTTTCGAGCCGTTTTTCACGACCAAGGGGCCGCGCAAGGGGACCGGGCTGGGCCTGGCCATGGTCTACGGCATCGTCAAGCAGAGCGGTGGAAATATCTGGGTCTATAGCGAGCCGGGGCAGGGCACCACGTTCAAGATCTACCTGCCGCGGGTCGGGGAACCCGTCGACGCAGGCCACGGGGGCGTTCTCCTCGCCGCGCCGGCCCACGGCATGGAGACCGTTCTCCTCGTCGAGGACGAGGACGCGGTGCGCGATCTCGCCCGCGACATCCTCGCGGGCTGCGGCTACACCGTCCTGGAGGCCCGCCACGGCGCGGAGGCCCTCGGGATCAGCGCGGCGCACGCGGGGAAGATCGACCTGATGCTCACCGACGTGGTCATGCCGGAGATGAACGGGCGTGAGCTGGCCGAGCGGCTCGCCGCCCAGCGGCCGGAGACCAAGGTCCTCTACATGTCGGGCTATACGGACCATGCCGTCGTGCACCACGGGGTGCTCGCTCCCCAGACGGAGTTCCTCCAGAAGCCGTTCACCGAAGCCGTCCTCACCCGCAAGCTGCGCGAACTCCTCGACGCCTAGTCGGGGGACGCCTAGTCGGGGTCAGGTCTCACAATCCAACATCCGCCAGCCCGCTCCAGCCCCCTCGCGACGTCGATGTAGGATTGTGAGACCTGACCCCGGTTTGCCGGTTTGACCTGCTGTGTGGGATTGCAAGACCTGACCCCGGTTTGACAGGCCTGGGGGCTGTCTCCTATCATGGCGCGCATTCAAGATCGGCGTTCCCCTCAAGGCTGAGGAGGCTTTCCATGAACCGGCGCTCATTCCTTGCAGGCACTTCCGCGGCTGTCGCCACCGCCGCTTTCCCGGCTGTCCTTCGCGCGCAGGGCGGCGACCCGATCCGCATCGGCTGCCCGCTCCCTCTGACCGGGCCCTTCGCGGCCCTGGCCGCGGACATGCAGCGAGGTGCGCAGCTCGCCGTGGACGAGCTCAACGCAAAGGGCGGCGTCATGAGCCGCAAGGTCGAGGTGCTCTTCCGCGACGACCAGCTCAAGCCGGCGGTGGGCGCCCAGCGCACGAAGGAGCTCATCGAAAACGAGAAGTGCCTGTTCATCGTGGGCGGGCTCGCCGCGCACGTCCAGATGGCGATCAACGAGCAGACCAAGAAGTCCAAAGTTCTCTTCATCTCCACCAGCCAGTCCGACGAGATCAGCGCCAAGCCCGATACCAGCCCCATCACCTTCCACGAGGCCCTCAACCCCACCATCACCTCCCGCGTGATGGGCACCTGGACGGCCCAGAACCTCGGCAAAAAGTGGTGGATCATCTACGCCGACTATGCCTGGGGCAAGCAGAACAACGCGGTCCTCCAGGACACGCTTCAGAAAAACGGCGGCACCCTCCTCGGCGCCACTCCGTACCCGCTCGGGAGCGCCGAGTTCTCCGCTCACCTTCCCAAGATCCAGGCGGCCAAGCCCGAGGTGCTCATGTCGGTGACGCCCGGCGCGGACAATATCGCCTTCCTCAAGCAGGCGCGGAGCTTCGGCATGGACAAGTCCATGAAGCTCGCCCAGCCGCTCCTGTGGATCTCTTACCTGAAGGAAGGTGGCCCGGAGCTCTACTCGGACGTCTACGGCTCGATCAACTGGTACTGGGAGCTCCAGGACACGATCCCCTCCGCGCGGAAGTTCGTCGAGGCGTCCATGAAGAAGTTCAACATGCCGCCCGGCGACTACGGCGCGTACTCCTACTCGGGGGTGCTCGAGGTCGCGCGCGGAGTCGAGCTGGCCAAGTCGACCGACTCGGAAGCCGTCGCGAACGCGCTCCGGAAGAGCCCCGTCTACGACCACTTCAAGGGCAAGCAGTGGTGGCGGACCTGTGACAACAAGGCAATGCAGGACATGTGGATCGTCAAGGGGCGCGGCCCCGGCAAGACCAAGGGCGAGTGGGGGCTGATGGACATGGTCGCGAAGGTGACTGCGGACGAGAAGAACGACCGGACCTGCGCCGAGAAGGGGTTCGTCTAGGTCCTGATGGAAGTCTCGCTCGCTGCGGTCCTGCCCCAGATCTTTACGGGCCTGGTGCTGGGAATGATCTTCGTGCTGCTCGCCATCGGCCTGTCGCTGATCTTCGGGCTCATGACCGTGGTGAACTTCGCCCACGGGGCGCTCTACATGCTGGGCGCCTACTGCACCGTGTTCCTCCTGGGCTTCACGCGCAACTTCTGGGTGGCCCTGCTGGTGGCGCCGCTCATGGTGGGGACGTTCGGGCTCCTCGTCGAGCGCTTCCTCATCCGGAGGCTCTACGGGCGGGGCCCGGACGATCCGCTCCTCCTCACTTTCGGACTCTCGCTCGTGCTCATCGAGACGGCCAAGCTCATCTGGGGAAAGATCGGGCTCACCCTCGATCCCCCCCGTGAGCTGGGGGGGGCCGTCAACCTGGGCTTCATGGCGTTCCCCGCGTATCGCCTCTTCGTCATCGCAGTCACCGTGGTCGTGCTGCTCGCCCTCTGGGCCTTCCTCACGCGGACCAATGTCGGCCTCGTCATCCGCGCGGGCTCGCGCGACCCGCTCATGGTCCGCGCTCTCGGCATCGATCTCAACCGCATCTGGCTGCTCGTCTTCGGCATCGGGTGCGCCTTGGCCGGTCTCGCGGGAGCGCTCGCCGGCCCCATGCGGGGCGCCTACGCGGAGATGGGCGTCACCATGGTCATCGAGTCGTTCGTGGTCGTCGTGGTGGGCGGGATGGGCAGCCTGCTCGGCGCGGTGGTGGCCGGGATCATGATGGGGCAGGTGGTGGGCATCACCACCTTCTTCGCGCCCAAGCTCGCCGAGATCATGGTCTTCGTCGTGATGGCGCTGGTCCTCCTCGTCCGGCCCAGCGGTTTCTTCGGCGAGGCCGGGCTCATGGAGTGAGGGTGCCCGGCGCGGCCGCTGTCGCTCGATGGCTGGGCCGCCATCCGGTGGGGGCGTTCGCTGTCTTCTTCGCCGTCTTCCCGTTCCTGGTCCCCTACAAGGCGCTTGCCTCGCAGGTGCTGATCTTCGGCCTGTTCGCGCTGGGCTTCAATCTCCTCTACGGCTATACGGGACTCCTGTCCTTCGGCCACGCCGCCTACTACGGCCTCGGCGCCTACGGCACGGGCATCGCGCTTGCCAAGCTCAAGCTGGGCTCGCTCTGGCTGGGGCTCGCGGCGGGGCCGCTCCTCGCCGTCCTGGGCGGCGCGGCCATCGGTTTCTTCTGTCTGAGGCGCCGCGGCATCTACTTCGCCATGCTCACGCTGGCCTTCGCCCAGCTCCTGTACTTCATCGCCTTCCACCTGGCCGACATCACGGGCGGCGACGATGGACTGCGCGGCATTCCGCAGCTGCCGGTGAACCTCTTCGGCTGGAAGATCAGCATCGAAAGCCCGCTCGCCTTTTACTACTTCGCTTTCGCGCTGGTGTGTCTCTCCGTTGCCGGGCTCAAGCGGATCCTCGACTCGCCCTTCGGCTCCGTGCTCCGGGCGATCCGTGAGAACGGCGACCGCGCGGCGGCGTGCGGCTATGACGTCCGGCGGATCAAGCACCTGTCCTTCGTCTTTTCCGCGCTCTTCGCGGGCCTCGCGGGCGCGCTCGACGCCCTCCGCCTGGCTGTCGTGCCCGTCGAATCTCTCTACTGGGTCACGTCGGGGCAGGTGGTGATCATGACGCTCCTCGGCGGCGCGGGCACGTTCTTCGGCCCCTTCGTCGGCGCCGGCACCTTCCTGCTGCTGGAAGACCGGCTGAGCGCATTCACCGAGCGCTGGCCGATCGCCATCGGGCTCATCTTCATGACGTTCGTCCTCTTTCTGCCCAGGGGCATCTGGGGCACGCTCACGGGAGGTCGCCATGGCCATCAAAGTGCTTGAGCTCCACCACCACGGCATCCGCATCGGTCCGTCGGAGCCCGACATCAAGAAGGCGCTCTCCTTCTATCACGACGTGCTCGGGCTCGATCCCGATCCGGGCCGGCCGCACATCCCGACCATCGACGGCTACTGGATGGACGTGGGAGGCACCGCGCAGATCCATCTCATGGGCGTGGACGGCCAGTCGAAGTTCGCGGAGGGCCCGGGCAAGGATCCCTCGCACCCTCACGTGGCCCTCGCCGTGCCGGACATCCAGGAGGCGAAGCAGGAGCTGGAGCGGCTCGGCACGAGCTTCTGGGTCACGCGCGGGGTGGTCGGACCCGAGTCCCAGCAGATCTTCATGCACGACCCCTTCGGTAACATGATCGAGCTGCATCAGATCGGCACCTGCCGCTGCATCACCAAGTCGCGCAAGCCCGTGGCCTCCATGGGCTGAGCCGTGCTCATCCTCACCGCGGCCCGAGTTGATCCACACGCGAGGCGTGCTCTCTGTGCGTTGAGCGTGCAGCCGAGGGCGACAACGAAACAGATGGGACTTTATCCGCCGCCTGCTAAACGCCGAGGAAGCGCTGCTGCACGGCGGGATTCCTGCGGAGCTCGTCAGGAGTTCCCGTGAACTGCACCTGGCCCTGGTCCATCACGTAGAGGCGATGCGCGAGGGAGAGAGCGACGTCGAGCGTCTGCTCGACGAGCAGGATGGACGTGCCGCTCTTGTTGATGGAGCCCAGGATCTCCGTGAGGCTCTCGACGAGCAGGGGGGCGAGGCCTTCCGTCGGCTCGTCCACCAGCATCAGCTCGGGTCGGGCCACCAGCCCCCGCGCAATGGCGAGCATCTGCTGCTCGCCGCCGGAAAGAAGCCGGCCGGGCTGATTCTTGCGCTCGCGGAGCCTCGGGAAATAGTCGAAGGCGGTCTCGACCACCGCGTCCTGGTCCTGCGTCCTCGCCCCGAGCATCCCGAGCTGGAGATTCTGCAGCACGGTCAGGTTGGGCAGCACGCGGCGCTCCTCGGGGATCCACGCGATGCCGCGCCGGGCCACCTCGTGGGGCTCCCGGTGCGTGATGTCCTCGCCGCGAAACCGGATGGAGCCTCGGGTGGGCTTGGCGATGCCCATGATCGTCCGGAGCGTCGTGGTCTTCCCCGCTCCGTTGCGCCCGATGAGCGCGACCACCTCGCTAGGCTCGAGAGTCAGCGAGACGCCCTGAAGGATGTGGGCGCTGTTCCGGATCTCTTCGGGGGTGCCCTCGGCCAGGACCTGGCCCTGATGCAGGACCGTGATGCGGTCGGAAATGCCCATCACGAGCTTCATCTTGTGCTCGACGACGAGGATGGTCCGCCCCTTGGCGAGGGCGCGGATGAGCACCATGGTCGAGTCCGTCTCCTCGGGGCTCATGCCCGCCGTCGGCTCGTCGAGGAGGAGCAGGGTCGGCTCGGGCGCGAGGGCGATGGCGATCTCGAGGTGACGCTTCTCGCCATGGGAGAGAAAGGCGGCCACGCGCTCGGTCTTCTCGCCGAGGCCCACCGAATCGAGGACGACCCGGGCGCGCTCCCGCGCCGCGCTCAGACGGTCGGCTCGCGACCAGAAGTCGAAGGCGTGCGCATACCCCTGCGCGGCCACGCGCACGTTCTCGAGCACGCTGAGATGCGGAAAGATATTGGTGATCTGGTAGGACTTGGCGATGCCGAGCCTGGCCACCGTGTGCTGCGGCAGCCCCGCGATCTCCCGGCCTTTGAACTGGATGCGGCCCGAGCTCGGCGACATCTCGCCCGAGATCAGGCGAAACAGCGTCGTCTTCCCCGCCCCGTTGGGGCCGATGATCGAGCGAAGCTCGCCCGCGCGAACGGTGAGGGTGACGTCCTGCACGGCGGCGAGGCTGCCGAAGTTGCGACACAGCCCTTCGGTACGCAGCAGAACGCCGTCGTCCATTGCGGGTGAGTAACACGGCCTCTCGCGCAGTGTCAAGGTGAGGAGATATTTGCGCCGCGAGGCGAGGGCTGAGTGGATCAGGGGGCAGCTCCGCTGGACGTGCGACGACCGATTGCACTAGGATAGCCGCGAGTTTTCCCACCTACAGGAGGAATGCCACGGCGCGCATCGTCGGCGTTACCTACCGGGGGCTGCAGACCGAGGTGACGGCGGAGATCGTCGGAGGCCGGCGGCTCTTGGCCTTTGTCCCCGAGCCCGCGCCTCCCGGCCTCGTGCCGGGGCGGACGCTCCTCCTGCATCTGCCCGCGGAGGCCTTCATGTCTCTCACGCCGCGAGCGGCGACAGCATCCGGGCCACGAAGCTGACATGACCGGAGCGCGCCAGATCGTCGCCGGCCTCGAGAGCGCGGGCGTGACCATCGCGGCCTCGGTGCCGGACACCTGGATCGGCAAGCTCGTGGAGGAGGTGCGCCGCTCGTCCGCCATCCGCGTGGTGGATGTGGCCCGCGAGGAGGAAGCGGTGGCCGTCGCCTGCGGGGCGAACCTGGCGGGTGGGCGCGGCGCCGTGCTCATCCAGAACGCCGGCCTCTTGAATTGCGGCGGCATCCTCGCGGGCCTCGTGGAGCTCTACCGTCTCCCCTGCTTCTTTCTCGTCTCCTTCCGCGGCGACTCGCGCGACCCCATCTACTATCACGAGCCCAAGGGCCGCGTGACGGAGGCCACGCTCCAGGCCTGGCGACTCCGGTATGCCGTCGTCGATCGTGGGCGCGATCTCGCCGCCCAGGTCAGGCAGGGCGTGGAGGCGGCCGCCGAGTCCGCGAGCCCCTACGTCCTGCTCATCAGCGGCGAGGATCTGGCGTGAGCGCGCGCAAGCCGCTCCTCGACGCGCTGGTGTCCATGCTGACGCCGCGCGACGTTCTCGTCTCCTGTCTGGGCGCCAACGCGCGCTATCTGCCCCACATGGAGGTGCCCAGCCCCGTCTTCGCGCTTTGCGACTCCATGGGGGCGGCCATTCCGCTCGCGCTGGGCATGGCCCTGCAGCGTCCGGATCGCCACCTGGTCGCCCTCGAGGGAGACGGCTCGCTCCTGATGAGTCCCAATGTGCTGGCCACCGTGGCCGCCGCCCGCCCTCCGAACCTCAGCATCCTGCTCTGGGTCAACGGGCGCTATGAGTCTTCCGGCGGCCAGGCGCTGCCTCCCGCGCCCGTCGACTGGGCGGCCCTCGCCCGCGCGGCGGGCATTCGCCACGTGGAGAGCGTGCGCGACGTGGCCGGCCTTCGCGCGACCTTTCCGAATGCGCGATCTGCCGGCGAGCCGGCCGTGCTCGTGGTGGAAGTGGCGTTCGATCCGGCCGAGGCGATCCCGCCCTACTCCGAGCGCCCCGACGAAATCCGGGCCCGCTTTCGCATCGATTGAGCGGGGGGTCAGGTCTCACATTCCAACATTTGGACGAGGCGCGCGGCGTCGGGCCCTCAAGAATAGACCGTTGGATGTTGGAATGTGAGACCTGACCCCGCTCAGCCCCGCTCAGCCGATGAAGAGGCCGCCGTTGGGGGAGAGCCACTGGCCCGTGAAGAAGGCGCTGTCGTCGGAGGCGAGGAAGAGGGCGGTCCTGGCCACCTCCACGGGCTCCGCCCAGCGGCCGAGTGGGGTGCGCGCGACGGTGGCCGCGCGCATCATCGGCGAGATGGGCTGGGTCATGGGCGTGTCGATGAAGCCGGGGCAGATGGCGTTGACGCGGATCTTGCGCGAGCCCATCTCGCGGGCGACGGCGCGGGTGAATCCCAGGATGCCCGCCTTGGCCGCGCTGTAGTGCGGCACGGTGTCGAGCCCCATGAGGGCGGCCACGCTCGACATGTTGATGATGGCGCCCTGGTTGCGCCGGCTCATGAGCTTGAGGGCCTCGCGCGTGCAGAAGAACGTCCCGTTCAGGTGCACGGCGATCATGCGATGCCAGGCCTCGTCGCTCATCTCCTGGGTGATGTCCCAGTGGGTCTGGATGCCCTGGCCGCTCAGCATCTCGGCCATCCGCGCGTCGGACCGCTCGCGAATCCTGTCTCGATTCGCGCCCGAGCTGCCCGCCGTCCCGATCCCCGCGTTGTTGACGAGCACGTCCAGCGTCCCGAACTCGCGCTCGATCTGCGCGAACATCGCCCTGACCTGCGCGCTGTCGGCGACGTCGGCCTGGATGGCGCATCCCCCGGAGGAGATCGCCGCCACCGTCTCCTTCGCGGCCTCTTCACGCACGTCGTTGGCGATGACGCGCGCGCCTTCCTCGGCGAAGAGCTGCGCGATGGCGCGGCCGATGCCCGAGCCCGCGCCCGTCACCAGCGCTACCTTGTCCTTGAGCTTCATGCCTCAGCGATCCAGCCAGGCGACCATGAGGCGCCCGCCATAGTCGTGACCGATGTTGGGCCCGAAGTTCTTGACGTAGGGCTCCCAGGCGGCGACCGCGCTGACGGACGGCCCGTACAGCGCCCAGACGTGCTGGGAGATGTAACGCTGGATGTCGTAGATCATCTCGCGGCGCTTGGCGACGTTGAACGTGCGACGCTGGAGCTTGATCATCTCCGTGAGCTTGGGATCGTTGACTCCCGAGGCGTTGAGCGGCTGCCCCGGCAAGAAGTAGCGATACAGATAGCTGTCGGGATCGGTCCAGCCCCCGAAGAGCCCGCCGCCCATCTTGTCGAACTTGCCGAAGATCGTGCTCGAGATGAAGGCGCCGTACTCCTTGAGCTTGATCTCCGCGTCGATGCCGGCCTTCTTCCATCCCGCCACCGTGACCTGAACGGCGTCGATGTAGTCGGGCCCGTATCCCGCCGTCGTCTCCAGCGTGGTCTTGAACCCGCTCGAGTGACCGGCCTCCGTCAGGAGCCTCTTCGCCTCCTGCGGGTCGAAGTCGTAGAGCCTCCGGCTCTCGGGCGGCAGCTGGTCGATGGGAAGGGACCAGTCCTTGAAGGCGGCGGGAATGGCCGGGTTGGGCGCCCCCCGACCCTGAGACCACGCGTTGGTCTCGAGCACCTCTCGCCAGTTGGTGGCGATCTGGAGGGCTCGACGCACGCGGAGATCCTTGAAGGGATCCTGGTCGAACTTCGCCCACGTGATGCCCCCGAAGACGACGATGTAGTCCTGCATCTGCAGATTCGGCTTGCGCTGCTTGGCCGCCTCGAGATCGCTCCGGCGCACGACCATCCCGTACTCGGGGGCGAAATCGTAGCGGCCGGACAGCCACACCGCCAGCGCGGTGGCGGGGTCGGTCTCGATCGACACCTCGACGTTGTCGACGTAGGGCAGCCCGGGGATGAAGTAGTTGGGGTTGCGCACCCAGGTGCATCGCACGTTGGGCTCGTAGCGCTCGAGCATCCACGGTCCCGTCCCGACGCAGCTCTCGGGCCGCTTGAGGTCGCCGTACTGCTCCACGGCTTCCTTGGCGATAATCCACGTCGAGGGTGACGCGAGCGAGTCGAGGAACCACGCGAAGGGCTCCTTGAGCGTGAACTTGACCGTGTGCCGGTCCACCGCCTCGATCTTGTCCACCTGCTCGAGCAGGCCGCGGTTGGGATTGGCGGGCAGGAGGAAGCGCTCGTAGCTGTACTTGACGTCCTCCGCCGTCACCTCGCGTCCGTTGACGGGTGGCTTTGCATGCCAGCGCGCACCGCGCCGCAGCTTGAAGATGTACGTGGTGTCGTTGGGCTGGGTCCAGGACTCGGCCAGATCAGCCTCGAGCGGCTGCGTACCTGGCTTCACCGAGGAGCCCGCCTTGACCTTCACGAGCCGGCTATGGGTGAAGGACATCGCCTGCATGGTGGGAAAGGCCACCGTCTGCTGGGGATCGAAGTGGACGGGCGCCACGTGGATGCGGAGGCGGAAGGTGCCGCCCCGCTTGGGGGTCTGGGCCGTCGCCGGCTTCGGATCCAGGAGCGGGAGCCCGGAGCCGGCAGCGATGGCGGCCCCTCCCAGCTTCAGCAGATCGCGACGGCTTATCGATGAGACCTGTGGCTCGTCCATCAGCGTTCCTCCTCGTTCGTGCCGGTCACGTCTGCGGCCGGCCCTGCCTCTCGTGAGCGTTCATGCGGGCGGCTCCGGGCGGGCGGATCGGTTCCGCCGTACATGAGCCTGCACGTTCTTGACCACGCCCCGCTCCACCTCGATGCGCACTTCGTGGGAAACGATATTCCAGCCTTGTACTATCGAGAGCCAGCCGATGAGACGGCGGGTCATGGGCTCCGCGCGCCATCCTCGGTACACGAGCGTCCGATGATCCGGATCGTCCAGGCGCTGCTGCTCCTCGACCTCCGGGCCACAGAGGGCGAGGACTTCTTCGACGGTCGTAACGCCCGGCTTGATGCGTTCGAGCACCTCCCGGCCCAGCAGGACACCCCCGTGGCGTGATCGCCCCACGCCCCGCGGCGTCCACTGGATGCGCGCGGTGAGGCCGGCGATCACCCTCGAGGCGGCGCGGCCGAGTATGGGGCCGAGAGCGGGGCCGGCGGCCAGCAGCAGCAGCGGTATCGCCACGAGCAGGAGGCCCTGCAGCCGGGAATAGTAACCGAATTGCACCTCCAGGTGCTGAGGAACCGTGCCCTCGGTGGCACCCAGGAAGAGCGAGACCACCTCCGTGGTCTCGAGAGTCTCGCTGAGGCGCCGGATGCTGGTGGGCGGATAGATCTCCGCGATGCGCAATGAGTCGGACTGTGCGAAGTGGGCCACGAGCTCGGCGGGGGCGTCGGCCAGCCGGAGCGCGCGGTCGCGGTGCTCGGCATACATCGGGAAGACGGGCCGGTCGCGCACCTCGTGGAAGGAGAGCTGGAGCTCGTGGCGGTCACCCGCGAAGACGCTCTCGATCCAGCCGACCCGTTTGGGCTTGATGATTCCGGCCACCCGCATGCGCAGCTCCATCATGAAGACGCGGTCGGCCATCTGGGGCATCCACGGGATGCGGATCCAGCTCGCGGGCGGGCTCAGCCCCAGCGCGTGGCTGTCCTGCACGAAAGTCACGAAGGGCAGCTCCCCGACGAGCTTGGGCGCCGCGTCCGCGCCCTGCGCGTAGAGGTTGAGAGCGTAGAGGGGTAGCCGGCCACCGCCGGTGGCGGCGAAGCCGCGCTGCTCGACATACTGCTCGAGAGTCTTGTCGTTGGGCTTCTTGTCGATCGGACTCGAGATCTCCCCGGGCCAGAGGAGGAAGAGGTCCTGCTCGATCCCCCCGCGGCTCTTGCCGGACGGCATGTCGAGGGACCAGAGGACGGACACGTCGACGGGCCCGAGGGCCGGGGTGACGGTGGCCCGCACCGTCAGGGGCCCGACCGTGAATGGCGCGTCCGGCTTCGCGGAGAAGAACATCTGCGCGAGCGCGGGCCGGGGAGCGGCGGCGAGCGAGCCGATGACAAGGAACAGTGCGACGCGAAAGAGCATGGCCAGGGGCGATGATAACAGACCTGTGCTAGGCTCTGGCTCATGCGCGCCACCTCCGTGATCGCCGAGTTCATCGTCAAGAGCCGCTGGGAAGACTGCCCCGTCGCCGCCGTGGACGCCGCGCGTCGCGCCATTCTCGACTGCGTGGGCGTCATGCTCGCGGGCTCCGCGGAGCCGGCAGCGCGGATCGTTCAGCAGATCGCGGAAAGCGAGGGCGGCGCGCCCCTCGCCACCATCGTGGGCACGCGGCGACGCACGGGCGCCGTGTGGGCCGCCCTCGCCAATGGCACCGCCGCGCACGCGCTCGACTTCGACGACACCAACTTCGCCATGCTGGGCCACCCCTCGGCGCCCGTCCTCTCGGCGGCCCTCGCGGCCGGCGAGCTGGCGCTCGCGGACGGCCGCGCGCTCGTGCACGCCTTCCTGCTCGGCTTCGAGGTCGAGACGACGCTCGCCGAGGTGATCAACCCCGCGCACTACGAGAAGGGCTTCCACGCCACGGGGACGCTGGGGGCGATCGGCGCGGCGGCCGCGGCCTCCCGGCTCCTCGGGCTCGACGGCGCGCAGACCCGGACGGCGCTGGCCATCGCGGCCACCCAGGCCTCGGGGCTCAAGGAAAACTTCGGCACCATGACCAAGCCCTTTCACGCCGGCCACGCGGCGCGCAGCGGAGTGCTCTCGGCGCTGCTCGCCCGCGAAGGCTTCACTGCCTCCGAGCAGGCCATCGAGGGACCGCAGGGCTACCTCGCCGTCCTGAGCGCCGGGAAGCGAGAGGAGAGCGCCCTCGAGCGGCTGGGGGCGCCCTGGAAGATCCTGACCACGGGCGTGGCCGTCAAGCCCTATCCGTCCTGCGCCTGCACTCACTCCATCATCGACAGCGCCCTCGAGCTCCAGCGGACCCTCCGGGTCGCGCCCGACGATATCGCCCGGGTCACCATCGGCGTGCATCCGACCGTGCCGCGCATCCTCATCCACTCGAACCCGAAGAGCGGACTCGAGGCCAAGTTCTCGGGCGAGTTCTCCGCCGCAGCGGCCCTCTGCGAGGGCAAGGTCGGCATGCAGACCTTCCAGGACGACAAGGCGCAGGATCCGGCCATCCGGGAGCTGATGAAGCGCACGCGCATGGTGGTGGATCCGGAGATCCCCAGCGAGCTCGAGCGCCACATGTGGACGCGTGTCACGCTTCAGCTGCGGGACGGCCGCGAGGTCGCTCTGGGCCCGCGCCCGGTGCCGGGCCATCCCAGCCATCCGTTGACCATCGATCAGTTGCGCGAGAAGTTCCGCGACTGCGCGCGACTGGTCCTCGCCGAGGACCGCGTCGACTCCGTGCGCCAGATGGTCGAAACGCTCGACGGCTGCCCCGACCTCCGGAGCCTGACCGCGATTCTCTCGCCTACCACGTGACGGATCAGATCCTCAATTCGCCCTCGAGCACGGGCACCACGCCGCCGCCCACTCTGATGTCGGTCACGGCGCCGCCGCGCGTGGCGAGCCGGATGTGCACGAAGCTCTGCCGGCCCATCTTGGCTCCCTGCTCGCTCACGATCTTCACGTCGCCCGACCCCTTCACCATCCCGTTCAGCACGAGGTAGGCGCCGAGCGGGCCGCTGGCCGAGCCCGTGGCCGGGTCCTCCGGAATGCCCGAGCTGTGCGGGCCGAACATGCGCGAGTACACGCGGCCTGCCGCGGCGTCCGGATCGGGAGCGAAGACGAAGATGCCCATGCGCGGCCGCTCGCCCATGGCCTCCAGCATGGCGCGCACGTCGAGGACGGCGCGGTCCACCGTCGCCTTGTCGCGCAGCGGCACGAAGAGAAACTTGTTGCCGGTGGAGCCGGGCTGGATGGGGACGGCGGGCCAGAGGTCGGCCGCAGTGAGGCCGAGCGCGCGGGCGACGGCCTCGCGGTTCTCGAGGGCGGGATCGAAGGTCGCGTCCTGCTGGCTCATCCAGATGAAGCTCGGGCGCCCCGGATCGCCTTCGAGCTCGACGGGCACGGGTCCGATCTTTTCCTCCAGGGTGAAGCGGGCCGCGCCCTTGGGCGCCATGCCCCGGGCGGCCAGGACCCACGTGGTGCCGATGGTCGGATGCCCGGCGAAGGGCACCTCGCGAGCCGGCGTGAAGATCCGGAGGGCGGCGACGCAGTCAGGGCGCGTGGGCGGGAACAGAAAGACAGTCTCGGAGAGATTCATCTCGCGCGCGATCTGCTGCATGAGGGCGTCGTCGAGCCCGCGCGCGTCGAGGAGCACGGCGAGCGGATTGCCACCGAACACGCGGTCGGTGAACACATCCACCTGGACGAACTTGTGGGAGCGAGGAGACACGGGTCGGTCTTGCAGCTCGTTCGGCTAGGTGGGAAGGCTTCCTACCGCGGGTAGCCCGCCATCAATGGTGGCAGGCCACGCACTCCAGCGGCGCCTTGCGCGGCTTCGTGTCGTCCGCCGTCGGCGGCCTGGGTGCCGAGCCCCAGGCGTCGGCCACGGGCTGGACCGCCTGCACGCCCTTGTCGTTCACCGCGCGATGGCACTCGACGCACCAGCCCATGGTCAGCTTCGTGGGCGGAATCGCCATCCCGGAGAGGTTGGCCAGATCGTTGACGATGTTCTGTCCCGTCTTGGCGTGCACCTGCTCCATGGCCTCGATGCGGCCGTGACAGGTCTGGCACTGGAGCCCCGCCGCGATGTGATTCTTGTGGGGGAACTGCGCATGCTCGGGAATCTTGAAGATGCGCACCCACGGGATGGGCTGCTGCTTTTCCCAGAACGCGTGAAGCTTCTGCACCTGCGCGTTGCCCTGGGCGGCCACGATCTTGTGACACCCCATGCATCGCTCCACCGACGGCAAGCCGGCCGAGCTGCTCCGCCGGGCGCCCGTGTGACAGTACTGGCAGTCGAGGCGATACGACCCCGCGTGGATGACGTGGCTGAACAGGATGGGCTGGACGGGACCCTCACGCTTCTCCGCCACCGGCAGCACCCGCTCGGGCTCGTAGGGCGGATTGGCCAGAGTACGGACATACGCGATGACCTCGTCGATCGCACGATCTCCCAGCTGCGGCTTGAAGGGCGGCATCAGCTCGGACAGCCCGACCGCCTGGGGCCCATCCGCGATGATCTTGTGCAGGAAGTGATCGGGCAGGGGGTTCATCACCGCGCCGAGCGTGAGATTCTGCGGCTTGATGGGAAGGTTGGCGCCCCCCGGGCCATCGCCCAGGCCCGCGTCGCCGTGACACGAGGCGCAATATTTCGTGTAGGTCTGCTTGCCCCGCTCGAGGATGGCCTTGTCCGTGAAGCCCGCGTGCCCGCCGCCGGCGTGCTCGACTTTGGCCGGTTCCGTGGAGGCCGTCTTGCCGGAAGAGGGCGCGGTGGCGGCTTGAACGCGATTGGCTGACATCCGGGCGGCCAAGCTCGGGAACCCGACCAGCAGAGCGATGAAGGCAATGGCGATGACGAGGCCGGCGGCGGCAGAAGGCCGCAACAAACGATCCATTCGAGTCTATCTCCTCCCTTGAGCCCGGTACACCATACAGAAATTACCCGCCGAGGTAAAGACGCTTCACCTCAGGGTCGGCCAGCAGCGCCGCGCCCGTCCCCTCGAAGCGGTTCCTGCCGAGCTCGAGGACATAGCCGCGATCGGCCACAGCCAGCGCCTTGGCCGCGTTCTGCTCCACGACCACGAGGGTGTAGCCCGAGTGCTTCATGGCCATGAGCTTGTCGAAGATCAGCGAGACGAACTTGGGCGAGAGCCCCAGCGACGGCTCGTCCAGGAGGATGAGCTTGGGCCGGGTCATGAGGGCGCGGGCGATGGCGACCATCTGCTGCTCGCCGCCCGACATGGTGCCCGCCTTCTGGCGCTGCCGCTCGCCCAGGATGGGGAAGAGGCCGAAGACCTGCTCGAGGGCTTTGCGGATGCGCTGCCCATCGCGCTCGATGTAGCCCCCCATCTCGAGGTTCTCGAGCACGGTCATCTGCGGGAAGACGATCCGCCCCTGGGGCACGTAGGCGAGGCCGCGAGGCAAGACCTGATCGGGCCGCAGCCCGGTGATCTCCTGGCCGTCGAAGCGCACGTGCCCGCTCGAGACCTTCACGAAGCCGACGATGCTCTTGAGCGCGGTCGACTTGCCGGCGCCGTTGGGGCCGATGATGCTGACCATCTCGCCCGCGCGCACGTCGAGGGAGACGTCATGGAGGATGGGCATCTTGCCGTAGCCCGCGGTCAGCCCCTGCGCCTGCAGAAGGAGCGGCGGCGCCATCACTGGCGCACGCAAATGTAGAGAATGTGCGGGTACGGCAAGATGTCCACCATGAGGTGACGACGGACGCCGAAGCCGCTCTCGGTCAGCGTGGCCATCAGCTCATCCGCGTCCCAGTAGCGCACGGGCGTGCCCGGATCCATGACCTTGTCGAGGACATGCGTGAACCATCGCTTGTAGGCGGGCGTCCGGTCCACGTCCTTGATCAGGAGGAGCCCGCCCGCCGGCAGGACCTTGGCAACCTGCTCGAGAAGGGGCCGAACGGCGTCGGCAGGAATGTGGTGCACGATGTCGAGCATGTAGACCGCGTCAACCCGTTCCCCGCCGCGAAAGTCCATGACGTCGCCCACGTCGTAGCTCACATTGGTCAGGCCGAGCCGCCGCGCCGCCGCTTGCGCCATGGCGATGCGACGCGGATTGCGGTCCAGCCCCTGGAGCCTGACCTCCGGCAGCACGCTGGCGTAGTACAGCGAGAAGAGGCCGAATCCACAGCCGAGATCGAGCACTCGTCCGCGCTCGGGTAGATACTGGCCGATCTCGTCCAGAAAGCGCTGGCGAAGGATCCAGAAGCGCCCCCAGCAGTAGCCGCGGACGATCCAGTCGTCGTAGGCGCGAATGACTCTACGAACGGCTTCGCTGCGCATAGATCCGATAGCCGTCGCCCTCGACGGCGAGGCGGTAGTCAGTCTGGAGGAGGCGGGTGACTGCCGGGAGCGCCTCCAGCCGGGCATAGCCCGCGCGGCGCCACGTGTCGCGGAAGATCACCACGGCAACGGGAGGCCGCGTCTCGAGGCCGCGCGAGAACTCGGCGCGAAGGGCCTGGATGCGCGGGTCTCCCTCGTCGTGAAAGAAGTGAAAGTCGTAGAGGAAGCGCGTGGGCTCTCGGAGGTGCAGGCGCAGGAGCGCGTGAATCCCGCCCTCGGTCACGTCCATCACCTGCACGGTGCCGCCGGGTCCCACGAGCGGCTCGAGGTCACGCACCAGCGCCGAGACGCGCCGCTCCTTGGCTGCGATCCAGGGCGCATCGGCGGCGTCCACGCCCTTGAGGCCAAGGAACGCCACGACGGTCACGAGGACGGCCAGGCTGGCCGCCCGCGACAGACCCGGCGCGACGTTCCACCGGCTCGCCGTCGCCCGAGAGGCCGGGGCCAGGGCCATGGAGCCGAGGACGCAGAGAAAGACGGCCAGCGGGTAGAGGTGATACTCCCATCCCTTGCCCTGGCTCGTGAAATGCCAGCCGCCATAGACCGCGCCCAGGACGGCGAGCGCGCGCCTGATTCCATACGGCGCGGGGATGCGCTGGGCCGCCCCCAGGAGCGCGAGGGCAACCAGGCAGATCCAGATCTGCCAGCCGTAGGCGTGCCAGCGCATCACCTGCCAGATCGGCTCGCCACCTACTCGGCTGTAGAGCGGCAAGACATACCCGGTGGTGATGTCGGCGAAGGCGCCGAGCCCGCCGCGCATCGCGAGCCAGCCGAGCACGAGCACGGGGACGGCGAGGCCGGCGCCCGTCCAGACGGCCACGGCGGCAACGGCGGAACGCCGCGCCCGGCTCGCGCCCAGGATCACGATGGGCGCGCAGGCGAGCCAGAAGGCCGCCACGTGGGGCTTGATCATGATGCCGGCGCCCGCCGCCAGACCCCCCCACGCGAGCGGCACGAGGGTTTCACCCGTCTCCCAGCTCCGCGCCACACCCCAGGCCGCCAGCACGAGGAGCAGGGCAAGCAAGAAATCGCGCTGGCCCGCGCGCCAGGCGCCGCCGGCTAGATGATAGAGGATGAACAGGAGCGCGGCGCCGAGCCCGCTCCAGTCATCACCCATGCGCCGGCAGAAGCCCCAGAGCGCGGCGGCGGTGGCGGCGAGCCACCCCAGGTCGAAGAGCCGCCAGGCCACACTCCCTTCCCCCAGCGTCTTGATCACGGCCACGTGAACCAGGTAGACGCCGGGGAGATTCATGTCGAAGACGTCGCGGTACGGCACCGCGCCCTGGGTGATGAGCCAGGCGACGTAGTGCATGAGGGGGGCATCGTGGATGAGCGGCCAGCTCAGGGAGCGCCAGACGAGATAGAGGGCGAGGCCGGCGCTAGCGACCAAAATAGGCTTCAATCACTCGCTCGTCGGTCTGGATGACGCCGGGCGGTCCCTCGGCCAGCTTCTCGCCGTGGTCGAGGACGAAGACCGTCTCGCAGAGTCCCATCACGACCTTCATGTCGTGCTCCACGAGGAGCACGGTCTTGCCTCGATCACGCAGCTGCCGCACGGCATCCAGGAGGTCGTTGAGGAGGGTGCGGTTGACGCCCGCCGCCGGCTCGTCGAGGAGGATGAGCTCCGGGTCCGTCATGAGGACGCGGATGAACTCCACGAGCTTCTGCTGGCCGTAGGAGAGATTGCCCGCGTACTCGCCGGCCAACCCCTCGAGCTTGACGAAGCGGAGGAGCTCGCGGGCGCGCTCGCTCGCCTGCGCGTAGTCATCGGTGGTGACCACGAGCAAGTTCTCCAGCGCCGTGAGCTCGGGAAAGACCCGGATGATCTGGAAGGTGCGCCCGATGCCTTCGTGAAAGACCTGATGCGGCTTGAGCCCGTCGATCCGTCGCCTTTTGAAGCGGATCTCGCCCTCGTCACGCTGCTCGACGCCGGTGATGCAGTTGAAGAGCGTGGTCTTGCCCGAGCCGTTGGGGCCGATCAGGCCGTAGATGTGCCCGGCCTCCAGGCTCAAGGAGACGTGATCCACGGCGGTGACGCCACCGAAGCGTTTGACGACTCGGTCGATTTCTAAGATGGGCGGCATCAAAGTTGTGCGTGCCGACAATGCGGCGGGCGGAGCAGGGGGCATCCCCCGCGGACCACGCTGACTCGCGGCCCGCTGTGGAGTCTCGTAAGGAGCCACGAGAATGAGGTCTTTGGCTTCGATGGCGCGCAGAAGATACGGGTCCGCGGGGGATGCCCCCTGCCCCACCCGCCGCCGCGTGGTGTCGGATTTTTGAAAGCCAAGACTAGATGGTCCGGGGGAGGTTGTATTTCTGCTGCAGGACACCCAGGATGCCGCGGGGCATGAAGAGCACCACGATGACGATGATGGCACCGAAGAGGAGCTGGTGGACATAGATGAAGCGGGACCAGATCATCTCCTGGAGGGTGAAGAGCAGGACCGCCCCGAGCACCGGCCCCCAGATCGTGCCCTTGCCGCCGAAGAGCACCATCACGATCATCGTGATGGTCATGATGAGCGGGAAGACGGAGACCGGCTCGATATAGCTCTGATCGCGCGCGGCGAGGCCGCCCACGATACCCGGGCCGACGGCGGAGAGCAGAAACGCGTAGAGCTTGTAGCGGAAGGTATCGATGCCCATGGCCTCCGCCGCGATCTCGTCCTCGCGGATCGTCATCAGCCGGAGCCCAAAGCGCGAGGTGACGACGACATAGGCGAGGGCGGTCACGGCCAGCGCCACGATCCCCATGGAATAATAGATGGCCACGCTGGCGTAGAGGGACGGGAGGGAGAGCCCGCTGCCCCCGCCCGTGAGCCCTTCGAAATAGGACACCGCCACGCGCAGGACCTCGTTGAGCCCCAGCATCGAAATGGCGAAGTAGGGACCCTTCAGGCGCAGACAGGGCCAGCCGATCACCGTGGCCAGCACGATCGCCCCCACGCCGCCGGCGAGGCTGGCCAGGAGCCAGGGCCAGCCGAGCTTGGCGATGAGGATGGCCGCGGTATAGGCGCCCATGCCGAAGAACACGATATGACCGAACGACACATAGCCCGTGAGCCCGGAGATCAGGTTCCACGACTGGGCGAGAGCGATCCACATGAAGAGTTGGAGCATGAAGCGGATGCCGTAGCCGGTGCCGGCCATGGGATAGAGGGCGAGCCCGAGGAGCAGCACGCAGAAGCCGGACGAGAGCCAACGCTTCACGCGCGGCCCTTCAGGAGGCCGGTGGGACGCACGAGCAGGACGAGAACCAGCAGGACATAGGCGACCGCTTCATTGACCTGGGTGGTGAGGAAGAGCGAGGAGAGCTGCTCGATCAGTCCCAGGAGGAGGCCGCCCAGGAGCGCCCCCGGATAGTTCCCCGCCCCGCCCAGCACGATGACGAGGAAGGACTTGAAGGTGTAGACCTGTCCCATCTCGGGCTGGATCGCCACCATGACGGCCACCAGCGACCCGCCCGCCGCGGCCAGGGCCGAGCCGATACCGAAGGCCAGCATGTGGATGCGGCCGACATCGATGCCGCAGACCTGGGCGACCTCACGGCTCTGCGAGACGGCGCGCACCGCCTTGCCGAGACGCGTCTTCCGGAGGAACAGGAAGGCGGCGGTGGTGATGACGATGGCGAAGGCGCAGGCGATGACGCGCGACTTGGAGAAGGCGAACGGTCCCCACACGAAGGAGCCGGTCAGGTATTCCACGGAACGGAGGTCGGCCGTGAAGGCGAGCTGGGCAAGGTTCACGATGGCGATGGACACCCCGAACGTGAGGAGGAGCGAGGAGAGCTCGGGGGCGTCCACCACGCGTCGGACGAAGAGACGCTGCAAGGCCATGCCGACCAGGAAGAGAAGCGGCATCGTGACAAGGAGCGAGAGGTAGGGGTTCAGCCCGAGCCACTGGAAGAGCCAGAACGTCGTGTACGCCCCCAGCATGAGCAGCGGGCCGTGGGAGACATTGAGCACGCGCATCACGCCGAAGATGAGCCCGAGCCCGAGGGCGACCATGGCATACAGCGCGCCCGCCAGCAGGCCAGAGATGACGACCTGGCCTAGCATGGCGGGCGTGATGACGGACAAGGGCTCAGGCTACCGCTGGCTCCAGGGCGGCGTGGGGAAGCGAAGCTTGCCGCTGGCCAGGTCATCCGGCCACACGACCACCCGCTTGCCGTCCTGCCACTGGATCATCACCATCTTGTGCGCCGTCTGGAAGCCGTCCTGGTCCACCGTGTAGTCTCCGAAGGCCGTGCGGATCTTGAGCTTCAAGAGCTCGGCGCGGACGAGATCGGCATCCAGGCTCTTCGCGCGCTTGACGCCCTCGGCATAGATGAGGCAGCCCGCGTAGCCCGCGGCCGCGTGGTACGAAGGCTCGTGCTTGAACTTCTTCTGGTAGGCGGACAGGAATTCCTTCTGTCCCGGATACGGCAGCACCTCGTCCCACTGGGTCGAGCCGTACACGTATTCCGCATTCTGCTTGAGGAGCGTGTGGAACTCGGGGATGTCGCCACCCACGGTCACCCCGAACATCTTCGGATTGACGTTCAGCTCCTTCATCTGCCGCGTGATGGCGACGGCGTCGTCGAAGTAGGTCGCCGCCGCGATGATGTCCGGATTGACCGCCTTGATCTTCACAAGGAGCGCCGAGAAATCCGTGTTCCCCTTCGGGTAGGCCTCCCGGAGGACAACCTGGAGCCCGCGCTTCTTCGCCAGCTCCTCCGTGCCCACCACGGTGGCCTTGGGGAAGAGCGTGTCCTCGTTGACGATGGCGATGGTCTTGAGCCCGCGCTTGGCCCCCATGTCCACGAGCCCTTCCAGGTAGAACTCGGCCGGAGAGATGACCATGAAGATGTACTTGCGCCCTTGCCGGAAGATCGACGTGGTCGCGGCCAGGGGCGAGACCATGACCTTCTTGTACTTTTCACTGATTCCCGCCACCGACTCGGTGATCGCGGAGGAGTACGGGCCCATCACCGCCTCCACCTTGTCCTCCGTGATGAGCTTCTCGTAGAGCCGCTGCGCGGTCTGGGTGGAGGACTGGTCGTCGTACATCACGAACTCGACCTTGCGCCCGAGAAGCCCACCCTTGGCGTTGAGCTCGTCGGCGCAGATCTCGTAGCCCTCTTTCTGGTACGTGCCGGGCTTGGCGTAGGTGCCGGTCAACGACAGCGAAGCGCCGATCTTGAGCGGGGCCTGCGCCTCGACTTCGGATATGCCGAAGAGCACCGTCACGGCTGCGGCGCCCGCGAGTTTCCACAGCGATGTGGTCATTCGGGTCCTCCTCAAATGTTCGGGAATGAGTCGGGTCAGCTCGGAATTGCCCTTTCTTTTAGCAAACTTGCGGTGACCTGTCAAGGTTCCCCGATCACTTGAGCGATGTGAACGTGAAGGCGCGAATGATGTGGCGCTGGGCGACCGCGAAGACCAGGAGCACCGGGGCGACCACGAACATGCTGCCCGCCATGATGATGTGCCACCGCGCCCCCGTCCCCTCCTCGCGCAGCATGGCCACGCCGATGGGCAGCGTGCGCACCGCCTCGTTGGTGGTCATCACGAGAGGCCAGAAGAAGTCGTTCCAGTGATAGACCACGCTGAACAGCGAGAAGGCGACCAGGGTGGGTCGGGCGATCGGCGCCATGATGCGGAAGATGATGGTGAGCACGCCCGCCCCGTCCACGCGCGCGGCATCCACGATATCGTCGCTGATCTGCATGAAGGCCTCGCGGATGAGGAAGGTGCCGAGGGCGGAGACGGCATAGGGCAGGATGAGCGAGGCGTAGGTGTTGAGCAGGCCGACCTTGCTGAAGAGCATGTAGAGGGGGACGAAGCGCACCTGGGGCGGCACCACGAGGCAGGCGATCACGATCAGGAAGCAGGCGTCGCGGCCGCGAAAGCGAGTCTTGCTGAACCCGTAGCCCGCGAGGCAGCCAAAGAAGAGCTGGAGCACGAGGATGCCCAGGGTCTGGATGACATTGTTCATCGCGTAGTGGAGAAACGGCCCGGAGCTCCAGGCCTTGGCGTAGTTGTCCCAGCGGGGCGGATGCGGAAGCAGCGTGGGCGGGAACTGGGTCACGCTGGGAAGGTCCTTCAGCGACGTGCTGAGCATCCAGAGGTAGGGGAAGACCTCGACGAGCGCCACCGCGGCGAGCCCGGCGATGGTGAGCGCGCGAATGAGAGGACTCGAGCTCGTCATGCCGTGTAGTGAAGGCGCCGCCGGAAGAGCAGCCACTGGAGGAAGGTCAGGCCCACGATCAGTGCGAAGAAGATCACGACGGCCGCCGACGCCTTGCCGAGCTTGAAGTACTGAAAGGCCTGCTCGTAGATGTAGTAGACGTAGATCATGGTGGCGGTGACCGGCCCGCCCTGGGTCATGATCCGGACGATGTCGAAGCCCTGGAAGCTCGCCACGGTGAGCGTGATCAAGAGGAACAGGCTGGTGGGGGCGAGGAGCGGCCAGGTGATGTGGCGGAAGCGCTGCCAGCTGCCCGCGCCATCGAGGGCGGCCGCCTCCAGGAGGTCGCCGGGGATGGCCTGCAGGCCGGCGAGATAGATCACGAGCGGATAGCCCACCGTCTTCCACACCGTCACGAGCACGAGCGACCAGAGCGCGATGCGGTGGTCGCCGAGCCAGTTCACCGACGGCAGCCCGACGAGCCGGAGCAGGTAGGTGACGAGCCCGTACTGCGGGTCGAGGAGCCAGATCCAGAGGAGCGACACGGCGACCCAGGAGACGACGTACGAGCTGAAGATCGAGGCCTGGAAGAGCGCGCCGAGTCGCGTGCGGTTGTTGAGCGCGAGGGCGAGAGCCAGCCCCAGGGCCTGGGACAGGACGACGACGCCCACGGAATACCAGACGGTGTTGGCGACGACTTCGCCGAACTCCGCGGACCAGAGGGCGCGGTAGTTCTGGAGGCCCACGTAGCGCGCGGGGGTCGAGAGATCCCACTCGTAAACGCTCACCCACGCCGAGTAGGCGACCGGGTAGAGGTACACGAGCGCGAAGAGCAGCAGCGAGGGCGCGACCAGCCCCCATCCCAGCCACGCGTCGCGCGCAGGTTTCAGCAGCCTATTGCTTGCCCAGGATTTCGTTGGCCTTGGCTTCGGCCGCCTGCATGATCTCCGCCGAGGTCTTGATGCCGAGGACGGCCGCCTCGAGGTTCGGCTGGATCACCTCACGCTGGATCTCGATGAGCCCCGGCGAGAACGGGAAGCGCTGGGCCGTGCGGAGCTGGTCGATGGCCGTCTTGTAGTTCGGGTTCTGCTTGTAGAAATCCTGCATCTCCGGCGAGTTCACGGCCGAGGTGCGGATGGGCATGTAGCCCGTGGCCTTGGAGAGCGAGATGGTCTGGGCGGGATCGGTCATCCACTTGATGAAGGCCCAGCCCGCCTCCTTCTGCGGCGCGGGCGCGTCCCTGGCGATGACGAAGAAGGTGCCGCCCGTCGGCACCGCCTGCTTGGCCTTCCCGGGCAGGAAGGCGGTCCCGAACTTGAACTTCGCGTTCTCCGTCATGTAGTTGAGGAAGGCGGTGGAGGTGTAGATCATGGCCACGCGCTGGTTCAGGAAATCCGTGTTGGTCACCTCCCAGGCGTTGTAGTCCTTGCCGGGAGGCCGCTTCATGGTCTTGTCCTTGTTGACCAGGTCCACCCAGAACTGCAGCGCCTCGGCGCCCTTCTCGCGGAACGCGGCCTTCTTGCCGTCAGCGGTGAGCAGGCTGCCGCCCGCCTCGTGGAGCATCGCGTACCAGAACCACCAGTCGATGGGCACCTCGAAGCCGTAGACCTTGACATCGCTGCCCTCACGCACGGTCAGCTTGCCCGCGACGTCGTGCAGCTCGTCCCAGGTCGTCGGCACCTTGACGCCCTTGGCCTGCAGCATCTCGGCGTTGTAGTAGAGGATGGGCGTGCTGCGGAAGAACGGGAGGGCGAAGAGCGGCGCGGGCGGCTTGCCGAGATAATCGAAGTACGTGTGCTGGGTCTGGCCGGGAAGGAAGTCCTCGAGATTGGTGCCGTTGGCGCCCTTGGCATAGGGCTCGAGGTTCTCGAACAGCCCCGCCTGCCAGAGCTGGGGCATGGCCTCGCCGATCACGTGGAAGACGGCGGGGGCGGTCTTGGTCGCCGCCGCCGCGCGGATCTTGGCCAGGGCCTGGAAGTAGTCGCCCTGGAAGGTTCCCTCGATCCGGTACTTGGACTGCGACTCGTTGAACTTCTTGATGTGGGCCTCGGTGACCTCGCGGTTCTTGCCGCCGAAGGAGTACCAGAACTGGGCCACGATGGGGCCCTGGGCGACGGCCGGGCCAGCCGCGCCGAGAAGACCCGCGATCAGCAGCAGGGCAAGCGCTCGTCTCATCCTTCGCTCCTCCGGTGGTGGGTGGTCCTCTGAAGCACGGGACGGCGGCTCGTCATGGCGCCGGGATTATAGCGCGTGTCGTGCCACGCGAACGTTGCCGATCCGTGAATTGACTCATCCCGCGCGCCCCGCTATTGTGGCCCGGCCATGCTCACCACGACGCTCGCAGGCAGCCTTCCCAAGCCGTCCTGGCTCGCCGATCCACGTCTTCAGCTCTTCGCGCCGTGGGGGCCGCCCGCCGATCGACTGCGCGAGGCCCAGGACGACGCCGTGCGGCTCTGTCTCCTCGACCAGGAGGAGGCGGGCATCGACATCGTCAGCGACGGCGAGCAGCGGCGCCGGCACTACATCTGGGGATTCCTCGACGGCCTGACGGGGACCGACACGCAGCGGCTCGGGAAGAAGCGCACGCGCGGCGGCCGCTACGTCGCCGAGCAGGAGGTGGCGCGGATCGTCGGCGAGGTGACGCGGCCCGCGCCCGTCATGGGCCCCGCGCTGGCCTTCGCAAAGGCCCACACCCGTCGCCCGATCAAGGTCGCGTTGCCCGGTCCCATGACCATGGTCGACACCACGCTCGACGAGCACTACGGGCAGGACGAGGAGAGCCTGGCCATGCGCTTCGCCGCGCTCCTGAACGCCGAGGCGCGCGACCTCGCCGCGGCGGGGGCGGCGGTGATCCAGTTCGACGAGCCGTGCTTCAACATCTATCTCGACAAGGTCAAGGCCTGGGGGATCCGGGCTCTCGAGGCCGCCATCGAAGGCGTGAGCTGCACCACGGCCATCCACATCTGCTACAGCTACGGGATCCCCCGCGTGCTCGCCTGGAAGAAAGCCAACACGGAATGGGGCCAGTACGCCGTCACCCTTCCGCTCCTTCGCGAGACGCGGATCGCTCAGATCTCGGTGGAGTGCGCGGCCTCCGGGGTCGACGTGGCCCTCCTCGCGGAGGCGCGCGGAAAGGACATCCTCCTCGGCGTCATCGACGTGGGCACCGAGGAGGTCGAGTCGCCCGCCCTCGTGGCCGAGCGCATCAGGAAGGCGCTGCCGCACGTGGAGCCCGGCCGGCTCTTTCCCTGCACGGATTGCGGCCTGGTGCCGCGCAGCCGGCAGGCGGCCCGCGCCAAGCTTCGCGCCCTCGTGGAAGGCGCCCAGATGGTGCGCCGCGAGCTTGGAGCAAGGACGTGAGGTAGCCGCGGGCCCTTCGGCAACCATCGCGGAGAGACGATGCCCATCCTTGACAATCCTTCCGGCCCGACTCTACAGTCTCCCCGCCCATCACCCAGTCACCGTGCAAGGAGGCACTGGTCATGCGACGAAGCCTTGTTCTCAGCCTCGCGTCAGGGATGCTTCTCGTCGCCGCCGCGACGGCGCCCGCCGTGGCGCAGGACACGCTCAAGATCGGGGCGCCCCAGCCCATGACCGGGCCCGACGCCCCCTTCGGCGACAAGTTCAAGAAGGCGTACGGGATGGCCGTCGAGGAGATCAACGCGAAGGGTGGCGTCAACGGCAAGAAGATCGAGGTCATCATCGACGACCACCAGGCCAAGAACGCGCTGGCCGCCACTGTGGCCGAGAAGCTCATCACCCAGACCAAGGTGCTCGTCCTCACGGGGGGCCGCGCCTCGGGCCAGGCCGTCGAGATCGCCTCCGTGGCCCAGCGGCTCAAGACACCGTACGTCGTCGACCACCCCTCGGCCGACATCATCACCTCGAAGGGATTCGAGTGGGTGTTCCGGAACAACCCCACGGGGTCCATCTACCCGCAGGCGTTCAACAAGTTCATCACGGAAGTGCCGGGCGCCATGCCGAAGTCCGCGGCCGTCGTCTACGACAACACGGTCTTCGGCAAGACCATCGCGAACTCGGCGCTGACGTTCCTCAAGTCGAAGAACGTGCCGATCGTCAATGACGAGGCCTACCCGGTCAACAGCCTCGACTTCAAGCCGGTGATGACCAAGGTCAAGGCGAGCAACCCGGACTTCCTCCTGATGGTGGCCGTGGCCACCACCGACGCCATCCTCCTCACCAAGCACGCCAAGGAGATCGGCGTGGCGCCGCGCGCCTTCGTCGGGTTCGGCGGCGGGTTCGGCGTCGAGGATCTCGCCAAGGAGCTGGGGCCGCAGAGCCAGAACGTCTTCTCCTCGGCCGCGTGGTCGGGCAACCCCAATGACCCGGCCGCCAAGGAGTTCTACAAGAAGTTCCACGACAAGTACGGCATCTGGCCCAAGGAGCACGAGGTCGAGGGCTACGCCATCATCTACGTGCTCGCGGACGCGCTGCGGCGCTCGTCGCTCACCGGCAATCTGGACGCCGATCGCGATGCCATCCGCCAGGCCCTGCTCAAGACCGACATGACCACCGTGTTCGGCAAGGTCAAGTTCGGGAACTGGGCCGGTCCGCTCGGCGACAAGTACACGAACCAGAACATCTACTCCCCCGACCACTCGGTGCTCGCGCAGTGGCTGGACGGCAAGCTCATGAACGTCTGGCCCAAGGCCAACGCCGAGACCAACTACGTTTTCCCGGACAATACGGTCAAGCGCTAACTCCGGACGACGGCGGGCGGAGGACTTCGGGCGAAATGGCTCTTTGAGCCAAGGAGCCCTCCGCCGCCGTCGGCCTCCGTTCAAGTGGAAACCTTCGTCCAGAGCCTCGTCAGCGGCGTCCTGACCGGCTCGCTCTACGCCATGATCGGCGTGGGGCTCACCGTGGTGTTCGGCGTCATGCGGATCATCAACCTGGCCCACGGCGACCTGGTGATGCTCGGCATGTATGGCGCATTCTGGAGTCACGTCCTGTGGCGGATCGACCCTTTCGTGTCCCTCCTCCTCTGGGTCCCCCTCATGTTCCTGGGAGGCATGCTCATCTACCGCTTCCTTCTCCGCTCGATCATCCCGGGCGGCGAGCTCAATACCCTGCTCTACACGGCGGGGCTCTCGCTGCTCATCGCGAATCTCGCGCTCTTCTCGTGGACGGGCGACTACCGCACGATCAAGCTCCCGTACGCGATCACGCCGCTGCGGCCCTTCGGGATTGCCGTGCCCATCCCGCTCGCCCTCGCCTTCGTCCTGGCGGCCGCCATCACCCTGGCCCTGTACCTCTTCCTCGCGCGTACCGACCTCGGGCGCGCCATTCGCGCGACCAGCCAGAATGCCGAGGCGGCCGCCCTCATGGGCATCGACGTCGGGCGCGTCGCCATGGTCACCTTCGGCCTGGGGAGCGCCCTGGCCGGCGCCGCGGGCGTGCTGCTGGGACCCTCGCTCTATCTGTATCCCACCGTGGGCGAGATCCTCATCGCCAAGTGCTTCGTCATCGTGGTGCTGGGCGGGCTGGGCTCCGTGGCGGGGGCCATCGCGGGCGGGATCCTCCTCGGCCTCGTCGAGTCGCTGGGCGCCGTCTACGTCTCCGTCGCCTACAAGGACACGATTGGCTTCGTCATCTTCCTGCTCGTGCTCCTCTTCCGGCCCTCCGGCCTGTTCGGCGTCGGCAAGTCATGAGGCGCGCGGCCGCCGTCGCCGTTGTCGCCGTCCTGATGATGGCGCCGCCCTTCCTGACGTCGAATCAGTTCCTCCTCCACCTCGCCATCACGGTGCTGCTCTGGACCTTGCTCGGCGTGTCGTGGAATCTCCTCGGCGGCTTCGCGGGTCAGGTCTCCTTCGGGCACGCGACCTTCTTCGGCGTGGGCGCGTACGCGACGATGATCCTCTACCTCCGGCTCGGTCTGGCGCCCTGGTACGGGATGGCCCTGGGCGGCGCCGCCGCCGTGCTCGTCTCGCTTCCCATCGGGCTGATCTGTTTCCGCCTGCGCGGGCCTTACTTCTCGCTCTCCACGCTGGCCGTGGCGGAGATCGTGAGACTGATCGCGCTGAACTGGGATGCGCTCACGAACGGCCCGGTAGGGCTTCTGATCACCGCCCTGCCCCCGGTGAGGCTCGGAGGTCGGGCGCTCGACTGGGAAAGCAAGGCTCCCTTCTACTTCATCATCGCCGCCCTGGCGGCGCTCGCCATGCTGGCGACCTGGCGGCTGTCCCGGGCACGGCTGGGAGCCTATCTCCTCGCCATCCGGGAAGACGAGGATGCCGCGGAGTCGGTCGGCATCGACACGGTGCGGGCCAAGGTGCTGACGCTCGCGCTCTCCGCCTTCTTCACCGGGCTGGCGGGAGGGTTCTACGGATTGTATTTCCGCTACGTGGACCCGGACGCCGTCTTTCCGATCGCCCTCTCGGTGGAGATGGTGTTCATCGCGGTGGTGGGTGGCCTCGCCACCGTGATCGGGCCCGTGATCGGAGCGGTCTTCCTCACGACCCTCGGAGAGTTGTTTCGCGAGCGCTTCCAGGTGGGTCATCTGATCTTCTACGGGCTCTTCATGATGCTGGCCATCCGTTACCTGCCCGAGGGGATATGGGGCGGCGTGCGGCGCGTCTGGGCGGTGAAACGGTGAGGGTCGGGCCGTGGCGCTCCTGACCGTCTCCGATCTCACCCGGGACTTCGGGGGGCTCCGCGCCGTCGACCGGTTCTCCTTCGCGGTCGAGCCGGGCGAGATTCTCGGACTCATCGGGCCCAATGGCGCCGGCAAGACCACGGTGTTCAACTTGATCACAGGGTTCTTGCGCCCTACCTCCGGCCAGATCTTCCTCGAGGGCCGGAGCATCGTCGGCCTGCGCCCCCACGCGGTCATCCGGCGCGGTATTGCCCGCACCTTCCAGCTGGTCAAGCCGTTCCCCCGGCTCTCCGTGCGCGAGAACGTCACCCTGGCGGCATTCACTCACGAGCCGACACGGAGACGCGCCGAAGAGCTGGCCGGCCAGCTCCTCGAGCGCATGGGGCTCGGCGACCGGCTGGACGCCCCCGCCGCCGATCTCACGCTCGGCGCGCAGAAGCGCCTCGAGGTCGCGCGCGCCCTCGCGACCCGTCCGAGGGTGCTCCTGCTCGACGAGCCCATGGGGGGCCTCAACCCGCGCGAGGTGGATGAGGCGTCCGTCCTCGTCAAGCAGATTCGCGCCGACGGCGTGACGGTGGTGCTCGTTGAGCACGTGATGAAGGCCATCATGCGGATTTCCGACCGCGTGGTCGTGATCCACCACGGGGAGAAGATTGCGGATGGCCCGCCCGACCGCGTGGTCCAGGACCCCAACGTCATCGCCGCCTATCTGGGCACGCGGGTGGCCTAGCATGCTACGCGTGGAGGATCTCGAGGTCGCCTACGGCAAGATGCAGGCGCTGTGGGGCGTCACCTTCGACATCCCCGACGGCGAGATCGTCTCCGTCGTCGGCGCGAACGGCGCCGGCAAGACCACGACCCTGAAAACCCTCTCGGGTCTTCTGCTCCCCACCGGCGGCCGGATATCTCTGGATGATCGCCGGCTGGACGGCCTCTCGCCCGCCCAGATCGTGGACCTCGGTGTGGTGCACGTGCCGGAGGGGCGGAAGCTCTTCCCCGAGATGACGGTGCTCGACAACCTCCTGATCGGAGGCTACCCGCGCACAGCGCGGGCCCAACGGCCTCGGCGGCTCGCGGAGGTCTTCACGATCTTCCCGAAGCTGGCCGAGCGCCGCCGTCAGCTTGCGGGCACGCTGTCGGGAGGCGAGCAGCAGATGGTCGCCATCGGCCGCGGCCTCATGGCCGGTCCGCGCATTCTCATGCTCGACGAGCCATCGCTCGGGCTCGCCCCCATCATGGTCGAGGAGATGTTCCGGGTCATCGGCGACATCAACCGCGCCGGCGTCACGGTGTTGCTCGTCGAGCAGAACACCGAGCACGCGCTGGCTCTGGCGCACCGGGCCTTCGTGCTCGAGTCGGGCCGGGTGGTCCTGGCGGGCACCGGACGGGAGCTCCTGGCGAACGCGCGTGTCCGGGAGGCTTTTCTCGGCCTCTGATCCCGGCAGATCGCCGAATCGCTTGACGTGACGCCGCGGAACGGGAATCATGCCGGGGTCATGGCAAAAGACGTGCGCTCCGTGCACCATGCCGACCGCCGGCGGGACGTGACGATGCCCTATGCCCCCGCCTTGCTCGTCCGCCGCGGCAGCCTGGTCTTCCTCTCGGGCGTCACCGCGGCGCCCGTCTACCACAGCCACCCGCATCGCGAAGAGGAATTCGCCCTGCCCCAGACCATGCGCGAGCAGGCCGTGCTCGCCATGGAGAACCTCAAGAAGACGCTCTCAGCGGCCGGCTGCACGCTGGACGACCTGGTGTCCGCCACGCGCTATCTCACGGACTTGAGCGAGCAGGACGATCTGAACCGGGTGTGGGCCGACTATCTCGCCGGGCACCTCCCCACCACGACCACGGTGGAAGTCTCGAGGCTCGCCACGCATCGCAACTGCAAGATCGAGATCAGCGCCATCGCCGTCGCCGACTCGGCGGCCCCCGAGAAGGCTCGCCCGCGCCGCCTTGCCCGGCGCGCGCCAAGAGGACGCCGGCGGTGACCCCTGGCTTCGTCGGTCTGGGCGCCATGGGCGGACGCATGGCGAAGCGCCTGCTCGACGCCCGTTTCCCGCTCGTGGGCTACAACCGCACCGCCGCCAAGGCCCAGGGGCTGGTGGATGCGGGCATGCGTCTGGCGAAATCGCCACGCGACGTGGCCGAGCAGGCGGATGCGATCTTCACCATGGTCACCGACTCCGCGGCCCTCGAGGCCGTGACGGGCGGACCCGACGGGATCCTGGCCGGCCTCGGACCGGGCAAGACCTACGTCGAGATGAGCACGGTCAGCCCCGACGTGACGCGCCGGCTCGGGGGCGAGGTCGCCGCGCGGGGGGCGGCCATGCTCGACGCACCCGTATCGGGCAGCCCCATCACGCTGGAAGCCGGCCAGCTCGCCTTCGTGGTCGGTGGCGATCCCGCCGTTCTCGAGCGCGTGCGTCCGTATCTGCTCGCCATCGGCCCCACCATCACCCACGTGGGACCGCTGGGCCTCGCCGTGACCATGAAGATCGCCGTCAATCTGGGCCTCGCCGTCCAGATGCTCGCGTTCTCGGAGGCCGTGCTCCTCGCCGAGAAGGCCGGCGTCACACGCGAGCGGGCCGTGGAGGCGCTCATGAAGAGCGTGGTCGCCTCGCCCATGGTCAAGTACCGCGGCCCCTTCGTTCTCCGGATGCCCGCGGAGGCGCTCTTCGACGTCGACATGATGCAGAAGGACCTGCGTCTGGCTCTCGACCTCGCCCACACCTTCGGCGTGACCATGCCCTCGACCACCCTCACCCACGAGGTCCTCAACATGGCGCGTGGGCTCGGACTCGCTCAGTACGACTTCGCGGTGATGTTCGACGCGCTGGCGAATCTTTCCGGCCTCCCCCCGAGCAAGAAGGAATGAATCTGCTATCCTGAAAGGGGAGACGAGGGTCATGACCGAGCGCAAGCCTCCGGGCACCTCGTGGGAGTCCTGGATCGAGCAGCAGATTCAGCGCGGCCAGGAAGAGGGCGAATTCGATCACCTTCCCGGGGCGGGCAAGCCATTGCCCGATCTCACGGCGCCCTATGACCCCCTGTGGTGGCAGAAGAAGCTCATGCAGAGAGAACAGATATCGGCGTTGCCCGCGACGCTCCAGCTTCTGCGCAAGGTCGAAACCGAGCTGGCGGCGCTCCCGCGGCTACGTGATGAAGCCGAGGTCAGGCGGCGGCTGCAGGCCCTCAACGCCGAGATCGCAAAGGTGAACTCGCGAGGCGCCGAAGGGCCTCCCTCTCGCCTGGGCCCTCTGGATGTCGAGGCCGTCGTGGCGGAGTGGCGCGCCCGCTCGCCGATCGAACGCGCCTCCAGCTAGGCGCGCTCCTTCAGCCCGCGGGCTCGCCCGCATTGACGGCGACGACCTGGCCCGAGACGCTCCGCGCCATGTCGCTGGCCAGAAACAGCGTGGCGTCGACGATGTCCTCGGCCGTCACGAACCGCTTGAGCGGCATGCGCTCGATCATCGCCTTTCGCTGGGCTTCCACGGAGATCCCCTTGACCGAGGCCTGGCCGGCGATGACCCGGTCGATGCGATCGCCATCCACGGCGCCCGGGGCGACGCAGTTGACGCGAATGCCGTGAGGCGCCAGCTCGAGGGCCATGCCGTACGTCATGCCCACCTGCCCCGCCTTGGCCGAGCAGTAGCCGATCCGATAGGGAAGCCCGCGACGGCCCGCCCCCGAGGAGATATTGACGATGGCGCCGCCGCCCGCCTTGATCATCTCCGGGACCACGAAACGGGTGCAGAGGTAGGAGCTGGTGAGACAGGAATCGATGGTGTAGCGCCAGTCCTCCATCGAATAGTCCTGGACGGGCTTGGTGACTCCGCCGTCGCCCGCATTGTTGACCAGGACGTCGATCTTCCCGAAGGCCTTGAGGCTCTCGGCGACGAGGCGGCGCACGTCCTCCTCGACAGCGGCGTCGCCCATCACCGCGATGGCCTTGCCTCCCGCCGCGCCCACCTGCGCCGCCGTCTCCTTGACGAGATCGGCCGAGCGGGCGGTGCAGACCACGCGCGCCCCCTCCCGCGCGAAGCGCAGGCTCATGACGCGCCCGATGCCCTTGGACGCTCCCGTGACGATGGCAACCTTTCCCTCGAGCAAGCCCATGCGAAACCTCCCCCCTGTTGTCCTGTTGGATGTTCTGTTGGATGTCCTGTTGGATGTCGATGTCGGCGGAGCCCGACCGGGCGAACGCCTCCCCGGGGAGTGTACGCGAGCGGCGACGGCTTGGCCGGCCGACGGCGGTTCAGCTACGCCGCACCTGGTGCCCGTGGCTCGGCCCCGAGCCTGTCTCCCTTCCGGTACAATCAGTAGGGTTCTCTTGACGGATGCCCCACAAGATGTTGTATGTTAGCTAAGAGGATCCGGTAGGCCAGAAAGGAGCCAAGGTCATGTCGAAGACAGGCGACTGGCAGGGCACGTGGACGATCGATTACCTGACGTGGACTGGAGACAGGAACCAGGGCGTGGTCATTCTCGACGACGAGCGCTGTCTCTCGGGCAGCGATGCGCTCTACCGCTACTCGGGCCGCTATACGGTGAGAGACCGAACGCTTCTCTGCGACGGCGTGGAGATGACGCCGGCCAACGGTTGCCGCGTCACGCCCTGGGGCGAGGAAGCTTCGGCATGTCAGGTGGTTCTCTGGGGGCGACGGGCGGGCGCTGCCATAGAAGGCATGATGATCAATCCCGGCAATCCTCACCTTCGCTTCCGCATGACCAGGCAGACCAGCTAGCTCCCGCTCCTCCACTTGTGGCGCGTGTAGTATTCTCTGGGCGCCGTGAACGGCTCAGGTATGTCGGGCCGGATCGGCGCCTCAGTGCTCATGAATCGCTCAGGAGGGATGCCCATGCGCGCCGTCACGAGCCTCATTGCCGGTCTCCTCGCCGTCTCGGCCATCGCCGTCGCCCCCGCTCAAGATCTGCCCAAGGTCACCGTGGCCATGAGTGGGTGGACGGGCTTCGCCCCGCTGTCCCTCGCGGAGAAGACGGGCATCTTCAAGAAGAACGGCGTCGACGTCACCATCAAGTTCATCCCGCAGAAGGACCGGCATCTGGCCATTGCCTCGGGCGACGTGCAGTGCGCGGCGACCACGGTGGAGACGTGGATCCTCTGGAACGCCAACGGCGTGGCCACCCGGCAGGTCGTCCAGCTCGACAAGTCGTACGGGGCGGACGGCATGGTGGTCCGGAACAACATCGCCAGGATCGCGGACCTCAAGGGCAAGACCGTGGCGGCCTCGGCCCCGGGGACGGCCCCCTACTTCACGCTCGCCTGGATGCTCAAGAAGAACGGGCTCTCCGTGAAGGACGTGACCATCGCCACCCTCGAGCCCGGCCCCGCCGCCCAGGCCTTCATCGCGGGGCAGAACGACGCGGCCATGACCTATGAGCCGTATCTCTCCGGCGTGCGGGACAAGCCGGAGGCGGGCAAGATCATCGCGACCACCCTCGACTATCCGATGGTGATGGACACCTTCGGCTGCACGCCGAAGTTCATCCAGGAGAGCCCCAAGCTGGTCCAGGGCATGGTGGACAGCTACTTCGAGGCCGTCGAGCTGATCGGGCGCGAGCCGAAGAAGAGCTTCGAGATCATGGGCGCCGTGGTCAAGCAGACGGGCGAGCAGTTCGAGAAGTCGCAGTCGTATCTCCGCTGGCAGAATCGCGAGGCGAACCGCAAGTTCTTTGCGGGAGAGATCCAGGCCTTCAGCAAGGAGGCCACCGACCTGCTCCTCGAGCTCGGCATCATCAAGACGCAACCGGACGTCGCCTCCACCATAGACACGCGCTTCATCAAGTGAGCGGCCGGCGGGCCCTACGCTGACGCCGCTCGTTCCCGTCTCGCGCGCGGCCAAGATCACCCTCGGCCTCGCCTTCTTCGCGCTCTTCTTCCTCGGGTGGGGCGTGGCCACCCTCGGCGGCTTCGTCAACCGGACGTTCCTGGCCGACCCGATCACCATGGTCGTCTCGGGCTGGCGGCTCCTCGTCCTCCACGGCTTCTATGTCGACATCGGCGTCACCATCTGGCGCGTGGTCGGGGGCTTCGTCATCGCCGCCGTCATCGGGGTGCCCCTGGGCGCGGCGATGGGCGCCTACAAGCCGATCGAGGCCTTCTTCGAGCCCTTCATCTCCTTCGCGCGCTACCTGCCTGCCTCGGGCTTCATCCCCCTTCTCATCCTGTGGGCGGGCATCGGCGAGAAGGAAAAGCTCGCCGTCATCTTCATCGGCTCGTTCTTTCAGATCGTGCTCATGGTCGCCGTCATCGTGGGCTCGACCCGGCGAGACCTCGTCGAGGCTGCCTACACCCTGGGGGCGAGCGCGGGCGGCATCGTCCGGCGCGTGCTCCTGCCCTCGAGCGCGCCGGACATCGCCGAGTCGCTGCGTCTGGTACTCGGCTGGGCGTGGACGTACGTCATCGTGGCCGAGCTGATCGGGGCCTCCAGCGGGATCGGACACATGATCACGGACAGCCAGGCCCTGCTCGACACGGGCCAGATCATCTTCGGCATCGTGGTCATCGGCGTGATCGGGCTCGTCTCGGACTACCTGTTCAAGACGCTGAACCAGCGGCTTTTTCCGTGGAGCCTCGCCTGAGCGTGGGCAGCGTGCCCACTCTCGCCATCGAAGAGGTGGGCCGCACCTTTCCCGGTGTGCGCGGAGGACCGCCCACCCGGGCCATCGAGCCGACCTCCCTCCGCATCGCCGACAACGACTTCATCTGCCTGCTCGGCCCTTCCGGTTGCGGCAAGTCGACGCTCTTGCGCATCGTGGCCGGACTCGACCGCCCCACCACGGGCCGCGTGCTCCTCGATGGCGAGCCCGTGACCGGGCCGGGCGCCGAGCGCGGCATGGTCTTCCAGTCCTACACGCTCTTCCCCTGGCTCACCGTCGCGGAGAACATCGGGTTCGGTCTGCGCGAGAAGGGCACGGCCCCCGCCGAGCGCCGGCGCATCATCGCGCACTACATCGAGCGGGTGGGCCTGGGCGGCTTCGAGCACCACTATCCGCGGATGCTGTCGGGCGGAATGCAGCAGCGGACCGCGCTGGCCCGGGCCCTCGCCAACGATCCGAAGGTGCTCCTGCTCGACGAGCCCTTCGGCGCTCTCGACAACCAGACGCGCGCGCTGATGCAGGAGCTGTTGCTCGGGATCTGGGAAGCGGACCGCAAGACCGTCCTCTTCGTGACCCACGACATCGACGAGGCCATCTTCATCGGCAACCGGGTGGCCGTCATGACCGCCCGCCCGGGGCGGATCAAGAGCGACATCGCCATCGACCTGTCTCACCCGCGTCACTACACGGTCAAGACCACCCCGGAGTTCTCCGCGTACAAGGCACGCCTCACCGAGGAAATCCGCATCGAGTCCATCCGCGCGGTCGAGATGGGAGCGTAAGTAGGTACGAGCTTCGCCCCTCACCCTGCCCTCTCCCCAGAGGGGAGAGGGATTCGCAATGCGAACGCTCTCGTTCATTTTGGATCCCTCTCCCCCGACTCGGGAGAGAGGGCAGGGTGAGGGGGTCCGGCGTCACAGCACCTGTGATAGTCTCCCCCCACCATGAAGATCACCGACGTCCATCTCACGCTGTTCGGCTGGGACGACATTCCGGCCACCACGTACGGCCGGCACACGGGGAAGTTCAGCGGCAAGAGCCAGCTCGGCCTCGTGACCATCGAGACCGACGAGGGCGTCAAGGGCCACGCCTTCCTCGGCTCCTCCATGCGTGGCGCGCACATGGACGGGCAATCGCTCATCCAGTACCTGAAGCCCGTCGTGGTCAACCAGGACCCGCTCGAGCGCGAGCGCCTGTACCGGGCGATGTGGCACAAGAACCGCCAGACCACCTATCGCGCCATCGGGGCCATGGACGTGGCTCTCTGGGACATCGCGGGTAAGGTGGCGGGGCTGCCCATCTACCGCCTGCTCGGCTCGTACCGTGAGAGCGCGCCCGCCTATGCCAGCTCCGCCGTCCTGCCGAGCAAGGAGGCGTACGCGGAGGAAGCGACGCGCTTCAAGGCCGAAGGCTGGACGGCCTACAAGATCCACCCGCCCACCGATCCCGTCGTCGATGCCGAGGTCTGTCGCGCCGTCCGGCGCGCCGTGGGAGACGGCTTCACCGTCATGCTCGACTCGACCTGGGCCTACCAGTACCCGGAGGCCCTCCGCGTGGGCAAGGTCGTCGAGGAGCTCGGCTTTCACTGGTACGAGGACCCGCTCGCCGACGACGACCTGCTGAGCTATGTGAAGCTCAAGCAGCACCTGTCCATCCCAATCCTGGCCACCGAATACTCGCCGGGCGGGCTCACCGCCTTCGCGCCCTGGCTCGTTCACCAGGCCACGGACTATCTCCGCGGCGACGTGGCCGTGAAGGGCGGCATCACGGCCCTCGTGAAGGCCGCGCACCTCGCCGAGGCCTTCCACATGAATTTCGAGATCCACCACGGCGGCAACTCGCTCAACAACGTGGCCAACCTCCACGTGACCATGGCCATCGAGAACTGCCAGTTCTTCGAGGTGCTGCTGCCGGCGGGGGCCCAGAAGTACGGCCTCGCCGAGGACATCGAGGTCGACAAGCAAGGCCTTGTCCACGCCTTCAAGGGCCCCGGGCTCGGCGCCGTCATCGACTTCGGCCTCATCGAGCGGAAGAAGGTCGCCGTCCTGAGCTGAAGGCCGGCCGAGTCGGGCCGGACCGCCGGAACTTCCTCCGGCCCTGTCGGTCTAAGGGGCAAGGAGGACACACGATGCGTCCCTGGCTGAAGCCCGTTCCTTCCATTGCTGTCGCCCTGTTCAGGATCATTCGCTCGAGACCAGGCCTCGCTCTCGTCATCATCGGGCTCGCGAGCCTTGCCGCGGTCACGGGGCTCCGAGTTCTCGACGCTCATCGCGCGGGTCCGTCGCCGGCCGATTACCAGCCGTCTCCTCGGGGCTTCGCCGAGGAGCGGGCAAAGCTCGAAGGCATGGTCGCGAGCAGAAGTGTGGTCCTGCCGTCGTCAGCGCCGGCCATCAATGCAACCGCGCCCGTGTCCGAAGGCTGGGGCCGGCGCATCATCCGTCACGCCACCCTCCGCGTGGAGCTCGCGGATGTCGACCAGGGCGTGTCCCGGCTCACCGGTGTGGTCGAGTCCGCCGGCGGCTTCATCAGCTCCACGGACAGCCAGGTGGACCAGAAAGGCACGGCGCGGGCGACCATCACGGCCTACGTGCCGCCCCCTCAGTTCGCGAGAGTGCTGGGCGATCTCGACGGCGTCGGGCGCGTGACCGGTCGCCAGATCGGCGGGCAGGACGTGAGCGAGGAGTTCGTCGACCTCGAAGCCCGCATCCGCAACCTCGAGCGCCACGAAGGGCAGCTCCTGAGCTTCATGGGCAAGGCCCAGAAGGTGCAGGATCTGCTGAGCCTCGAGAACGAGCTGGCCCGCGTGCGCGGGGAGATCGAGCGCACGGCAGGACGCCTGCGCTTCCTCAAGGCCCGCACGGACCTCGCCACCATCCAGGTCGCGCTCGTTCGCGCGCCGCTCGTCGCTCCCCCGGACGGGCTCTTCCCACGCTTCGTCGAGCAGGTGAAGCAGGCCTTCGCCGAGGGCTGGTCCACGGCGTTCAGCCTCACCCTCGCCGCCGCCGTGCTCGTCGCTCAGCTGAGCCCGCTCGCCCTCGCCGCCCTTGTCCTCTGGATGATCTACCGCCGCCGAGCGGGGCGACGGTCGAGCGGGCTGGCCGCGCCGCCGCTGGAAGGGGCGTGACCCGTCGTGACGCTTGCCGCGCTGGCGCTCAGGAGCCGCTCGCGCATCAGCTCGCCCATCGGTCGCTCGATGAACCGATGCGCGAGGCCGCCCGCGACGGCCGCGCCGAGCACGGCCAGGGTTGCCTCCGCCCAGCGCATCGACCGCAGGCCGGCGAAGGGCAGCAAGATCAGCACGATGAACTGGACCATGTAGATGGCGAACGACCATTCTCCGAGCTTTCTGAGCCAACGCGCGCGCAAGGCCTCCGCGATCAGGCCTCGGTCGAAGGCGAGCAGGAAGATCAGGAGGTACATGGGCACCACGATCATCAGATCGCGCGGCGTCCGCGGGGCCCCGCTCGAATAGAAGCCGGCGACCAGCTCCGCCACCACCGCGACTTGGACAAGCGTGTGGACGCTCGACGGTAGGGGCTTCCAGCGGGCGCCTCTCCTCCGGATCTCGACGAACAGCGCGCCGAGGAAAAGGCCGATGCCAAAATCCGCCAGACCGCGCGGGACGCCGTTGCGATGGGCCAGGTCCATGCCCATCCCGGACGTCACCGCGAGGATGACGAGCAGCGCCGCGCTCGCCGCGCCGACCACGACCGTCCGCCCGCCGAACCGAGCGCCCGACAGGGCGAGGAGGGCAGGAAACGCCAGGTACAGGAACGCTTCCACGCTCACGAACCATGCTGGCGAGTTCCAGGTCAACTTGTCGTGGATGTTCCACGCCTGGATCAGGGCGAGGTTGCTGAGGAACGTCCCCACCGTCATCTCTGGATTGCCCGCCACGTCGAAGATCGACGCGCCGGGCCGGTGGGGAGCGGCCGTCCTGTCCCAGACGTCTATGCCGAGAATGACGAGCAGCGTGGCCAGCTGCAGCGGATAGATGCGCGACAGGCGCGTGACGAGAAACCGGGTCAGCGGCCTGGCCCTGAGGAGCTCGGCGCCCTGCGACCCGTACACGTAGAAGAGAATGAAGCCGCTCAGCGCAAAGAAGAACTCGACCCAGAGATAGCCCTTCGCGACGATGGCGTCGTACCAGAACTCGAACGGGTACCCATTCCATTCGTGATAGTGGAAGAGCACGATGAGCAGAACGGGGATACCGCGGATGCCTGACAGGGCGCGGATCTCCGGGGCTCGAGTGCGGGCGCTCGCCGTGGGCATCACTGCGCGCGGTGGCCTACGAGACATGGCGGCCATTATCAGACGGGAAGCCGCGGCGAGGCGGAGGAAATAGCCGCGCGCACCGCTCGTGGGCCGGCGAGGGCTTCCGTGCCCGCGAGGCCCGTCACCTCGCGGCGGTTCTGAACCCCGAGAAGATGTTCCTGCGGTGGTGCTTGTAAAAATTGCGCCAGGTGCTCCGGATCAAGCGGGAGCGCGTCGTCCAGCCCCCGCCCTTGAGCACCTTCTTCTGGCCGAAGTACGGCTGGGAATACTCCTGGTAGGGATCGCAGATGTACCCGGGATACGGCTCGAAGGTGTCCGCCACCCACTCCCACGTGTTGCCGATCATCTGTCGGCAGCCGACCGCGCTGTCGCCGGCAGGCAGCGCGCGGACGTCGATGGTTCCCCCCGCCCGGTAGTCGAGATTGGTCCGCTCGGGCGTGGGCGGCTCGTTGCCCCACGGGAAGCGTCGCTTGCCGCCCGTGGCGGGATCGAGCGTGGCGGCCATCTCCCACTCCGCCTCGCTGGGAAGCCGGCGGCGGGCCCAGCGGCAGTACGCCTCGGCCTCGTACCAGTTGACGTGGACAACGGGGTGCCACGGCTCGAGCAGAGCGGGAAGACCGAACCGGCACTCGCGCCAGCGGCGGTCATCCCCGCGGATCCAGAACAGCGGATGCTCGGCCTGCTCGCGCCGTCGCCAATCCCAGCCCCGGCGGCCCCACAGCTCACGCCGGCGGTAGCCGCCGTCGTCGACGAAGGCCTCGTACTCGGCGTTCGTCACGGCCGTGGAGGAGATCCGGAAGGGAGCCACCTCCACGGGATGCGCCCACTTCTCGTTGTCGAAGACGAAGGGTTCGTCGGGCGAGGCGCCAAGCATGAACGCGCCGCCGCGCACCTCGACGTCGCGAGGCTGGTACGTCGGATCGATCACGGGTGCCGCCGACACCGGATCGAGGCTCGACAGGGCGGGCCGGGGATAACCCAGCGTCTGCCGGATCAGGGTCAGGTTCTCCGCGTGCATGTCCTCGTGCAGCGCGGCCAGCGTGTAGAAGTACGCCTCCTGGGGACTCGGCTCGCGCGAGCCCAGCCGGTCCACACTCCGTCGAAGCACATCCCCGATATAGGCAAGCGTCGCCCGACGAGACGGGAAGCGATGGTCCCAGCGGCGTGTGTAGGAAACGTTGAACGAATCGTAGATTCCGTCCGAGCCCGACAGAAGCGGAGAAGCGCCGTCGAGGTGACGCAGGATCCAGTACTCCTGGAACCAGCCGACGTGCCCGATCTCCCAGATCGGTGGCTCCACGAAATGCCGTCTGGCCCCCAGCATCTGATCGTCCGTCAGCTCCTCCACCAGCTCGAGCTCGACCCGGCGGGCGTCGAGAATCATGCCTTGAAGGGCGTCTGCGGTCTGCCGGGGGCGGGCGGAGTCCGTTTCCATCGTCTTTGCCAATCGCTGAAGTATATATCCATAGGGAAGAGCCGTGAAGGGCATGCCTTGGCGGTTGAGTCAGGCTGTGGCAGACCGAAAACACCTCACGCACGGAAACGCCCGGGCCGCCCCATGGCTAGCTTCCTCCTCGGGAGCCGTGCCCGGCATGTCGATGACGCATCACTCCGTTCACCACGACCACGACGACCGCCGCGAAGGGCAGCCAGGCCACCAGCGTCGATGAGCGCGCGTGCAGCGCGCCGCCCACGAGCGCGCCCAGGGCGTAGACGAAGAAAATCCCGGTGAGGAGCCCGATGCGCTGCGGCCACTTCAGGCTCGCCGACGCGTCGATCGCCCTCTCGGCGCTCGAGGCCGCGCGCAGCGACGCCCCTGCCAGCGCGCGCCCCCAGCCCACCAGCTCGGCCATCAGGCTCGTGAGCGTGCCCGTGAGATACGTCGTTGCCACCCCGGGAATCCCCAGATGGCGCACCGCCGCGGCCTGGACGCCCATGGCGAGACCTGAGAGGACGATGAGCAGGTTGGTCGTACCGGTGGTGAGCGTGCTCCCCGCCACGTGCCACACCGCCGTGAATCCCGCGAGAAGGAGCGCCTCGAAGGCGAAGGCGGCCGTGACACTCGGGGGCCACTCGTCTCGTGACCGCCCCCGCGAGACGATGAACGCCCCCGTTGCCGCGCCCACGCTGAACCCGGCGAGGGCGAGGGCCGAGCGCAAGATGGCCATGCTCTCCCCCTGTCCGATGGCCAGGGCGAGCAACACCGTGTTTCCCGTCATCATCGCGGTGAACACGCGGCCGAGGCCCAGGTAGCTGACCGCGTCGACGATACCCGCGGCCCAGGCGAGCAAGCACAGCATCACGTCACGCCCGAGAGGGGGACGGCGGCCTTGTTTTCTCACGGGCCATCACGCTGGCACAGGGGGGACGCCATCGTCAACCGGATCCGGCCCCTCCGCGCGCCCCGGACGGTTGATGCCAGGACTACAATGAGAACGAACGCGAGCTCCACCGCCGAAAGAGGGGCTTTTGCGTCATGAAAAAAGGAGCGTGAGGTGCCATGGCCAAGACGATCGCGGATCTCCTCGTCGACACTCTGGTCGCCCAGGGAGTCGAGAGGATCTACGGCGTAGCCGGCGACTCCCTGAACGGAATCACCGATTCGATTCGCCGGCAGGAGCGTGTGCGGTGGGTGCACGTGAGGCACGAGGAGACGGCGGCCTTCGCCGCGGGCGCAGACGCGCATCTCACCGGAGGCCTGGCCGTCTGCGCAGGCAGCTGTGGTCCCGGCAATCTGCACCTGATCAACGGCCTCTACGACTGTCACCGCAGCCGGGTGCCCGTCCTCGCCATCGCCGCGCAGATCCCCAGCCACGAGATCGGCAGCGGATACTTCCAGGAGACCCGCCCGGAGCACCTCTTCGCGCAGTGCAGCCACTATTGCGAGCTGGTGTCCCAGCCCGAGCACATGCCCAGGGTCCTGGAGATCGCCATCCAGACGGCGCTCTCGCGGCGCGGCGTGTCGGTCATCGCCCTGCCCGGAGACATCGCCTTGCGCGACGCCCTCGCGGATCACCCGCGCCTGCATTTCCCCCCGCCCAAGCCCAGCGTGTCTCCTTCGCCCGAGGAGATCTTCGTGTTGGCCAAGCTTCTCAATGCGACGCAGAAGGTCACCATCCTGGCAGGTGCGGGCTGCGCGGGGGCCCATACCGAGCTGATCCAGCTCGCGGGCAAGCTGAACGCTCCCATCGTGCATGCCATGCGCGGAAAGGAGTTCATCGAGTACGACAATCCTTTCGACGTGGGCATGACCGGGCTGCTCGGCTTCTCCTCCGGCTATCACGCCATGATGAACTGTGACCTCTTGCTGATGATCGGGACGGACTTCCCGTACCAGCAGTTCTTTCCCACGGACGCGACCGTCGTGCAGATCGACCTCCGCGGCGAGCAGCTCGGCCGGCGCACCAAGGTCGACCACGGTTTCGTGGGGGACACCAAGACGACCCTCCGGGCTCTCCTGCCCCAGCTCGAGCAGAATGGAGACGACAAGCACCTCCGAGCCTCGCTCGACCATTATCGGAAAGCGCGGAAGAGCCTCGACGAGCTGGCCCAGGGCGAGCCGGGCAAGAAAACCATTCATCCCCAGTACGTGGTTCGGGTGCTCGACGAGATCGCCGCCCCGGACGCCGTGTTTTCCTGCGACGTGGGCACCCCGACCGTCTGGGCGGCGCGCTATCTCACCATGAACGGCCAGCGGCGCCTGCTCGGCTCCTTCAATCACGGCTCCATGGCCAATGCCCTCCCCCAGGCCATCGGCGCCCAGGTCAGTCATCCCCGACGCCAGGTCATCTCCTTGTCTGGAGACGGCGGTCTCGCCATGCTCATGGGAGATCTGCTCTCCCTGCGGCAGCTGCAGGCGCCCGTCAAGGTGATCGTCTTCAAGAACAACGCCCTCGCCTTCGTGGAGCTGGAGATGAAGGCCGCCGGTTTCCTGGACTTCGCCACCGATCTTCACAACCCGGATTTCGCGAAGATGGCCGAGGCGGCCGGCCTCCTGGGGATGACCGCGGAAGCGCCCGAACAGGTTCGGCCGATGATCACGCAGGCTCTCCGTCATGACGGACCCGCCCTCGTCGAGGTTCTCGTCCACCGGCAGGAGCTGGCCATGCCGCCCTCGATCAAGCTCGATCAGATGACCGGCTTCGGTCTCTTCATGCTCAAGGCCGTGCTGAGCGGGCGCGGCGAGGAAATCATCGATCTGGCCAAGGTCAATCTCTTCCGTTAGAGGCGCGGGCAAGCTATGATGCCCTCCGGCTTCGTGAGCGGCCGGCATGAAGACGTGACTTTCACGGAGGTGACATGGCCCAGAAGAACGCGCGCGGGCCCCTGGATGGGCTCAGGGTTCTCGACCTGACCGAGCACATGGCGGGGCCGTACTGCACCATGATCCTGGCCGACATGGGCGCCGACGTGATCAAGGTGGAGCGGCCCGGGGCGGGCGATTCCTCGCGCGCCATGGGCGACGGCAGCGAGCGCAATCCCTACTTCCGCTACATCAACCGCAACAAGAAGAGCCTGACGCTCGATTACAAGTCGCCCCGCGGCAAGGAGATCTTCCTCAAGCTCGTCGCCGGCATGGACGTGCTCGTGGAAAACTACCGCGCCACCGTCATGGAGCGGGCCGGGCTCGGCTTCGAGACGCTCAAGGAGAAGAACCCGCGCCTCGTCTATGCCCAGCTTTCCGGCTTCGGCTCTGATGGGCCCTATCGCGAGAAGGGCGGCTTCGATCTGATCGCGCAAGGCATGGGCGGGATCATGCACGTCACGGGAGAGCCGGACGGGCCTCCGACCTCGGTGGGCCTGCCCATCTGCGATCTCGGCACCGGCATGTGGGGAGTGCAGGGCATCCTCGCCGCCCTCTACGAGCGGCAGCGCACGGGCCAGGGACAGCGCGTCGAGTGCTCGCTCCTGGAGACGGCGGTGGCCTTTTCCTCGTGGACGAGCGCGGGCTGGCTCGCCGATCACGTGGAGCCCAAGCGAATGGGCTCCCGCCATCGGCAGAACGCGCCGTACCAGCGCTTCGAGACCAAGGACGGCTACATGATGATCGGCGCGGCCGGCCAGGGCATCTGGGAGCGCTGCGCGCCCGCCCTCGGCCATCCCGAGTGGCTCGAGGACCCGCGCTTCCGCCGCGGCCCCGATCGCCGGAAGAATCGCTTCGCCCTCGAGAAGGAGATCTCGGCGGTCCTGGCCACGGCGCCCACCGCGCACTGGATCAAGGCGCTGGACGACGCGGGAGTGCCGTGCGGGCCCGTGTACACCTACGAGCAGCTCTTCGCCGATCCGCAGGTGCTGCACCGCGAGATGGTCGTGCACGCCGAGGATACCGAGCTCGGCCGCGTGCCCCACATCCGGACGCCCGTGAAGATGTCCGACAGCGCGGTGGCCGTGCGGGTGACGGCGCCGAAGCTCGGCCAGCATACCGACGACGTCCTGGCCGGCCTGGGCTATGCGGCGGGGGACATCGCGGGCCTTCGTCGTGACCGCGTGATCTGAGTCGCACCATCCCACTTCGTCGGTAAAGCCTCGTGTCCATCTTTCTCATCCGCCACGGCGAGACGCTGGGCAATGCGTCGCGCACCGTCCAGCTTCCCGACAACCCGCTCTCGCCCCGCGGCATGACCCAGGCCGAGCGGCTGGCCCGGCGCCTCGAGCGAGAGGGCATCGCCAGCATCCTCTCGAGCGATCTTGCGCGAGCGGTCACCACGGCCGACTACCTGCGGGGCGCCACCGGCGCCCCCGTGCGATATGACCCCCTCCTCCAGGAGCGCAACTTCGGCGACATCCGCGGCACGCCCTACGCGGAGCTGCGCTTCGACATGTTCGCCCCGGCCTACACGCCGCCGAACGGGGAAAGCTGGGAGGTCTTCCACGCTCGCGTCGATCGCGCCTGGGCGCTCGTCCAGCAGACGGCCGCCGCGGCCAAGGGAAACCTCGCCGTCGTCACGCACGGCCTCGTCTGTCGCTCGCTGGCCGGGCGGCACCTGATCCTGCCCGACGGGCAGGAGGCGCCGGAGCGCTGGGAGAACACGGCCCTCACCATCATCGACTATCCCGCCCCCTGGCGAGTCCGGCTGCTGAACTCCATCGACCATCTCGACGGTCTCCCGCGGTCGGAGTCGGGCGCCGTCTGATCACGGCTTGACACGTCGGGCACGGCGGCGCACTCTCTGGGCCTGCTCCCGGTGAGACGCTCCCGGGCCCGTAAATCCAAGAGGAGGCCTCCATGAAAGCTGCCATGTTCCATGGCCCGCATCAGCCCCTGACGATCGAGGAAGTCGACATCGACAAGCCCATGGGTCGCGAGGTGCTCGTGCGCACCGTCGCCTCCGGCGTCTGCCACAGCGACCTGCACTTCGTCGACGGCTTCTATCCCTTCCCCACCCCCGCCATCCTGGGCCACGAGGCCGCCGGGATCGTGGAAGAGGTCGGCCTCCAGGTGGGCGAGTTCAAGCCGGGCGATCACGTCATCGCTTGTCTCTCCGTCTTCTGCGGCCATTGCGACTACTGCCTCACCGGCAAGACCCATCTCTGCCAGACGCGGCCCGTGCGGGCCAAGACGGATCCGCCCAAGCTGTCGTGGAAGGGCCAAGCCGTCAACCAGTTCGCCAACCTTTCCGCCTACGCGGAGAAGATGCTCGTCCACGAGAACGCCCTCGTGAAGATCGACGACACCATGCCGCTGGATCGCGCCGCCCTCATCGGCTGCGGCGTCACCACGGGCGTGGGCGCCGTGCTGAACACGGCCCGGATCGAAGCGGGCAGCACCGTGGCCGTCTTCGGCGCGGGTGGCGTGGGCCTGGCCGCCATCCAGGGCGCCCGCATCGCGGGGGCGCGCACGATCATCGCGGTGGACACGGTGGAGTCCAAGCTGGCCAAGGCGCGCGAGCTGGGCGCCACCCACGGCGTCAACGCGTCGTCCGGCGATCCCGTGAAGGCCATTCGCGATCTGACCAATGGCGGCGCAGACTACTCCTTCGAGTGCATCGGCCTCAAGATCGCCGCCGAGCAGTGCTTCGATTGCATCCGGCCGGGCGGCACCGCCACCGTGGTGGGCATGATCCCGGTGGGACAGAAGATCGAGCTCGACGGCCCCATGTTCCTCCGCGAGAAGAAGATCCAGGGTTGCAGCATGGGCTCCAACCGCTTCAAGGTGGACATGCCGCGCTACATCGACCTGTACCGCCAGGGCCGCCTCAAGCTGGACGAGATGATCACCCGTCGCGGCAAGCTCGAGGACGTGAACGAAGCGTTTCGCGCCATGAAGGCGGGCGAGGTCGCGCGCACGGTGCTGATGTTCTAGTCGCCGAGGAGCACGAAGTGGCGGCGGCCCACCGTGCCCTCGTCCAGCACGCGCCAGGTGGGATGGGCGACGGCGCGAAGACGGGTCCAGTCCTCCTCGCGCAGCATGAGGCGCGCCCCGGGCGTTGAAGCGAGGAGAGATTTCACCTCCGCGTCGCTCCGCACCTCGCGCACGGGGTGTCGCATGTAGAAATCCCAGGCGAGGTTGGCGTCCGGATAGGAGAGCAGCGGAGCGCCGGCGTCGAGGCGCGAGACGAAGCGCTGGGCCACGCCGCGATAGTCGTTGGCCTGGGCGAAGCGAGCGGGATACTCGACGGCGGTCACCGCGAGAGCAATGCCGAGCCCGGCGGCCATCCACGTGGCCGCCGCGAACCCGTTGCCGCCGCGGAGAAGCTGCCAGAGCCCGAGCGCCGCCCCGATGACGAGGGCGCCCGCCACCAGCCAGCGCTCCCACGGCGCGGCGGGAAGAAAGACGGCGTCGGGATCGGACACGCCCCCCCAGAGCAGAAAGGCCCCCGCTCCCATCATCACCAGGAGATAGGCGCCGCTCGCCCATGCCACGAGGCGGGCCGGGGCCCTCGTGAAGAACTGGCCGACGAAGAGCGCCAGCACGGGCCAGAGGGGAAGGAAGTAGCGCGCGCGCTGCTCGCCCGAGAGGCTCAGCAGCACGATGAGCGTCGCGGCCCACACGAGAACCCGCCGCCGGCCGACGTCGCGCGACCGCGTCCACCACCACGCCGCCGGGATCAGGAAAGCGCCCCACGGCAAGAAGCGCAGCAGGTGTCCGGCGATCGCCTGCAGCCTCGAGCCGACCGCGCTCTTGAAGTACCAGCCGAGATAGTCCGTCATCACCACGGCTCGCCCGTAGCTCTTCTCGCGCTGGAGGAGATAGGGCAGGAGCCACGGCAGCGCCGTCAGAGCGAGGATGCCGACCCCCATGGGCAGCCGGAGCCGCTTGAGCCCCTGCGCGCCGTCCGTGGCGAGGCTCGCGGCGACGGCGGCCACCAGCACCATGAGGGCGGCCGGCCCCTTGGCGGCGAGGCCGCCCGCCGCGCACAGATAGAAGCCCACCAGCGCGCCGCGCCGGGCGCCCTCGTCCAGCGAGGCGAGGTAGAAGTAGAGCGCCCAGGTCATCCACGCGGTCAGCATCATGTCGGTGAGCACCTGGTGCGCCATGAAGAAATAGAAGGGGCTGGTGGCGAGCACCACGGCCGCGGCCAGCCCCGTGTCGTCGTCCCACAATCGACGCCCGACGGCGAACACGCCGAGGAGCCCCATGAGGGCCGACAGCACGGACGCGATGGGCGCGGTGGCATCCGTGACAGCCCCAAAGGGCAGGGCGAAGACCGCGACGACCCAGAAGTAAAGGGGCGGCTTGTTGAGGTAGACCTCGTCGCGCACGCCGGGGAGGATCCAGCGGCCATGCTCGACGGCCTCCCGGGCGAGGAGACCATAGCGGGCCTCGTCCTGGTTGCTGAGCGGGCGGCGGCCGAGAGGAAGCGCGAAGACGACGGCACTCGCGAGAAGGAGCGCCGCGAGCCAGAGTCCGGCGCGGCGCGAGGCCTGCGCTGCCGTCAGATGACCCCTGCCTGCCGGGCGCGCTCGGCGATCTTTTGCGCGCGGGTGAGGTGGGGCTGGTCCATCATCTGGCCCTTCCAGGCGAAGGCGCCCGCGCCCTTGCGCGCGTGCTCTTCGAAGGCCGCGATGAGCGCGAGGGCATCCTCGGCGTCGGCCTTGGAGGGCGTGAACTCCTGGTTGATCACCTCGACCTGGCTCGGATGGATCGACAGCTTCCCGCTGAAGCCCATGGCCACGCCTTCCCTGCACTCGCGCCGCAGCCCTTCGAGATCGGGAATATCCGTGTAGACGGTGTCGAGCCATTCCACGCCTGCGGCCGAGGCTGCCACCGCGCACATGACACGCGCGTGGCGGGGAATGTCCAGATAGCGCCCCGACTCATCCCGAACGCGGGGCAGGCCCATGGCCGCCCCCAGGTCCTCGATGCCCCAGGACAGCGCGGTGATCCGCGGGCTGGCCGCGGCGACCTCGCCGATGTTGAGGAGCCCGCGCGGCGTCTCCGTGGCGATGAGGATGAGCTTGGTCGACCCGAAGGGGATCCCGTGTTTCTCCTCGAGCCGCTCGAGGGCCTGCGCCACCTGGCGCACGTCGGCGGCCGAGCGCGGCTTGGGCACCAGGTATCCATCGGGCCGGGCGGTGATGGTCTCCTCCAGGTCGGGGATGGCGTGCTCGGTGAAGATCGGATTCATCCGCACCCACCGCTCGCGCCCGCCGAAGTCGAGGGTCTCGAGCCAGCGACGCACGATGGGCCGCGTCGCGGGCTTCAATGAAGGAGGCACCGCGTCCTCGAGATCGAGGATGAGGCCATCCGCGGGGAGGGTGAGGGCCTTGGCGATCATCCGCTCCTGTCCGCCGGGGACGAAGTGAAGCGATCGGCGCATCACGCCTTGCCCTTCCGGCGCATCATGGCGGCGCGGCGGCAGCGCATGATGAGCTCGCCGTGCTGGTTCTTCGCACGGTGCTCGAAGGTGACGATCCCCCATTCGGGCCGAGACTTCGACTCGCGCTTCTCCACCACTTCCGTCTCCGCATAGATGGTGTCGCCGTGAAAGACCGGCTTGGGAAACTCCACCTTCTCGAAGCCCAGGTTGCCCACCGTGGTGCCCAGCGTCGTCTCTCCGACGGAGAGCCCCACGGCGACGCCAAGGGTGAAGAGGCTGTTGACGAGCGGCTTGCCGAACTCGGCCTTGGCCGCGGCGTGGAAGTCCACGTGGAGCGGCTGCGGGTTCATGGTCAGGCACGAGAACAGCACGTTGTCGGCTTCGGTGACGGTGCGGCCGGGCTGATGCTGGAACACCTGGCCCACCGCGAGCTCTTCGAAGAGCTTGCCGGCCATGGGAGAGCCTCCGATCAGCAGGCGGGCCGGTTCAGGACCCGCGGGTCGATCTTGCGCGTGAGGAGCTGGCCATCGCCCGTGCTGCCGAGGAGCTTGCCGCGGTCGGCGATGACGCGCCCGCGCAGGATGGTCATGACCGGCCAGCCCGTCACCTGCCAGCCCTCCCAGGGGCTGTAGTCCGTGACGTGGAAATCGTCCTTGGTCAGCGTCTTGCGGATGGTCGGATCGATGAGGGCGAAGTCGGCGTCGCTGCCCGGCGCGATGACACCCTTGCGAGGGTAGAGGCCGAGGATCTTGGCGGCATTCGTCGCGGTGATGTCCACGTACCGCTCGAGCGACATGCCGCGCTTGCCCACACCCTCGGTGAAGCCGATGCCCATGCGCGCCTCGGCGCCCACGTTGCCGCCCGTGACGTCCTCGATGGTCTTTCCCCTGAGCTTGAGGGCGAGGCTCGTCGGGTACTCGTCGGTGGCCAGGGTGGAGAGCCCGCCGTGCACGAGCCCGTTCCAGAGCGCGGCCTGATCCTCCGGGAACTTCAGCGAGGGATACGTGTGCGAGCAGAAGCCACGCGGGGTCTTGTAGTACTCCGCGTTGAAGCACGCGTACTGGTGGAGCGTCTCGCCGTACACGGGCAGACCCGCGGCGCGAGCCTCCGCGATGGCCTCCACCCCTTCCCGCGCCGAGGTGTGAACGAAGTAGATGCCCGCCCCCTTGGCCCGCGCGAGCGCGATGGTGCGCCGGAAGGCGAGCAGCTCGGATAGATTGGTGTGCACGAGGTGGAGGTTCGACCCGTCCATCCGGTCTTGCTCGCGGAAGAGCTCGTAGTTGAACTGGACGAGATCCTCGTCCTCGCCGTGCACGATCATGATGCCGCCGTGCTTGGCCACCTTCTCCATGGCGAAGCCGATGCGGCCGAAGTCGATGCGGTTCGTGGGGCGCTTGGGATGCGGGGGCAGGATGCTCGTCGTGAACACCTTGAAGGACGGGTGCCCCTGCTGGATTGCCTCGGGGATCTGCTCGAAGGTCCGCAGGGGCAGCGCCCCCGCCAGCGTGATGTGGAAAGCGTAGTCGACGTAGGACTGCCCTTTCCACCGCGCCGCCCGCTGCTCCAGCATCGGCATGATCTCGCCACCGGGCCGCACGAAGCAGAAATCCACGTGGGTCGTCGTGCCGCCGCAGGCCATGCCCTTGGTGTCTTCCTCGGGGCCGAGGGTGATGCTGGGCTCATCGGGGTGCGACATGATGGGGTGCGCGAGGTGCGCGTGCGGCTCGACGCCCCCCGGCACCACGATCTTGCCCGTGGCGTCGATGACGCGCGCCGACTCCGCGGGGAGCGAGCCCGGCGTGCCGAGGATGGCGATGCGCTCCCCCTCCACGCCCACGTCGGCGATGGCCACGCCCTGGGACGTCACGACCTGCCCGCCACGGATCACGAGATCGAGCACGCGCCGAGCCTAGCCCAAGCCGCCGGGACCGTCAATTCCCACTCTCCTACCCCCTCCGCTCCGGGCCGGCCCCTGCCGATAACTCCGGCGAAGGGTACTGCTCGGACACCGCAGGGCATGGGACGGCGACTTCCAGGAGGAAGCGGGGAGAGCATGAGCGGAAGGGCTTCGACTCAGAGTCGCCGGCGGCGATTCTATCTCGCGTCGGGCTTCGCCTCTTCCGTCGTGCTCGTCTACTTGCTCGGGCTTCTGTCCCTGGTCGCCATCGTGCCCATGGCCGCCGTCGCGCTCATGGGCGCCGGCATCGTGATCGGCTTCGCCCTCTCGGCCGCCGTCCGCCGCGCGCGACAGGCAAGCCAGCCGGCGGCCCCCCAGACGGCGCTCGCCGCCGACCGGGCCCTCCTCCAGCGCATCATCGACGCCAGCCCGACCCTCATCTTCATCAAGGATCGCGAGGGCACATTCCTCCTGGCCAACCAGACCATGGCCACGGTCTACGGACTGACCGCCGAGCGCATGACGGGCATGACCCACATGGAGATCGGGCAAATCCTGGGAGCTCCCGACGGAGAGGTGCAGCGATTCCTCGAGGCCGACCAGCGGGTCATCGACAGCGGCGAGGCGGTCTTCATCTCCGAGCAGCCCCTGACCACCCACGGGCGTACCACCTGGCTGCAGACCAGCAAGATGCCGATCGAGGTCCCCGGGCGCGGCCGCTGCGTGCTGGGCGTGTGCGTGGACATCACCGCGCGCAAGGAGATCGAGGACGAGCTTCATCGCGCCAAGGTCGCCGCGGAGCACGCGGCCCGCGCCAAGAGCGACTTCCTGGCCATGATGAGCCACGAGATCCGCACGCCCATGAACGGTGTGCTGGGCATGACCGGGCTCCTCCTCGACACCTCGCTCACCGCCGAGCAGCGCGAGTACGCGGAGACCGTCCGCAGCTCGGGGAGCGCGCTTCTCGGCATCCTCAACGAGATCCTCGACCTGTCGAAGATCGAGGCGGGCCGGATGGAGCTCGAGCACATCGACTTCTCCGTGGCGGCCGCGGTGGAAGAGGCGACGGAGCTGCTCGCCGAGCGCGCCCATACCAAGCGTCTCGAGCTCGCGTCGCGAGTCGACTCGAAGATCCCAGCCACTCTCCGCGGCGATCCCGGCCGGTTCCGTCAGGTGCTCATCAACCTGCTCGGAAACGCCATCAAGTTCACGGAGCGGGGCGAGGTGGTGACCACGGTCGAGGTAGCGCACGAGGGACCCGACACCGTCGAGCTCCAGGTCGCGGTGCGCGACAGCGGCGTCGGCATCACGCCCGAGGCCCGCGCGCGGCTTTTCCAGCCGTTCAGCCAGGCCGATAGCTCGACCACGCGGAAGTTCGGCGGCACCGGGCTAGGGCTCGCGATCTGCCGGCGGCTCGTGGAGCTGATGGGCGGCGAGATCGGGGTGGACAGCGAGCCGGGACAAGGCAGCACCTTCCGATTCACCGTGCGGCTCGAGCGCGTCCCCGAGGGGGCGGCCGATCCCGCCGCCGATACCGCGGCCCTGCGCGGGGCGCGCGCCCTCATCGTCGACGACAACGCCACCAACCGGGTCTTCCTCCGCGAGCAGCTCCGCGTCTGGGGCATGGAGGCGGAAGAAGCGCCGGACGGACCGATCGCGCTCGAGCGCCTGCGCGCCGCCGCCGCGGCCGGGTCCACCCACCAGGTGGCGCTGCTCGACATGCAGATGCCGGGCATGGACGGCCTCGCCCTCGCCCGAGCCATCAAGGCCGATCCGGACCTCACCGGCATCAAGCTGCTGCTCCTGAGCTCCTGGGCCGAGGCCGGCCACAGCAACGAGGGGCGTGAGGCGGGGATCGACGCGCGACTGCCCAAGCCGGTGCGCGCATCTCGCCTGCTTGCGCAGCTCGTGGCGCTTCTGGGCCGAGGCAGCACGGCGGCGCCGGTCTCACCGGAGCGGGCCGCGGCCGAGCCCGTCGCGTCACCTCCGACGCGGTCGGCGCGGATCCTCGTGGCCGAGGACAACGCCGTCAACCAGAAGCTCATCGCTCGCCTTCTCGAGAAGAAGGGCCATCGGGTGGACGTGGTTGGCAATGGGCGCGAAGCCGTCGAAGCGGTGACAAGGGTCGGCTACGACCTGGTGCTCATGGACGTCCAGATGCCCGAGATGGATGGCCTGGAGGCGACCCAGAGAATCCGCGCGGCCGACCGCCCCACCGTGGCCCGCATCCCCATCATCGCCCTCACGGCCAACGCCATGCAGGGCGACCAGGAGCGCTGCCTCGCCGCCGGCATGGACGACTACCTCTCCAAGCCCGTCAAGCCCGCCGACCTCGCCGCCGCCCTCGACCGCTGGATCTTGGATAAGTCAGGGGGGAGCGGCTTAGATAAGTCAGGGGGGAGCGTCGCCGCTCCTCCCCCGACACCCCCCCACCGGTCTGTTCAAGTCGGGGGGTAGCGTCGCCGCTCCTCCCCCGACACCCCCCCACCGGTCTGTTCAAGTCAGGGGGGAGCGTCGCCGCTTCTCCCCCGACACCCCCCCACCGATCACGCGCGAGGCAAGTCTTGCAATACAGCGGTGGGCGTGCGAAGAGCGTAGCTGCACGCACATTCGTCGTCGGCCCCGGAGGAGAGGCGACATGGATACCGAGCACGAGCGGTTCATGCGGATCGCGCTGGAAGAAGCGCGCGCCGGCCTCGCCGAGGGCAACATGGCGGTGGGCGGCGTCATCGTGCGCGGTGGCGAGGTCCTCGCGCGCGGGCACAACGAGGCGGTTTCCACCTTCGACGTGACCGCCCACGCGGAGACGGTGGTGCTGCGGCGCCTCTCCACGCGGCTCCGCGTCGTGAATCCCAGCTACCGCGCGGGTCAGGGTCCGCTCGCCGACTGCGTCCTCTACACCACGGTGGAGCCGTGCGCCATGTGCTGCTTCGCCATCTGCGTGTCCGGCATTGCCAAGGTGGTGATCGGGGCGCGCTATGCCCGCATGGGCCTGCGCTTCGGCGACTACAAGATCGAGAAGCTCCTGGCCATGGTCGGCCAACCCGTCACCATCGTCGACGGCATCCTCTACGATGAATGCGCCGCCCTCCGCCTGGAAAGCACGACCGGCCGCGCGTGATATCGATATGGAGAGTCCTGGCTTAGACTATCGGCTTCTACGCGCCGCCATGGCGAAGGCGAGGAAGTAGCGGTCCAGGTCCTCCAGCATGGTGGCATAGTCGCGGCCGCCGGCCATGGCATCGCACAGGAGCTCCCGCACCCTGGCAATTTCGCGTAAGCGACCGCGCCAGCGCGAGTCGGCGAGCGTCAGGTCCAGCAGCTCCAGCGCTCGATCGAAAGCGCTCGACATCAGACGGTCGTCGCGGTCTCGCCAGCGGAGCATTCGTCCGACCTCGCTGCCGACATTGCCAAGTTGCTCGGCGAGCGAGAGCTGCCCCCACCGTCCAGCCGCCAGGTCACGGTGCTGGTGACGCGGCTCGCTCACCGAACGACCAGCCTCTCGACGATGACCTGGATCTGGCGCCGGACAGTCGGGTCCTCGACTCCCCGCGATCGATTGCTCTGAGACGGACGAACATTGATCATCGAGTCGAACTCCACCATCTCTTCCACCGGTCGGTCGGGGTACAGATTGATGCCCCAGAGATCCGCTTGACGAGCCCCTTCGTCGAGCAGCGTGGCCTCCTCGTCAGCGTGCAACTCTCCGCCGATGGCCATCACGCCGCGACCCACATCTACCACCGCCTTGACGAAATCTCCGAACTGATCCGCGGCAAGTCGTCTCAGCTCCTCGAGTGTCACCGGAGTGTTCAGGATCCGGATCGGCATGGGCGACGATCATAACGTGTGCGGGGCTGCCTGGCCAAACGCGTTGTCCGCGGATTTCTGACACGGGCATTAGACGCGCTCCATCACCTGGCGCGCGAAGGCCTCGGCGAAGCGCCACTTCTCGTCCACGCCGGTGGCGAACATGAGCTCCTGAAGGCCCTGACGCTCGAGCTCACGGATCTGTTCGATCAGCTCGTCTGCGGAGCCGACAAGGCACGTCGCCCGGATCAGGTCGGCGTCGATCAGCTCGGCCTCGCCCGGATGCAGGTACGTGTAGTGGAACTCGTGGGTGCGGAAGTGCCGGCGCTCGGGCGGGGTCTTCTCGACGAGGGCGCAGTATCGCTTCCACATGGGCCGGAGAAAGGTCGGCGGATCGATGCCCCGCTCGTGCACCTCGTCGTAGAAGTAGTAGACGCTGGCCATCACGTTCGGCCCGATCGTGCGAATCACGCGGTTCGAGGTGACGTCCTCGCCGGGGTCGAGCAGCGCGATGTTGGTGAGCGCACAGTTGCGGAATCCTTCGAGGCTGCGGCCGGCCCGCGCCGCCCCCTTTTCCGCATGT